>CAYYOF010000025.1:0-36502 GCA_964473185.1 uncultured Marinosulfonomonas sp. | reverse complement strand
GTGCACCATTTTATGCCTCACGCTGCGCAGCAGCTCCGACGGGGCGGGTGGGGCCCGCCCGACGTGCAGTCGCACGTTTGGGCGTGCCTATTACCGTTAAATGTCGAACTTCACGCCCTGCGCAAGAGGCAATTCGTCTGAGTAGTTCATCGTATTGGTCTGGCGGCGCATGTAGCCTTTCCAGGCGTCTGATCCGCTTTCGCGTCCGCCGCCGGTTTCCTTCTCGCCACCGAACGCCCCGCCGATTTCAGCTCCCGAGGGGCCGATATTGACGTTGGCAATACCGCAATCAGACCCCGTGGCGGACACGAACTGTTCGGCCTCGCGCATGTTCAGGGTGAAGATGCAGGAGGACAGCCCTTGGGGTACCGCATTCTGCATCTCGATTGCCTGATCCAGATCCGTGTAGCTCATCACGTAAAGGATTGGCGCGAAGGTTTCGGTTTCGACGATCAAAGATTGCGCGGGCATTTCCACCACAGCCGGATGCACATAAGCGCCACCAGCAGGCACGCCACCCGCAACCACTTCACCGCCATGCACCGTGCCGCCTTGGGCGCGAGCGTCCGTAAGGGCGGACTGCATCGCGTCGAGCGCTGCCATGTCCACCAACGGCCCAACCAGCGTGGCCGGATCAAGCGGGGAGCCGACGGGCAGGGTGGCGTAGGCCTTAACCAGTTTTGCCACCAGATCGGCGCGGATGCTTTCATGCACGATCAGGCGGCGCAGGGATGTGCAGCGCTGGCCAGCCGTGCCAACTGCGGAAAACACGATGCCACGCACGGCCATGTCGATGTCGGCCGAGGGTGCCACGATCATTGCGTTGTTGCCGCCCAGCTCAAGGATCGAGCGGCCAAAGCGCGCTGCCACTATCGGGGCTACGGCACGGCCCATGCGGGTGGATCCCGTGGCCGAAATTACCGGCACATCTGTGGACGCGACCAAAGCCGCGCCAATATCCGCGCCGCCAATCACCACCTGCAATAGGTC
This sequence comes from uncultured Marinosulfonomonas sp., assembly GCA_964473185.1. Taxonomy (GTDB): domain Bacteria; phylum Pseudomonadota; class Alphaproteobacteria; order Rhodobacterales; family Rhodobacteraceae; genus Profundibacter. The sequence continues at coordinate 35,512 of CAYYOF010000025.1, read as the reverse complement.
GGCGGGGGCATCCTCGCCAAACCGTGCAACGGCGCGCGCGAAAATCACCTGACAGGCAAGCGCTGTCAGCGGCGATTTTTCCGAGGGCTTCCAGATCACCTGATTGCCGCAAACCAGCGCTAGTGCTGTGTTCCAGCACCAGACGGCCACGGGGAAGTTGAACGCGCTGATCACGCCGATAGGCCCCATGGGGTGCCATGTTTCCATCATCCGGTGGCCGGGGCGCTCGGAGGCGATGGTTAGACCGTAGAGCATCCGCGATTGGCCAACGGCGAAATCGCAAATGTCGATCATTTCCTGCACTTCGCCTTGGCCCTCGGACAGGATTTTACCCGCTTCCAGCGACACCAGCGCGCCCAGATCATCCTTGGCCGTGCGCAGTTCTTCACCCAGCAAGCGCACCAACTCGCCTCGGCGCGGGGCAGGGACTGTGCGCCATTTTTTGAACGCCGCCCCCGACTTGGCAATCACCGAATCCATGTCTGTGGTTTCGCGGATTTGCGCCAAAACACCCCCGTCCACAGGCGAGGTCACCGTCAGGCTACCGCCTGTCAAAACATCGGCACCCAGACCCAGACGGGCCAAAATCGACTCAGTTGTTTTCAGTAGCTTGTTCATGCTGCGCTCTCCAATGCTGTCATGTCGCCTGCGGTATAGAGGCGGCCGAATTCGGTGTTCAGGAAGTCGGTTAATTTCACATCTTCCTGTGAAATAAAGCCGGATTTGGCCAGCATGCCGCGCCGGACCATATCAACCACGCCGGTTACACCGGCGGCTGTGGTGATCTGGATCGCGCCCCAATGGGTGCCATTCACCTTGCCCGCGACGGTTTTGTTGATCAAGGATCGTTCGCGGAATTCGCCGTTAATCATGCCCGTGGCGGTGCAATAGACCAGCACCACGTCCTGATCGGTGCGCGGCAGAGCGGTTTCAAAGATGTCCTTTAGCACATCACGCCGACGCACCAGTCCCAGATCATGCAGCAACAGTTTGATGATGTCGCGATGACCAGGGTAACGAATGGTGCGGTAGGAAACCGAGCGTGCCTTGCCCTGCAATTGTTCCGCCAAAGTGCCCAGACCACCCGAGGTGTTGAAGCATTCATAATCCACCCCATCGACCGACAGGATTTCCAGATCTTCCAGCGGGGCGGTTTTCACCAGATGGCCATCGACCAGCGCATCACACGGGTTGCAATATTCATTGATCAACCCGTCCGTGGACCACGTCAGGTTATATTTTAGCGCGTTGGTGGGATACAGCGGCAGTGCACCGACCCGCAACGACAAGGTGTCGATGCTGTCAAATTCTGCCGCCAGATGGGCACCCGCGATGCCGACAAATCCGGGGGCCAGACCACATTGCGGCATGAACACGGTGTTGGCCTCCTTGGCCAGTTCGCGCACGGTGTTGGTCGATGCCACGTCCTCGGTCAGGTCGAAATAATGCGCACCGGCGCGTTTGGCGCCCTCGGCAATCGTTGGGGTCAGGAAAAACGGCGCGGCGCTGATGACCGCATCGAACCCATTTAGGGTTTTTGCCACAGCATCCGCGTCACCAGCATCCATCTGGGTGATGGCCACACCGGCCTGATCAATCGCCTTTAGCGCTTCCAGATTTTGGTCTGCAACCGTGACGCTGTAATTCGGGGATTCTGCTAAAAACGCGGCGATCGTTTGTCCGATTTTGCCACCGCCGATTATGCACACATTCCACATGGGCTTTCTCCTGTTTGCCTGTATGTGGGAAGTCTGGGCGTGGAAAACGTGGAAAGGCAGGTCTAAAATCGGCGGTTTGGTGGTGGGAAGCCGTCATTCAGTCGGATGATCCGGCATTTTGCGCGTTATTGCCGAGGAATTGTTCCGCAATCCGCTGCGCAGTTTCGTTATACCCACGGTCAAACCGGCGGCCAAAGACCACGAATGTTTTGGTGCGGATCACGCCGGTGATTTCAGCAATTTCATCAACCACCACATCCAGATCCTCGATCCGTGGAGCCTCGATGCTCAGGAACAGATCAAATTCACCGTTGATCGACAGGCACAGCCGGATTTCGGCGTATTGTCCAAGGCGGCGCAGGATTTTACGGGTCTCTTGCTGTTTAACTTCCATTAAAACAAGGACTTGTATGCTTTCCTCGGCTGGATTTTTACTCAGCACTACGGAATATCCCGCAATCACCCCGTCCTTTTCCATCCGCGCAATGCGTTCATGCACGGTGGAGCGCGCCACATTCAGACGTGCAGCGATATTGGTGGTGGATTCGCGAGCGTTGCGTTGCAGTTCACGCACAATGCGCCGGTCCAGCGCATCCTTGAGCCATTTTGATGATCTTTCCGTCATAATGTCGCTATAGCACAATTTTCCGGTATATTGGCAAGTGGCATTGCCAATGGAAAAGGGCCAAAGTGGGACAAATAAGATGATTCCGGCAGTTACACGGGGAAGACATGGATCGCGCAACAATTGTTCACCAGAATTTTCTGGATCGGGTGCAGTCAGGGGATTTGCCCAAAGGCGCATCCGCCGATACCGATTTACCCGCACCCAAACTGGTCGAATTGTTTCGCACCCAATGCCTGTCGCGTCAGCTGGACCGCACCAGCCGTGAAATGCAAAAGGCGGGGCAGGGGTTTTACACCATCGGGTCCAGCGGGCACGAGGGCATGGCGGCGGTGGCCGAAGCCCTGCGCCCGACCGATATGGCATTCCTGCATTACCGTGACGCGGCGTTTCAAATCCAGCGCAGCCAACAGGTGCCGGGGCAGAACATCGCGTGGGATATGTTGCTGAGTTTTGCTGCTTCCTCGGATGATCCAACCTCGGGTGGACGCCACAAGGTGCTGGGTTCAAAGGCGCTGAACATCCCGCCGCAAACCTCGACCATCGCCAGCCATTTGCCCAAAGCGGCCGGCGTGGCCTACTCACTTGGCCTTGCCCGTCGCCATGCGCCCGAACACCGCTGCCTGCCAAAAGATGCCATCGTGATGGCGTCCTTTGGTGATGCATCATCCAACCATTCCACCGCCCAAGGCGCGTTCAACACCGCTTGCTGGACCAGCTTCCAATCGGTGCCCATGCCGATGCTGTTTGTCTGCGAGGACAATGGTATCGGCATTTCCACACCCACACCGGACGGCTGGGTGGCCGCTAATTTTTCGGCTCGTCCAGGGATGAAATATTTCGCCTGTAACGGGCTGGATATTTGCGAGACACACCGCGTTGCATCGCTTGCGGCGGATTACGTCCGCAAACATCGCAAGCCCGCGTTCTTGCATGTGACCACCGTGCGCCTGTATGGTCATGCCGGATCAGATGTCGAGGCGACCTATCGGGATACAAAGGCAATCACGGCGGACGAGGCGAATGATCCGCTGCTGCATACGGTGCGGTTGTTGGTTGATGCAGGCGCGCTGAACACCACTCAAGCCATTGAAATATACACAGAAACAGGTGAGCGTTGCATGCGGGTTGCGGCGCAGGCTGTCACCCGTCCACACCTAAAAACCGGCGCAGACGTGGTGGCGTCCCTGATCCCGCCCAAACGCGATTGCACGCCGACCAACGGGCCGTCGGCCACCGTGCGCAAGGCCACATTCGGCAGCGATATGCGGGCGATGAATGAGCCACAGCCAATGAACCGTCTGATCAACTGGGCGCTGACCGACCTGATGCTGGAACACAGTGAAATCGCCATGATGGGCGAAGATGTGGGGCGCAAAGGCGGCGTTTATGGCGTGACGCAAAAGATGAAAGCGCGCTTTGGTGCGGATCGGGTGATTGATACTTTGTTGGATGAGCAGAGTATTCTGGGACTGGCGATTGGCATGGCACACAACGGATTTATCCCGATGCCGGAAATCCAGTTTCTGGCCTATCTGCACAACGCCGAGGACCAAATCAGGGGCGAGGCGGCGACGCTGAGTTTCTTTTCTGATGGTCAATACACCAACCCGATGGTGCTGCGGATTGCCGGCCTTGGCTATCAACGCGGCTTTGGCGGGCATTTCCATAATGACAACTCGTTGGCGGTGTTGCGTGACATCCCCGGCGTAATCATTGCCTGTCCGTCCAATGGCGCGGACGCGGCGTGCATGCTGCGTGAATGCGTGCGATTGGCCCGCGAGGAACAACGCGTGGTGGTGTTTATCGAACCCATCGCGCTTTATCCGATGCGCGATTTGCATGAAGCGGGCGATAAGGTCTGGATGCACAGCTACCCGTCGCCCGATAAACGCATCGGACTGGGTCAGGTTGGGGTGTCGGGCCGTGGCACCGATTTGGCGATCGTGTCTTATGCCAATGGGTATTATCTGTCCCTGCAAGCGGCCAAGGCGTTGCAGGCCAAGGGGATCAAGACCCGCGTGATTGATATGCGTTGGATTGCGCCGGTGCCAAAGGAAGAATTGCTAAAACAAACAAAGGCTTGCGGGTCGATATTGATTGTAGATGAGTGCCGCGAAACCGGTAGTCAATCCGAAGGGTTGATGAGCCTGTTCACGGAAAACGGGCGTGAAAATGTTGGGCGGGTCACGGGTGAGGATTGCTTTATCGCCACGGGTCCGGCCTATGGTGCGACGCTGCCCACGACGGACGGGATCACGCAGGCGGCGCTGGAATTGGTTGAGGCTACGAGATGAAAAAGACAGCGGTTCTGATTTGTCCCGGACGGGGCACCTATAATGCGTCGGAACTTGGCTATATCGCCCGTCATCACGGCGGGCGATTGGCCGAATTTGATGCGTATCGCGCGGGTTTGGGGCAGGAAACGGTTTCTACGCTGGATGGCGCGGCCAAATTTTCGGCCAAGGTTCATACCCGCGGCGACAATGCCTCGCCGCTGATTTATGCAGCATCCCTGTTTGATGCGCAGGCGATTGCGGATGACTATGATATTGTCGCGGTCACCGGCAATTCGATGGGCTGGTATATCGCGCTGGCGGCGGGCGGGGCGGTGACGCCGATGGCGGGGTTTGAAATCGTGAATACGATGGGCTCCTTGATGCAGGAACGGTTGATCGGCGGGCAGGTACTGTATCCGTTTGTCGATGAAAACTGGCAGGAAATTGCGGGAAAGCGGGATGAACTGCTGGCGATGGTCGCCGATATTGATACCCGCAAAGGGCATCAACTGGCGGTGTCGATCCATCTTGGCGGGATGATTGTGGTGGCAGGAGACGAGGCGGGGCTGCTGGCATTCGAGGCAGCAGTTCCAACCTATGACCGCTATCCGATGCGCCTGCCAAACCACGCGGCGTTTCATACATCGCTTCAGGCGCCTGTGGCAGCCGAGGGGCAATCACGGCTGGGCACGGACCTTTTTGGCACGCCTGACATCCCGTTGATTGACGGGCGCGGTGCAATCTGGTGGCCAAATGCAACGGATGCGACGGCCTTGCGCGACTACACTCTTGGGGCCCAAGTCACTGAAACATATGACTTTACCAAGGCCATTCAGGTGGCAGCCCGTGAATTTGCGCCGGATGTGTTCATCGTAACTGGCCCTGGGGCTACGCTGGGCGGTGCTATCGCGCAATCCCTGATCGGGATCGATTGGGACGGGATTGGCGGCAAGACGGCGTTTCAATCGCGCCAATCCGAGGATCCAATTTTGATTGCGATGGGGCGGAATGACCAGCGGCCAGAAACGACAAAGCGCAGCTAAAAGCCGCGCCATGCATTCATAATAGTCATTTAATCGGGAAACCTAGCGGCCCCAGCTGCGAACCTGACCGCAATCCATATGCACGAAGTTGGAGCTGGAATATCTGCCAACACCACCGGCACCACAGGACACGCCCGCCTTGAATATCTGACTGACCGAGCGCGATTTTAGACGCAAATCAGCAGCCTGACCCTTCATATGCAGCGAGTTTTTCGCCACACCGCGCGAACGTGAGCGCAACATTGCATTGGTTTTAGGCGAACGGTAACCGGACAACAGCATATAAGGCTCGCTCACATCCATCAGGTTGTGGGCCGCCGTCATGATATCGAAATTGCGGATATCCATGCTTTTGGTCAGATCCTGACGCCAGTCGCGCATAAAATAATTGATCTCTTTTATCGCGTCCTTGATGTATTTGCCTTCAATCCAGTAGATCGTATCCATATTTTCACCGGTGCGGCCGTTATACATACGCAGGCGGCGAATATCGCCACCACCGCGCAGAAAGCCTGCGGCATTGGAATAGGTCGGAGCGGCAATGACTGTGGTTGCGGCAAAAGCCCGCAAAACACCGCGTCGCGTGATTAAGGATTTTTTACTGCCCGTATTCATATCGTTCATCATCGTCTTATCGCCTGTCCCGTAGCGTTGCGCCCGCATTTATATGCGGTTACTTGCCATTACATCCCCAGATGTTGAGGTCTTATTGCACATATCGAATCAATCACCAAGTCAGGATTGCCGATAAGTCTTTCAAACAAGTAAAATCGGCAATTTATCGCTGAAATTGTGTTTGTGTTGTGGAAACGCTGAATATTGGGGGGCAAACTTGCCGCACCACGACATTTTGTGGCGAACTGATGCAAATGTGAATGGACTTGGGCCGGAAAATTAACGATTGTCTGCGTCATTAAGTCCATGGGTATAAACTGTTTTAGGGGTTCAAGATGAATAGCGCGCGTTTTCAATTGCGTAATTTGCACAGCTTTGTCGCGGCTTTGGCCGTATCAATCACGCTTGCATTGGCGGGGGCCCCTGCAAATGCACAGGTCACAGCCTATAAACAAGCGGTCGCCGAGGCGGCAGCAAAGGATGCAGCACTGGCCGAATTCTACAAGGCCCGCAATTACAAATCAATCTGGACCGGTCGGTTGGGCAAAGACGGCCAACGTCGCAAGGCGCTGTTGGCGGCTCTGCGCAAGGCTTCCAGCCATGGATTGCCGGTCAAACGGTATGACCCGACGGTTATTGCGGCCAACCTGAAAGCCGCGCGTACGGGGCGCGACCGTGGCCGTATGGAAGTCGAGATGAGCCGGATATTCCTGCAATATGCCGGCGACATCCGTTCAGGCGTTGTGAACCCGCGTAAAATTGACAGCGGTATGGTGCGCGAAGTCCGGCGCTGGAACCGTTTGCAAACGCTGATCGCGTTCGAGAAAAGTTCGCCGAAGGGGTTCCTGAAACAGCTGGCCCCGTCAACGCCGGAATATGTCCGACTGATGAAGGAAAAACTGCGGCTTGAAAAACTGCTGGGGCGCGGTGGGTACGGGCCAAAGGTCGGGGTTGCCTCGCTCAAGGTTGGTGCCGGTGGCGGCCATGTAGTTTCCCTGCGCAACCGTTTGATTGCGATGGGGTATCTGAAACGCTCGGCCTCGCAAACTTATGATGCGAAAATGCAAAAAGCGGTGCAGTTGTTTCAACTGGACCACGGCCTGCCAACGGATGGGGTTGCCGGCAAAGGCACGATGTCCGAGATCAATAAACCGGCTGGATACCGCCTGCAATCGATCATCGTTGCGATGGAGCGGGAACGCTGGTTCAATCAGGCCCGAGGCAAGCGCCATGTGCTGGTTAACATGACCGATTTCACCGCGAAAATTATCGACAACGGCAAGGTGACGTTTGTGACCCGTACGGTTGTGGGGAAAAACGTAGGCGATCGCCGCACGCCGGAATTCTCCGATGTGATGGAGTTCATGATCATCAACCCGACATGGAATGTGCCCCGCTCGATTACTGTAAAAGAATACCTGCCGCTGTTGAAACGTAACCCGAATGCAGTTGGCCATTTGCGCGTCGTCGATTCGCGTGGCCGAACAGTGAGCCGCGGGTCGGTGGATTTTGCCCAATATAATGCGCAAACATTTCCCTTTAACCTGAAGCAGCCACCTAGTCGTGGTAATGCGCTGGGTCTGGTGAAATTCATGTTCCCGAATAAATATAACATCTACCTGCATGATACACCGTCGAAAAACCTGTTTGCCCGCAATGTGCGCGCATTCAGCCACGGCTGTATTCGGCTGCAACAACCGTTTGATTTTGCCTATGCGTTGCTGGCCAAACAAATGGCCAACCCGCAGGAATTCTTTCAGGCCAAGCTAAAGACCGGCCGTGAAACGCGGGTTGACCTTGCGGAACCGGTACCGGTGCATCTGATCTACCGCACCGCGATCAGCAAACCCAAAGGCGGGATGCAGTATCGCCGTGACGTTTACGGACGGGACGCCAAGATATTCAACGCCCTGACCAAGGCTGGGGTGGTGCTGCGCTCGATTGGCGGGTAAAAACGACCCAACAAAGTGAATTGCGTTTTTGGTTAAACACAACGCGCTGATAATGTTGGGGGCCATGATGGGCTATACAGTTTCAGAAATAGCAACAGCGCTGGGGGCGAAAGCCGTCGGCGCTGTTGACGTCTTGATCAAGGGCGCATCCGAACCGGCGACGGCTGCGCCGGATGATTTGGCCTTGGCGATGGATGCTAAATATGCCGATGGTTTGGCGGCGGGACAAGCCCGCGCCGCAATTCTGTGGGACGGGGCGGATTGGCAAGCGCTGGGGCTGGAGGCCGCGATTTTCGTGCCGCGCCCGCGCTATGCGATGTCGGGGCTTACCGCGTTGATGGATCCTGGCCCCTGTATCGAGGCGGGCATCCACGCAAGCGCGATTATCCATAAGGACGCTTTGATCGGCGAGGGGGCTGCGATTGGCCCCTTTGTGGTGATCGGGCGCGGCGCGGTTATTGGCGCGAGGGCGCGGATTGCCAGCCACGTCAGCGTGGCCGAAGGGGCGGTGATCGGTGATGACGCGCTGCTGCTTGCTGGGGTCAAGATCGGGGCACGTGTGCTGATCGGTGATCGATTTATTGCGCAAGCTGGCGGGGTGATCGGCGCGGACGGGTTTTCATTCGTTACACCGGAAAAATCCACCGTTGAAATGGCGCGTGAAAATCTGGGTAAAGATGTTCAGGCCTGCGCCCAAAGCTGGACCCGAATCCATTCGCTGGGCGCTGTTGAAATCGGCGATGATGTGGAAACCGGTGCCAATGTCACCATTGATCGCGGCACCATCCGCGCGACGCGCATCGGGCGCGGCACCAAGCTGGATAATCAGGTTCATATTGGCCACAACGTGCAGGTGGGCGAGGATTGCCTGCTGTGCGGGCAGGTCGGCATTGCTGGCTCGTCAAACATTGGCGACCGCGTGGTGATGGCAGGGCAATGTGGTGTGTCGGACAACATTTTTGTCGGCGATGATGTGGTTGCGGGCGGCGCGACCAAGATATTTACCAATGCACCGGCTGGCCGTATTTTGCTGGGATCACCCGCCGTAAAAATGGAGAACCACGTCGAGATGCAAAAGGCGTTGCGCCGTTTGCCGCGCCTTGCCAAACAGGTGGCCGAGCTAAAGGCGGCGTGGATGCGCAAGGACTGATCCGATACTACCGTTTGATAAAAAAATGCCGCCCGATTGGGGCGGCATTTTTGCATTGGGTCGCTTGGTTTCTATTACTTGTTGGCCGCCAAAACAGCGTTATAACCATCGGTGAAACCGGTCAGCGACATTGTTACGATCACTTTCTTATCCGGTGCTGCCACTGGCACAACCGTGATTTTGGCGCTTGCACCGCGCTTGAAAGCCGCCACATCCGCATTTGAAAATCCGATACGGGAATAACAGCCCGCGGCGCCGCACCATGTAAACGGGTAACGCTTGGTTGGGCCGCCATCAATTGCCAGCGTCAATTGCTGTGTCAGCAGCGTTTCAAGCGGTGTCACAATCGTAGCACCGGCTGCGGCCTGCTGGCCATCGGGAAGGCTGATGAAGTTGACTTCGGCAACACCGTTTCCATTTTCATCTTTTAACAACTGATACAGTTGGCATGGCTCGGCTTCGCCTTCGGGCACACGGAAGCACTGTAATTCCCAATCGCCGTGTGTTTCTTTTACATAGACGGTGCCGACACCATTTTCATCGTTCACATCCACCCCCATTGATCTTTCGATTTCGATTTCGATTTCGGTGGCTACGGCTGGGGCTTGCGGGTCGGTTTCTGTAGCCGTTTCCGTGTCGCTGGCTGTTTCGGCCTCGCTTTGTGTGGTGGGCGTTGTTGTGGTTTCTTGTGCAACTGCCGCCCCGCTAAAGGTCAGGATCAAGGCAAGGGTGCAAAATTTTTGAAGGTAGGACATATGTTTGGTTCCATTATATCTGCTGTCGTGTCTACAGCCGTCTAACACGTCATAAAAGAAGAGTCAGGCCGGATTTTTGGTGGTACTTTTATCTTTGGGCAAAATGTTGCCAAGGCGGTAATATAACAAAAGGAAAAGGGCCTGAAAACAGACCCTTTTCTTATTGAAGTGCTCCCTGTCGGACTGGCCGACTTATTATTGTCGCCAAGCTACGGCGTTTTGCCGCAGGGGTCAACTTTTATAATAATTTATGATCCGCCCTTTGGGTCAGCCCTTTAACAAAAAAAGGCCGCACTACAAGAGCGCGGCCAGTCTAACAGGGAGGAAGTATGTCCAGGCGAAAGAGGACTTAACGTCTGAACGTAATCTTAGACTGGCGCAAAATGATTAACATTGTATTTTCATCTGTAAGAAAAATGAAAAATACGTAAAAGCGGGGAATTCGTAGTGAGTGAAGATCGGATATTTATTGGCGGGGGCGGTGTCGATTACGGCACGCCACAGGAAATGCTGTTGAAATACGCCAACCGTCATGGATTGATCGCGGGGGCCACGGGGACGGGCAAAACCGTCACCCTGCAAATTCTGGCCGAAGAACTGTCCGCCGCCGGTGTTCCGGTGTTCATGTCAGATGTGAAGGGCGATTTGTCAGGGTTGGCTGTGGCGGGGTCCGATACGTTCAAACTGCACGAGGCCTTCACCAGTCGTGCCACAAAAATCGGCTTTGATGATTACGGCTATAACGCCTTTCCGGTGACGTTCTGGGATTTGTTCGGTAAATCCGGCCACCCGATCCGCACCACGGTGGCCGAAATGGGCCCGCTGCTGATCTCGCGCCTGTTAGAACTGTCCGAGGCGCAAGAGGGCGTGCTGAACATCGCCTTCCGTGTGTCGGACGAACAAGGCCTGCCGCTGCTGGACCTTGCGGATTTGCAATCCTTGCTGGTCTGGGTCGGGCAAAACGGCAAGCAGTTGTCGTTGCGCTATGGCAATGTGTCGTCTGCATCCGTCGGCACCATCCAGCGCCGTTTGCTGGTGTTGGAAAATCAGGGTGGGGCAAACCTGTTTGGCGAACCTGCGCTGGATCTGGCCGATATGATGACGGTTGCGCCAGATGGGCGCGGGCAGATCAATATTCTGGCCGCAGACAGCCTGATGGCGGCCCCGAAACTATACGCTACTTTCCTGATCTGGTTGCTCAGTGAATTGTTCGAGGAGTTGCCAGAGGTCGGCGACCCCGACAAGCCCAAGCTGGTGCTGTTCTTTGACGAGGCACATCTGCTGTTTGACGGCGCGCCCAAACCGATGATCGACAAAGTCGAGCAAGTCGCTCGCCTGATCCGGTCCAAAGGGGTCGGGGTGTATTTTGTCACCCAAAACCCGCGCGACATTCCCGAAGATATTCTGGGCCAGTTGGGCAACCGTGTGCAACACGCGCTGCGGGCCTACACAGCCCGGGATCGCAAGCAGCTGATGCATGCGGCTGAAACCTACCGTGACAACCCGCGATTTTCCACTGAGGAAGCCATCCGCGAGGTTGGCGTGGGCGAGGCCGTGACCTCGATGTTGGCGCGCAAAGGCGTGCCCGGCGTGGTCGAGCGCACCTTGATCCGGCCACCATCTTCGCAATTGGGACCGATCACCGATGCCGAGCGCCGCGCGGTGATTGCCGCATCGCCTGTGGCCGGAAAATACGAAACAAAGCTGGACCGTCAATCGGCGTTTGAAATGCTGCGCAAGCGGGCGGATGATGCGGCGAATGCGGCCGAAGAATCTGAGCGGGCCGAGGAAGAGGCCGATTTGGCGCTGCGGGAATATAAGGCGGGCAGGCGTTATACGGGGACGCGGGTCGAGCGTTCAACATCGCGCAAAACCCGCAAAGATGCCAGTTGGAGCGGCGCGATTGGCGATGTGATTTTGAAGGAGCTGAAAGGCACCACCGGTAAGCGCATCGTGCGCGGGATTCTGGGTGGGTTTTTCAAGGGGCGTTAGCCCGCAGCAGAACAGGGCGTCAGCCCAAATCAGGACATGGCGTTAAGCCGGAAAGAAGTATGATATGACACACGCTGAAACCTTTAAATCGCTACATGTAAAATCCGAGCCCGTTGTTTTGTTCAACGTCTGGGATGCGGGCACCGCTTTGATCGTGCAATCTGCGGGTGCTGCGGCGATCGCCACTGGCAGCTGGCCGGTTGCCGCAGCACAAGGCTTTGAGGATGGCGAGAAAATTCCGCTGGAGCTGATGCTGGAAAACCTGCGTCGCATTGTGGCGGCGGTGGACTTGCCGGTGTCATCCGACATCGAGGGCGCTTATAGCGTCGCCCCCAAAGGGGTTACGGATACAGTTGTGCAGGTGGTGCAGGCGGGCGCGGTCGGGTTTAATTTCGAGGACCAGATTGTTGGCGGCGACGGATTGCATGATATTGACGTGCAAACCGCACGGGTTGCGGCGGCCCGCGACGGGGCGGATCAGGCGGGCAGTAACATCTTTATCAATGCCCGCACCGATCTGTTTCTAAAGGCCAAACCCGAGGACCACGCGGACCTTCTGGACGAGGCTTTAACCCGTGCAAATGCCTATGCCGGGGCAGGGGGCGACGGTTTCTTTGCACCCGGTCTGACGGATGAGGCGCTGATCAAACAGCTCTGTGCCGACTGCCCGCTGCCGGTCAATATTCTGGCGCTGCCCCATGCGCCCGCCGCAGCCGTGTTGGCCGACCTTGGCGTGGCCCGCATCAGCCACGGCCCCGTACCTTATAAGAAAATGACCGCGTGGTTTGAGGAACAGGCACGGGCGGCGATTGACTATCGGTAGGGGCAAACCCGATAACTGCCCCCACCTTTGGCTTGTGATCAGCTGTGTAAATCACCAAGCCCAATGGTTGCATTGACGAACCCCTCGAACTGTTTGTCCGCTGGAAATGGTTCGGGGGTAGCAAGCCCTTTTTGCACGGCCGCGCGCTGTGATACGCGCTCCCACCACGCGAACAAATTCTTGTTCTGGGTCAGAGGCAAGGCGCTGGTTGCAGGGTGGGCCATGCACATTCCAATCCACGGAATGGTCGCGATATCAGCAATGCTAAACATATCCCCCGCCAGATAATCATGCCCTTCTAGGCGCGTGTCCAACACCGAAAATATCCGGCTGACCTCTTTGAAATACCGTTCGGTCACCTTGGGGAATGCGTTTCCCCAAGCCGCTGCAAACACCAGAAACTGGCCGAACATCGGTCCGAGAGACCCCATCTGAAACATCAGCATTTCGATGGTCTTGATGCGCACTTTGGGATCACTCGCCAGCAGCTTGCCGTGTTTTTCAGCGAGGTACATCAAAATTGCACCGGATTCCGTGACGGCCAATCCGTCGTCGACCAAAACCGGAATCTTGTTGTTCGGGTTCATTTGCGTGAATTCCGGGGTGAATTGATCGCCGCCCAGAAAGATGTGATGAACGTTGTAATCCAGGCCCAACTCTTCCAGCGCAATTGATACTTTTAGGCCATTGGGTGTTGCATCCGTGTATAAGTCCAGCATTTCAGTCTCCTAATTTGCGCAAAATAGCGCCACTTCTGTTGCTGAACTCGTTCTAGAAAATAATTATTGGCCAATACATTCTGGAAATCTTCAGAAGGGTGGTGCATATATCAACCGATGAAGAACTGGGATGACATAAGATATTTTCTTGCAGTTGCACGCGGCGGGTCGGTGCGATCTGCCGCGTTGACGCTCCGGGTGAACCATTCAACTGTTCTGCGACGCATTGCCCAACTGGAAGAAGGGCTTGGAGCTCATGTGTTCGAGAAACTTCCCTCGGGCTATCAAATGACAGCGGCAGGCGAGGAAATTCTGGCATTTGCCGAGCAGATGGAGGCAATATCAACCCGGCTTGAAACGCGTGTCTTTGGACGGGATCAAAGTCTGGTCGGCACATTGCGGGTCGCACTTGCCTCACCATTGGCCACCAATTTGCTAATGCCCGATATTGCCGAGTTCTGCGCCCGCCATCCTGAAATCGAGCTGCAGCTGCTCACCTCTTTTGAGCCGGTAAATCTGACTAAACGCCAAGCGGATATTGCAATTCGACTGGTTTATGACCGCAAGACATTGCCGCCCCATCTTTTCGGGGTGCGCCTGCACGATGTTTATCGCGGTGTCTATTTGTCCCGTGATCTATTGGCCAAGACCATCGCGCATCCGGAATGTGAGGTGAAATGGTTGCTGAAATCCGAGGATGGTGCTGCACCGGACTGGGCCGTTCCAGATCAGATAAAAACCGCGGGCACGGCGGTTGAATTCACCGAAATGCAAACCCAGATCGCGGCGACCAAGGCGTCGATGGGCCTTGCTGTTATGCCCTGCTTTATTGGGGATCGCGATCCGGATCTGGTGCGTGCACTGGGCAGTCAAACGCGGCTTTACGGCACACTTTGGTTGTTGATGCATGGCGAGACGCGTAAAACCAAACGGGTTCGGCTTTTTGTCGAGTTCATGCGCGGTCGATTGGTGAGAAATGCAGATTTACTGGCTGGGCTTGACGTTATTTCCGAAACCTGACCGCTGGGTTATTTGTAATGCTGGAATAGCCGCCTGACTAAAGCGGCCTGATATTTAACTTCGTAATTCGGTTGGCCTGCCGTTCCAGCACTTCAAACCTAAACCCGTGGAATGAAAACACCTGACCCACAGACGGGATCATCTGGGATTCATGCATCACCAAACCAGCGACAGTAATCGCCTCTTCGTCGGGCAGGTTCCAGTCGGTGGCGCGGTTCAGGTCACGAATGGTCATGGCCCCTTCGACCACGAATTGCCCATCGTCGGATTGCCCGATTGTTGGCTCGTCGTCCTTGTCAAATTCGTCAGTGATCTCGCCGACGATCTCTTCCAGAATATCCTCGAGCGTGATCAACCCCTGCAGCGATCCATATTCATCCACCACCAGTGCGAAATGCGCGTGGCGGTGCAGGAACTGGCGCATCTGGTCGTCCAGCGTTGTGGTCTCGGGCACGAAATAGGGTTTTTTAGCCACTGCCATCACGTCAAAACCCTGTAGGCTGGTAACTGATGCGCCCTTAGCGCGCATCAGTTTATGCATCGCGCGCAGCAGGTCTTTGGCGTGGATCACGCCAATAATGTTTTCCGGATCATCGCGGAACAGCGGCAGGCGGGTGTGGGCCGAATCCAGACATTGCGCCAGCACCGATTGCGGATCATCACCAATATCGATCATCTCGATGTTGGATCTGTGCAGCATGATTTCCTCGACCGTGCGATCATTCAAATCAAGCGCGCCCAATATCCGGTCGCGGTCTTCTTTCTGGACAATCCCCTCGGAATGGCCCAGCGAGATCGCACCCGCGATTTCCTCGCGCACGGCCAGCATTTGACTGTCGGCGTCCACCTGCACGCCAAACAGCCGCAGCACGATGCGCACAAACCAGCGGATTGCGGCCACGATAGGTGAAAACACGGTGATCACCAGTTTGATAATTGGCGAAACCCGCGCCGCGGCAACCTCGGGGTTGGTGATGGCATAGGTTTTGGGCAGCACTTCGGCGAACACCAGCACAAGCAAGGTCATCACCAACGTCGCCAGCGCCACGCCGCTTTCGCCAAACAGGCGGGTGAACATGGCGGTGGCCAGCGCTGCGGCCAGAATGTTCACCAGATTGTTGCCCAGCAGCACCGCCCCGATCAGCCGCTCGGTGTCCTCGGTTACATCCAGCGCGCATTTGGCGCCCTTGCTGCCCTTGTCGGCCTGCGCGCGCAACTTGCCGCGTGATGCAGCCGTCAGTGCGGTTTCCGAGCCGGAAAAGAACGCGGATAACAGCAGCAATAGGGCGATAAAGCCTGAGGTGATCCAGAAGGCGGTGTCAAGAAATGGGGTCGCGTCGGGCATTGTTCTCTCGAGGTTTGGGGCGGGTTAAGGGGTCTGGCCTCTTATGAGGCTTGTGGGGGGGCGGATCAAGGGGAGCCAAGCGCAAAGGTTGGTCGAGTGGTATTATGGAAGAACACGCCCGAATTGCCAGATTTAAGCCATGTTTACATTAAATTTGCGCCGCATTGTTTCGATATAGGAAACAAAGGCAGATTAGATAAATCATAATAGAGACATAAAAATGGCTGGTCCATATCTCTCGGAGATTAAATATTTAGGCAGTGGCAATGTCGATTTTGTCGAGGTTGCAGTCACGGCCGGAACCGATGTCTCGAATGTGCAGATCGTTATATATAATTCAAATGGCACAGTGCGCAGCACGGACAGTCTGGGTGTCAAAGTCGCGACAGTGGCTGGCAAAGATGTTTATGTAATCGACAAGGCAACGGCTGCCGATTTTGCCGGATTGCACAAATTCGGGGCAGTTGCCCTAGTTGATAACGGGGTTGTTCTCAGCTTTGTTTCGTTCAATGACGGCTCTGCGGTTACGGCAACGGCTGGTCCGGCCAGTGGAACCACATCGACCCAGATCGGGCAGGCGGGGTCCGGTGAATCTCTGGAAACCACGGACGGCGGGGCGACATATACCGCCCAGACCGGACCGAATTCCGGAACCGTGCCGTGTTTTGTGACCGGCACAATGATTCTCACCGAACATGGTGAAATACCTGTCGAGCAACTGCAAGCAGGGGATCGCGTTGTTACCCGTGATAACGGCTTGCAAGCCATTCGCTGGGTTGGAAAACGGACCATAACAGGCGCTACTGACCAGCGACCAATCTGCATTCAAAAAGATAGTTTTTCGAGCGGTGTGCCCAATCGCGATTTATATGTTTCGCCAAACCACCGGATTCTGATCCACGACTATCGTTGTTCTTTGCTGTTTGACGCCAATGAAGTTTTGGTCGCGGCGAAAACGCTGACCTCGGCACCGACAATATTCCAGTCGGACCGCTCAAACGGGTTTGCCTATTATCATATCCTGTTCGAGCAGCATGAAATTGTTCTTAGCAACAACATGGAAACCGAGAGTTTTCAGCCGGGCCAAGTAGGCTTGGACGCTTTCGATAAAAAGACGCGGGCCGAGATACATGAGGTTTTTCCGGAACTGCGCACATCGCTAGTCAGCTATGGAGAAACAGCACGGTTGTGCCTGAAGACAGCAGAATCCAGAGTGATATGCGCCATGGTGCCGTATCTGATGCCTGTGGATGCGCATGCGCCGTAAGGCTAGATAAAGGTCATTCCCGCGCTAACGGATGATGCTGCAACACCAATTCCTTCAGGCGTTCCTCTAACACATGGGTGTAAATCTCGGTAGTGGAAATGTCGGCGTGGCCCAGCAGCGTCTGGATTGACCGTAAATCAGCCCCGTTGGCCAGCAGGTGTGTGGCAAAGGCGTGGCGCAGGGTGTGTGGGGTGACTTTGGATGGCATAACCCCGCCGTGCACCGCCAATTCCTTGATCAGCATATAGAAACGGTGGCGCGTCAGGTGGCCCAGTTTGCCACGCGACGGGAACAGGAACCGGCTGGCTGGTTTGCCTTTAACACGATCAGCCTCGTCTTGTTTGTCGCGCTGTTTGATCCATACGGCCAGTGCGCTTCGGGCAGGGGGTGACAGGGGCACCATGCGTTCCTTGCCGCCCTTGCCCCGCACCAGAATCATCCGTGGATCACCACGGGTTGCGGTGATTGGCAGCGACACCAGTTCGGTCACCCGCATACCGGTGGCATAGAGCAGTTCCATCAGGCAGGTGTTGCGCAGCCGGTCGACCTTGTTGCGCCCATGGGTGCGGGCGGCCTCCAGCAGGCGCTCGACCTCTTCCACACTCAGGGTTTTAGGCAGGCTTTTGGCGCGGCCCGGGCCCTTAATTTGGATTGCCGGATTATCCTCGCGCCAGCCTTCTTCAAAGGCAAAGCGATATAGCCCCTTGATCGACGACAGTCGCCGTGCCCGTGTGGATTGCGCCAACCCTTGGGCTTGGCAATGGATCAGATATCCCTCGACATCGGCTCGCGTTACAGCGGTAAAACCCTGGCCCTTACCGGCCAGCCATCCGGCGAAATCCAGCAGGTCGCGCCCGTAGGCGGACTGGGTGTTGGCGGCGGCATCCATTTCGGCCACCTGCGCATCCAGATAGGTGCTGATCCAGTGCTGCGTATCCATCAGGGTTTACCTCCCCCCCCCCTCTATCCGCGGCGATCCAGCAGCATCAGTTGCAATGCGGCACGCCGCGCCGTGTCTTCCAACCCGACAGATCGCAACAATATCAAGGCCTTGCGGATGTTTTCCAAATCACCGCCGGTCCCTTGGTTGAACAGGCTGATCGCCCGCAATATTGCCTCGCCCAGCATGTCCTCTTCCAGCAAAGGGGCGAACTGCTCCGGTGTTGCGGTTGTGGTAAAGGCCGCCTTGATGGCGCGGGCCTTGTTATTCGGGGCCTCAACATCGTCCAAGTCACCCTGCGCAAGGGCCGCAAGGAATTTTTCGGCTGGTGATGTCGGGGAATATTTGCTGACGACCTTCTCGTAATCCTCGGACAAAAGCCCGACCAGATAGGCCAGTGGTGCCGTATCTGCCCCCAATGGCAACTTCGCCAGTCCCTCGCCGTAAAGGGCGGCAAACGGCACCTCTAGCTGCGCCTTTTTCATTTCGTCCCACACAGTTGGCAGGGCCTTGGCCACAGCCCCCGGATCGCTTGCACTATAGGCCGTGTCAAACGCCTGCACCGCATCGACCCGTTCCCACACTCCGCCAGAGGCCGCAGGTAGGCGCTCGGTATAAATACCCAGCAGGTGGTTTTCATCAATTGCGCCGGTGATGGCCAGCCGTTCGGCGGCCTCGATCTGGGCTTTCCAGCCGGTGTTGGAGCGCAGATCGGCATTGGCAAAGGCACGCGGCAGGGCGGGCGTCGGGATGGATTCACCAATCGCCTCGCGCATCCTGAAAATCAGCGGCGTGACTTGTTTTGGCATCGGCAGCGGGGCGCTGCCTTCGGACAGTTCGGGATCAAGGAACCGCGCCAGTAATGCGTCTTCCTCGGGCGTGACATAGCCCAGCACCTTGGCGGTTTCCAGCGTCACGGCGGCGGCGTTCCAGTCGCCGTTTCGGGCCAGACAGAAAATGCGTGCCGGAAAGGTCGGGGCGATATCGGCATTGGTGCGCAGGGTATCACAGGCCACGTCCTCGGTGCCGGTCAGAAGGGCCACGTCAAACCAGCGGCGAAACAGATCGGGCGTGTGCGGGCCGGCGCGCACCAACAAGGCCTGTGCTTGTTCCAGCGTGCCCATGTCCAGCAGTTTGTCGATCCGCGCCAAAAACAGGGCGCCGGTGCCGTCTGCGGGCGCATCGAGTTCGGCCAGCAGGATCATTTGCAACAAATCTTGCATCGCGGGCAGGGAATGTGGCGATTGGGTGCGGATCAGGCGGGCCAATTCCTTGCTTGGTGTGGCACCCCAGAACCCGCGTGGCAATCCGGTGACGGAAACCGGCAGCAACCCGACCGCATCAGGCGTTGGCCCGTCCAGTGTGGTCACGGTTATATCCTCGACCGAGGCGCTGTTGGTCACGGCCGTTTCGGGGCTGATAGATTCGGGCGGCGGTTGCAAAACCACAGGCGTGGCCACCGTATCGGACAGCCAGTCAATCGCCGACAACGGCTCTTGAGCGGTGGCAGATACGCCCCAGCCAATCAGCCCGCCAATCAGGATAGCTGAAATAATATGAAACTGTTTACTCGACATCCAGTGTTACCGGCTGACTAACCTCTGTTACTACGGGGGACAAATCCCCCAGATACGCATACCCTGTCAGGGCCATAAAGCCCAGTAAAACTAGAAAAACAAGTGCTTTTAATAGTCGCCCCATTGCGTGTCTGCCTTTTTGTTTTGCCGCCTTTTGACAAGGCTTGCTGTATTTATATATGGCCTTTTGGATAATTTCACGCCATTGAATGCAATAAATGTGAAATTAAGCGGGGGATGGCCGGTTTGGGGGCCACTTTGAAAAAGACAGTTGTGCTGGTGGGCATGATGGGCGCTGGCAAAACAGCGGTGGGCAAGGCATTGGCCGCGCGTCTGGATGTGCCGTTTCTGGATTCAGACGAGGCCATCGTCAAAGCCGCCAACCGGTCCATCGCCGGGATTTTCACGCGTGATGGTGAAGCGTTCTTTCGGGCGCGTGAGGCCGAGGTGATTGCACGCTTAATGGACGAGCAGATCGGCATTCTGTCCACCGGTGGCGGCGCATTTCTGGCAGATCAGAACCGCGCTGTGATTGCCGACAAGGGGGTGGCGGTCTGGTTGCGGGCCGACCTGGATTTACTTTGGGCGCGCGTGCGGCACAAAAACACCCGCCCGTTGCTGCAAACAGACAATCCGCGCGAAACCCTGCGCGAATTACGCGAGGCGCGCGAGCCACTGTATGCAAAGGCCGCGTTGTCGGTGGATTGCGACCCTAAATATTCAATCGAGGATATGGTGGAGGCTGTCATGGAGGCACTAAAAACCCGCCCTGATGTTATGGAGACTGATCAAAATGGTTGAAACGTTGCGCGTGGAGCTGGGGGATCGGTCCTATGACATCCGGATCGGTGACGGGTTGGTCGGACGGGCAGGGGCCGAGATTGCGCCGCTGTTGGTGCGTCTGCGCGTGGCCGTGGTGACGGATGAAAACGTAGCGGCGCTGCATCTGGACAGTTTGCGCGATGGATTGGCGGCGGCGGGCATTGAAATGGTGTCGCTGGTGTTGCCCGCAGGCGAGGCGACCAAAAGTTGGCCGCAGTTTTCCCGCACAGTGGAATGGCTGCTGGAGCAAAAGGTCGAGCGGCGCGATGTGGTTGTGGCCTTTGGCGGCGGGGTGGTCGGTGATCTGGTCGGCTTTGCCGCTGCCGTTTTGCGCCGTGGTGTGCGTTTTGTGCAGATCCCGACGTCACTTTTGGCGCAGGTGGACTCCTCGGTTGGCGGCAAAACCGGCATCAACGCGCCCCAAGGTAAAAACCTGATCGGCGCGTTTCATCAACCATCCTTGGTGCTGGCCGATATCGGCGTTTTGGGCACCCTGACCTCGCGCGATTTTCTGGCGGGGTATGGTGAGGTGGTGAAATACGGCATGCTGGGCGATCTCGGGTTTTTCGAGTGGCTCGAGGTGAACGGCCCTGCGTTGGCAGCGGGCGATATGGGCTTGCGGGCCGAGGCGGTGAGCCGGTCCTGTCAGGCCAAAGCCGACATCGTTTCGCGGGATGAAACCGAGCAAGGGGAGCGCGCCTTGCTGAACTTGGGCCACACATTTTGCCACGCGCTAGAGGCGGCGACGGGGTATTCCGACCGCTTACTGCACGGTGAAGGCGTAGCCATCGGCTGCGCTTTGGCATTTCAAGTATCTTCGCGGTTGGGTCTGTGTAGCCAAGAAGACCCAAGCCGCGTGCGGGCCCATTTGCGCGCTATGGGGATGAAGGTTGATCTGGCCGATATATCAGGTGATCTGCCGGATGCAGAGGCGATGATTGCCCTGATGGGGCAGGACAAAAAAGTGATGGATGGCACGATCAACTACATCATGGTGCGCGGCATCGGGCAGGCGTTTGTCACGGCCGATGTGGATGCAACGGTGGTCAAATCCGTCCTAAACGAAGCGTTATCCTCCCGCTAATCGCCTCCCCCTTCTTCTTGCCCTAAATACCTGCGCCGCAGGCAAAAAAGGCGCTGGCCCCGTCAGGGGGCAGCGCCCGGGTGCAACGCACGAAGTGCGGCGCAACTCTAATGATCGTGGATGTTTGCTCTAGAACGGGATATCGTCGTCGATCTGGCCACCGCCACCGCCACCGCCGCCTTGTTGTTGGCCACCACCACCACTACCGCCGCCAAAGTCGCCGCCAGACGAGCCACCACCATAACCGCCCTGTTGCTGGCCACCGCCATAATCGCCACCGCCGCCCGAACCGCCGGAGCGACCGT
This sequence comes from uncultured Marinosulfonomonas sp., assembly GCA_964473185.1. Classification (GTDB taxonomy): domain Bacteria; phylum Pseudomonadota; class Alphaproteobacteria; order Rhodobacterales; family Rhodobacteraceae; genus Profundibacter. The sequence goes on along the minus strand of CAYYOF010000025.1, from coordinate 13,481 downwards.
CAAGCATCACAAGCGTGCTGCCAAAGCCTTGCAAAACCACTTCGGTTGAATAGCGGTCATTGCCGGACTGGTCCTGCCATTTGCGAGTTTGCAACGCGCCCTCGATATAAATCTTGGAGCCCTTTTTCAGATATTGTTCAGCCACACGCACCAGACCTTCGGAAAAAATGGCAACCGTGTGCCATTCGGTCTTTTCACGCCGCTCGCCGGTGTTTTTGTCTTTCCAGTTCTCGGACGTCGCAATGCGCAGATTGCACACCTTGCCGCCGTTCTGGAATGTGCGCACCTCGGGGTCCGCCCCCAGATTGCCAATCAGAATTACTTTGTTTACCGAACCCGCCATTGTCATCACTCCCCATAGAATCTGTCATTACTGTTACATCGTGTTACATCACCCTGTCATGGTGAAGGAAAGGTAAATTTGCGCAAGATCGCCTGATATTTCCTCTAAACCAGAGTGATATGTAGCCCCGCCGCCGCGTTTTTCCCACCGCATACAATCACGGTTCAATGGTCAGGGCCGCCCGCAATCTGCATCTGTTTCCCAAGCAAGGCCACTTCGGCCCGTGGGCAAACGAAACGATCCTTGACGAAGATTCGCGCCTGCATGAACAGGTTGGATATGTTGTGCTTGGGTTGATTGGTGCGCGGATAACCTGGGGGCTGGTTGGTACGAAATACGCGCGGTTTTCATCGTTCAACCCATCGCTTTCGGCATCGACTGAGCAATTGGGCGATATTGCCAACCAACGCAGCAAACCCCATGTCGGCCATTCGCCACTAGGCGCATTGATGATCTATAACCTGTTGATATCGATCGCTTTGATCGGGATAACCGGCTGGATGATGACCACCAATATGTTCTGGGGCTCGGAAGGGATCGAGGAAATGCACGAAGGGCTGGTTGTCTGGGCGGGGGCCTCGGTTGCGGTGCATATTGCGGCGGTGATCTTTGAGGGCCGTCGCAATCGTGTCAATCTGGTGAAAGCCATGGTGACGGGGTATAAAACCTTGCCAGATCAGGATCGGAACCATTGATGCAAATGATGCAAAGTAAAAAACAGTCAAAAGAGAGCCTTGCGCTGATCGGGTTGATTCTGGCGCAAAGCATCTGTGCGCTGTTTTTCCTGAGCGATGTGGTGAATGACGCTTATTGGATGGGTTGGTCGGCCTTTGGCGGCTCGTGGTATTTGACGGTCGAGGCGCTGGCGACGTTGGCGCTGATTCTGGGGACCGGGGTCGAGGCGCGGTATCTGATGCAGATGCTGCGTCGTCAATCGCGTATTGAACGTGGCATCAGCATTGCCTCGGGTGCGTTGCACGAGCAGATGGAGGAGATGTTTTCCGACTGGAAACTGACACCGGCCGAACAGGATGTGGCGGGGTTTACCCTGAAGGGATATTCAATCAGTGAAATCGCTGATTTGCGCGGATCGCGCGACGGGACGATCAAGGCGCAGTTGAATGCGATTTATCGCAAGGCCGATGTTGAAAACCGTGGCCAGTTGGTCAGCCTGCTGATCGAGGACCTGATGCGCGCGCCGCTGGTTGAGCGTGAAATCGCCGTTTGAAAACGGGTAGGAAACGCAATGGGGCGCAAAGGCTGGTGATTTCTGGAAAATCCATTATATTGCCGCAAAGCAAGGTCATTCTGACTGGTGGGGACTGGGAATGAAACGCATAATTGCGTCAGTATTGATTGGGGGGATGGTTTGCTCTGGCATGGCCAGCGCCAACCCGTTGAACCTGTCGACCAAATCCCGAACATCGTTGTTTCGCTCGCAAACCGGCGTGCTGGACGGGCGCGCGGCCAGCCAGTATTCCAATTCGGTCCGCCTGCAACCAAAAGCGGTTATAACACCCGGCAAGGCTGGCGGCTCGCTGCGGTATGGCGGGCGTTACAATGGGCCGTATCTGAATATGGCGCGGACAGCAGCGCGTAAACACGGGGTGCCGGAAGATTTGTTTCTGCGCCTGATCCAGCAGGAAAGCGGCTGGAATGCGCGGGCGAAATCACACAAAGGTGCTCTGGGTTTGGCGCAATTGATGCCGGCCACAGCGCGACGTTTGCATGTGAACCCGCGGGTTCCAAGCGAAAATCTGGAAGGCGGGGCGCGGTATTTGCGCCAGCAGTATGACCGGTTCCATTCGTGGCGACTGGCGCTGGCGGCTTATAATGCCGGGCCAGGTGCGGTTGAAAAATACGGCGGGGTGCCGCCGTATCGCGAGACGAAGAATTACGTCCGTAAAATCTGGGGCAGCTAAGGCTACTCTACGCCGCCCAGTTCTTTCTCATGCATCCATGCGGCGTGGCGCGGGGCCTTTTTGGTGCGGTCCCATTCGTTCAGCATGTCCCATTTTACCGCGCCCAGCTTGGCCAGCATCGCATCCTCTTGTGGATCAGGGCAGGCCAGTTCCAACCGGTGCCCGCTGGGGTCAAAGAAATAGATCGAGTGAAAGATCGAATGATCAGTGATGCCCAGAACCTCGACGCCATTGGCCTCGAGGTGGTCGCGGAATTTCAATAATTCCGCGCGGTCCTTGACCTTGAAGGCCAGATGCTGGGTCCAGATCGGGGTGTTCGGGTCACGGCCCATTTCGGGCAGGGTGGGCAATTCGAAGAACGCCAGCACATTTCCCGCGCCCGCGTCCATAAAGACGTGCATGTAGGGATCTGGGTCATGGGTGGATGGCACATGGTCTTCGGCAATCGCCAGAATGAAATCCATGTTTAACATTTTTCTATACCATTCAACGGTTTCCTTGGCATTCTTGCAGCGATAGGCAACGTGATGAATTTGTTCGATTTTCATGTCGGTTATCCTTTTCCATTCCTGATTTATACAGAATAGATCAAGGTCGTTGCATTTGCAACGAATGTGATGATGCAAAGGCAGATGCCTGCGGCGCAGGTACTTATGAAAAGAAGAAAGGGTTAGCGGGCGCGTCTAAAGGCTGACGGGGTCTGGCCGGTGTGGTGCTGAAAAGCGCGGGTGAAATAGGCAGGCGATGTAAAGCCAAGCTCGGCCGCGACCTGCTGGATCGGGGTTTTGGTTTCGCGCAGAAGGCGGCGGGCCTCGAATATCACGCGGTCACTTAACAAGGAGGAGGCGGGACGGCCGCATGCCTGATTGCACACGCGCGTCAGGTGCGTCGGCGTCACGCCCAGTGCTTGGGCATATTGCGCCACGTTCATGCCGCTTTGATACTGGGCTTCGATCATTTCGGTAAACCGTGTGGTCAGGCGTTGCGCCGCATCGGGCGCTTTGCTGTCCTCGCTATGCAGCAACATCTGGCGTTTCAGCCAAACGGTGAGCAATCCGGTGTGGTGATGTGTGGCGCGAATGCGTTCTGGCCGTGCCCCATCCAGTTCGCGTTGTAAATTATCCAGAATGCCGGTGACTTCGCTTTGCGGTCCGGCATCGCGGATGCGCAAATGCATTGGCATATGGGGCAATGGAAACCCCAGATCGCGCGGGATGAATATGGCGGTGCCGAACACCTGCGTTGACACCTCGAACCCGTGCATCACGCCGGACGGGATGAACACCGCGTTATGCGCCCCGTAACCACGGGTGGTTCCGGCCACGGTGATCCGTCCCTGACCACGGGTGAACCATAGCAACAGGTTGGATGAATAACTGCGCATTGCCTCGACCCGCCAACGCCCGCCTTGGGCCAGTCGCGGAATCGGAGTCATACGGACTTCGGGGAGTTTGTTCTCAATTTCGGTCATCACTTGCCTCAGGCGATTGGGTGGCGGTTGGGCTTTTTGCCCTGTTTTCTAGCAAGCTACGTGGGTAAGCCGCCGTTACCAAACAAAAAATGACTAAAATAGATTATGTAGCGGATCGTGGCCGATGGGTTACGGCAATCTAAGCGGATGCCAGCCGCCCATTCGGGCGCGGAACCATGTGCGTTGGCGCTTGGCGTATTGGTGCGATGCTATGCGGGCGGCATCCCGGGCCTGATCCAGGGTGATTTTACCGCGGATATGGGCAATCAGTTGTGGGGCGCCGATCGCTTTGGCAGACAGGTGGGCAGGGTTCCAGTGTGGCTCCATTGCGCGGGCCTCATTCAGTGCGCCGCCTTCCAGCATCAGGTCAAACCGCCGGTCAATCCGCGCGTTCAGCCAGTCGCGTTCGGCATTCAGCACAATCGGAGTGCATTGTTCCAGCGGTAACAGGGGCGGCGGCGTCATATCCTGCCACGCGGCCAGACTGCGCCCCGTGGCCTGTTGCACCTCCCACGCCCGCTGCACCCGAACCGGATTTTGCCGATCAATCCGCGCCAAAGTTGCCGGATCAAGCCCGATGATCAGCGCATCCAGCCCTTGGTCGGCCAGCAGTTGATCGGCGCGCGCCCGAATTTCCGGCGGGGTGGCGGGGATATTGGCCAGCCCTTCGGTCAGGGCCTTGAAATAGAGGCCGGTGCCGCCAACAATGATCGGACGGTCCGGTGATTTGTCCAGAATCTGGGCCACATCGCGCAGCCAGCGCCCAACCGAATAGTCACGGTTAAACGGCACATGTCCGTATAGCAGATGTTCCGCCAGCCCCAGATCATGGTCATCGGGCCGCGCCGTCAAGATGCGCCAGCCGTCAAACACCTGCAACGCATCGGCGTTCACAATCACCCCGCCAGATGTATCGGCGATTTCCAGCGCCAGCATCGACTTGCCTGCTGCCGTTGGCCCTGCAATCAGGACCGGCAGATCGGCGGGGATGGATTTAATATCAATCAATTGCTGCACTCGCGTTGTTTGGCGTTGAACCTGCCCCGTTTTTCCGACATTTTAGCCAAAAGGCAAACACCTAGATTTATGCGGGGGCAAATCACCATGAATGATGCAGACAATACCACACCTAACGACGCCGAAAAGCCCGCGTTCAAACGGGTGATGCTGAAAATTTCCGGCGAGGCGTTGATGGGTGATCTGGGTTATGGCCTGCACCCGCCCACCGTTGAACGCATCGCCCGCGAGGTGAAAACCGTGCACGACATGGGCACCGAGATTTGCATGGTCATTGGTGGTGGCAACATTTTCCGCGGCCTGCAAGGGAGCGCACAGGGGATGGAGCGCACTACGGCGGATTATATGGGGATGCTGGCCACGGTGATGAACGCGTTGGCAATGCAATCCGCCCTTGAGGGCATCGGAGTGTTTACCCGTGTGATCAGCGCCATTCCGATGGACCAGGTGTGCGAGCCATATATCCGGCGCCGCGCCGTGCGCCACCTTGAGAAAAAGCGGGTGTGTATATTTGCCGCCGGCACCGGCAACCCTTATTTCACCACAGACACAGCGGCGACCCTGCGGGCCAATGAAATGAATTGCGAGGTGATTTTCAAAGGCACCAAGGTGGACGGGGTTTATGACAAGGATCCCGCCAAACATGACGATGCCAAACGTTACGATCGCGTATCTTATGACGAAGTGTTGGTGAAGCATCTGGGGGTGATGGACGCCAGCGCGATTGCGCTTGCCCGTGACAACAATCTGCCGATCATCGTCTTTTCGCTGGACGAGCCGGGCGGGTTCCGCGGTATTCTGGCAGGCGAAGGAACCTATACAACGGTTCATAGTTAACGGTATATTAGGCGTAATCCGGCAAAACCCGACCTAGGAAAGAAAACAGCATGTCAGACGAAATAGAAATTGACCTTGATGACCTTGAGCGCCGGATGGACGGGGCCAAAGGGGCGCTGCGCACTGAATTTGCCAGCCTGCGGACAGGGCGGGCCGCGGCCTCGATGCTGGATCCGATCATGGTCGAGTCATATGGCCAAAGAACCCCGATCAATCAGCTCGGCACGGTCAATGTGCCCGAACCCCGCATGCTGACCATTAATGTCTGGGACAAAACCATGGTGCAGGCGGTTGAAAAGGCAATCCGCGAAAGCGGTTTGGGGATTAACCCGCAGTTGAACGGCACCATCATCATGCTGCCGATCCCCGAATTGAACGAGGAACGTCGCCGCGAACTGACCAAAGTGGCCGCGCAATACGCCGAACACGCGCGGGTTTCGGTGCGCAATGTGCGGCGCGACGGCATGGACCAGTTGAAAAAGGCCAAGGCTGACGGCATGGGCGAAGACGACCATAAAGTCTGGCACGACGAGGTGCAGGATTTGACCGACAAGGCCATCGCAGCCGTGGATGCCGCACTGGAAAACAAGCAAGAAGAGATCATGCAGGTTTAACGCGCAGTTGGGTGAGTTTTGAAAGGTAAGATGTTGGCCGATAAGGTAAATCCGAAGGATACTCCGAACCATGTGGCTATCATTATGGATGGCAATGGTCGCTGGGCACAAGCACGCGGCAAGCCGCGGTTGTTTGGTCACAGGGCCGGGGCCAGTCGGGTGCGTGAAATTGTCGAGGCCTGCCCTGGTCTGGGGGTGAAATACCTGACGATCTTTGCCTTCTCGACCGAGAACTGGAAGCGCACACAAGCCGAAGTGGCCGGTCTGATGTTGTTGTTCCGGCGATACATCAAAAGAGAAACCCAGGCGCTGATTGATCGCAAGGTCCGCGTCCGGTTCATCGGTGATCGGGTCAAGCTGGATAAAAAACTGGTGGCGCTGATGGATGAGCTGGAGCAGGCGACGGCGCAGAATGATCTGGTGCATTTGACCATCGCGCTGAATTACGGTGGCCGCGACGAGGTGGCCCGCGCCACCAAACGGCTGGCGCATGAGGTGGCCGACGGTAAACTGCGCCCCGAGGATGTGGACGAGGAAACCCTGACGCGGTTTCTGGATACCTATGTGTTGCCGGACCCTGATCTGGTGATCCGCACATCGGGCGAGGCGCGGGTTTCCAATTTCCTTTTGTGGCAGGCGGCCTATTCCGAATACGAATTCATCGACACCCTGTGGCCCGATTTCACCCCTGAAATCTTTGCCGAGGTTTTGGGCGGCTATGGTAATCGCGAGCGCCGTTTCGGGGCTGTGCCGGCATGAGTGGTCGAAACTGGGATGACCTGAAACCGCGGGTGATGTCAGCCATCGTGATGGCGATTGTCGGGGCTGCGGCGGTTTGGGCTGGCGGCATGTGGTTCAAGGCCTTGATCACGATTTCCTGTGGGCTGATGACATGGGAGTTGGTGCGCATGATCGCGCCCGATCAAGAAAAGCGTCACGCAGCGTTAGGAGTAAATACAGCTATAGCTGTTGCATGGTCGGGAACTTTGTCGCCTACAATTATGGCTGTTGCGTTGGTGGCCGTGGTGGGTTTTGGAGCCTATGTGCTCAAGCAAAACCGGCCTATTTTTGTGGGGTATTGCGCACTTATCATTCTGGCCGGATACGGATTTATCTATCTACGCCAAGATCTTGGCCTTGTCTGGCTGCTCTGGATGCTGCTGGTGGTGATTGCCAGTGATGTGGGCGGCTATGCAGCGGGGCGGATGTTGGGCGGGCCTAAATTCTGGCCCAAAGTCAGCCCGAAAAAAACATGGTCCGGCACGGTTGCCGGATGGGTTGGCGCGGCACTGGTCGGGCTGTATTTCAGCACGGCTTATGGTTTACCCGCCGGCTTGTGGCTGGTCTCGGTTCTGGTGGCGTTTGCGGCGCAAATGGGCGACATCGCTGAAAGCGCGATCAAGCGCAAAACCGGCATCAAGGATTCCTCGAACCTGATCCCCGGCCACGGTGGTTTCATGGACCGGTTTGACGGTATGCTGGGCGCGTTACTGGTGGTGGTTCTGTTGGTGGTGCTGACGGGTTTTCCACATGGAGCCGGATGATATGCGCCGGATCACCATATTTGGCGCAACGGGTTCGGTCGGCCAAAGCGCGATTGACCTGATCCGCCGCGCACCGGATAAATATCAGGTGGTGGCGCTGACTGGCGGGCGCAACATTGCGCAGCTGGCCAAAGACGCGCGTGATTTGCGGGCCGAAATCGCCATCACCGCGTTTCCCGAATATCTGGGCGATCTGCAAGCCGCATTGGCGGGCAGCGGCGTTGAAGTGGCGGCGGGCGAGGCGGCACTGATTGAGGCGGCGACGCGCCCTGCCGACTGGATATTGTCGGCCATCGTCGGGGCGGCGGGTCTGGCGCCGGGGCTGCGGGCGCTACGCCAAGGCACCACATTGGCGCTGGCCAATAAGGAAAGTCTGGTGGCAGCGGGGCCGTTGCTGATGCGCTGTGCTAAAGCGCATGGGGCGACATTACTACCTGTCGATAGCGAACATTCGGCTATTTTTCAGGCGCTGGTGGGCGAGGATATCAATACGGTTGAACGCATTATTATCACCGCCTCCGGCGGCGCGTTTCGCGATTGGCCGATTGAAAAACTGGCCACCGCCACCCTGAAACAGGCCCAGACCCACCCGAACTGGGACATGGGCCAACGCATCACCATCGACAGCGCCAGCATGTTTAACAAAGCGCTAGAGGTGATTGAAACCAAAGAATATTTTGGTGTGAGGCCCGAGCAGATCGAGGTCATCGTCCACCCACAATCCCTGATCCATGCGCTGGTCGGGTTCATTGACGGCGGTATCATGGCCCACGTCGGCCCCGCCGATATGCGCCACGCCATCGGCTATGCACTGCATTGGCCGAACCGTGGCCATGTGCCGGTCGAGCGGCTGGATCTGGCCAAAATTGCCCAGCTGGAGTTTCGCGCACCGGACGAGCAACGCTGGCCCGCGCTGCGCCTTGCCCGCGAGGTGATCGAGGCGGGGGGGGTGACGGGGGCTGTGTTCAACGCGGCCAAGGAAACGGCGCTGGACGCGTTTATCACAGGGCAAATCGGTTTTATGCAGATGGCCGAAGTGGTAGAAGAGGTACTTTTGCAAAATTCGTCGGCCGCCAGTCATAATAATGACGCGATCACCCTTGATATGGTGCGCAAGACAGACCATCTGGCACGACAAGCAGCAACAGAAATTATACGCCAACAGATCGCATAGCGGCAGGCAAAGAGGACATAGAAATTGGATTTACCAGGCCTTATCCCGTCATTCGGAAATTTTGCATTTACACTGGTGGCGTTTGTTGTCGCGCTTTCGGTGATCGTGGCGATCCATGAATATGGCCACTACATCGTCGGGCGCTGGTCGGGCATCCATGCCGAGGTGTTCTCGCTTGGATTTGGGCCTGTGGTCTGGTCGCGCCATGATAAACACGGCACGAAATGGCAGATAGCGGCGTTGCCCTTTGGCGGATTTGTCAAGTTTTTGGGCGATTCCAGTGCGGCCAGCGGCAAGGACGGCGAGATGATCAGCACTCTGACGCAAGCGGAGCTGCGCCGCACCATGCATGGCGCGCCTTTGTGGGCGCGCACGGCCACGGTTCTGGCGGGACCGGTGTTCAATTTTATTCTGGCGATCATTGTGTTTGCGGGCCTTGCGCTGTCTTCTGGCGTGGCTGTCTACCCGCCTGTGATTGATACAGTGCATCCATTGCCGTCCGATGAATACGGGCTGAAATCAGGCGATAAACTGTTTGCGATCAACGGCATAGAGCTGCCCGAGGAAGAAGGGCTTTCCGGCTTTATCGATACGCTGCCGATCACGCCAACACTGGATTACACCGTTTTGCGTGATGGAGCCAAGGTAACGGTTCTGGGGCCACCGCTGTCGCCGTCGCGGGTGTCGCACGTCACGCCGGGGTGGGCCGCCGAGGCTGCGGGCTTGCTCGAGGGTGATGTAATTTTAGCGATTGGCGATGAAGACGTGTTTGAATTTGGCCAGATGATTCCGTTGATCAACGGTACAAAGGGCGTGCCAACCGTCTTGAAAATCTGGCGGGCGGGCGAGACTATCGAGATCACCATAGAGGCTCAGAAACGCGACCTGCCAAAATCCGATAACAGCTTTGAAACCCGCTATATCATCGGCATCAGCGGCAGTTCGTTCTATACTTCGGCGGTCGAAAGCCCCGGCTTGGGGGCTTCGATTGTGATTGGCGGCGAACGGACATGGGGCATCATAACCCAGTCGATTTCGGGGCTGTATCATATGGTCACAGGCGCGATCAGTTCGTGCAATATGTCAGGGCCAATCGGCATCGCCAAAGTGTCGGGACAAATGGCCAACCAAGGGGCCGAGAGTTTCATCTTTTTCATCGCCCTGCTGTCGGCAGCTGTCGGCCTGCTGAACCTGTTTCCAATTCCGGTTCTGGACGGCGGGCATCTGGTGTTTTTCGCCTATGAAGCCGTGACCGGCAAACCGCCCAGCGACAAGGCATTGCAAATCATGATGACCACGGGGCTGGTGTTGATCCTGTCCTTGATGGTGTTTGCCGTTACCAATGATCTGTTCTGCCCATAAGCAGCCACCTTGAAAACGGACCGAACGCCCTAATTGTGCCTTAATCGGGCGGTATATTTGTTTTGTAACACGCAACTAGGCAAGGGCAGACCCATGCAAACCATACAAAACAGCTATCGCGGCCTATCGCTTCTGGTTGATATCAACTGGGATCGTTTGTTGTATATCGCAACAATCGCCACAGCGCTTTTAGCTGGTGCGTTTTTCGGTTCACTTGCGCTGGGTTAACCCGATTTTCTTGTGTTTAAGGATTAGCCTCCGCCAATATTGGTCGGGGGCTTTTTGGTCTTTTGACAACCTCCTACAGACCCGTTAGCAAGAGGCATCTGGGATATCAATTCGGGCTTGGCAATAATGACCAAGATAAAAGCCAGTAGAGCGGTATGGGGCACTAAAATGAAATCAGTATTCAAGCGAATTTCTGTTGTTTTATTTCTATCTTTATCAATGGTTTATGTGGTTGCTCCGACAGCAGCACAGGCGCAATCCTATCGGTTTAACGCGGTCAAGATCGAGGGCAATCAGCGGATCGAGCCTGCCACCATCCTGACTTACGCCGGAATCGCTCGGGGCGAAACGGTGTCTGCGGCGGAACTGAATGACGCATATCAGCGTATTTTGGGCAGCGGATTATTTGAAACTGTGTCGATCGAGCCACTCGGCGGCACTTTGGTCATCACAGTGCGCGAATTTCCCACCATCAACCGGATTAATTTTGAAGGTAACAAGCGACTGAAATCCGAAGACCTTGCGGTCATCGTGCAATCGCAATCGCGCCACGTCTATAGCCCTTCCACCGCTGAAGCGGACGCCGCCGCGATCACCGAGGCTTACAGTCAGGCGGGTCGGTATGCGGCCACGGTCACACCGAAAATCATCCGCCGCTCGAACAACCGCGTCGATCTGGTGTTTGAAGTCACCGAAGGCCAAGTGATCGAGATCGAGCGCCTTAGTTTTGTTGGCAACCGCGCCTATAATGACCGCCGTTTGCGCCGGGTTCTGGAAACCAAACAAGCCGGTATCCTGCGGGCCCTGATTAAAAGGGATACGTTTATCGCCGACCGGATCGAGTTTGATAAACAGGTGCTGCGCGATTTCTATCTGTCACGTGGCTATGTCGATTTTCAGGTTTTATCAGTGAATTCCGAAATCTCCCGCGAGCGGGACGGGTTTTTTATCACGATCAGTATGACCGAAGGGCAGAAGTTTGAATTTGGCGAAATAACCACAATTAGTGATCTGGAAGAAGTCGATGCCGATGAATTCCAGGCCGCTGCCAAAATTCGCCCCGGTATGACCTATACACCGACGCATGTTGAAAACACCATTGCGCGCATGGAGCGGCTGGCGATCAAGAAGAGTTTGAATTTCATCAGGGTCGAGCCACGGATCACCCGCAACGACCGTGATCTGACGCTGGATGTAGAATTCGTCATTTCCAGAGGACCACGGGTTTTTGTGGAACGGATTGATATCGAGGGCAACGCCACAACGCTGGACCGCGTGGTGCGCCGCCAGTTCGATGTGGTTGAGGGCGACCCGTTCAATCCGCGTTCAATCCGCGAATCTGCTGAACGCATTCGTCGGCTTGGATTTTTCAGCAACGCCGATGTGAATGCCCGCGAAGGATCGGCACCCGATCAGGTTGTTGTTGATGTTAATGTTGAAGAACAACCAACCGGCAGTTTGAACTTTGGCGCGTCCTACGGGACAGATGCCGGATTCGGATTAACAGTCGGGTTTTCCGAGCGCAATTTCTTGGGCCGCGGACAGGGGCTTAGTTTTTCGTTCAACACCGCCAGTTCCGATGCCAGTGCCAGCTTCACGTTTGTTGAACCTGCCTTTTTAGGACGGGATGTTAGGTTTAAACTCAACGGGTTTTATACAACATCCAGCAACTCCAATTCTCATTATGGCACGCGGGTCATCGGCATAAGTCCGGCGCTTGAATTTCCGATCAGCGAAAACGGTAGGTTTGAAGTGCGCTATTCTATAGGAAGCAGTGTTACCAAGGACGTGGATTTGACGGCTGGGCTGAACTCGGCAATCCTGATTGCCGATCAGGCGCAAGATACGTTGATTACCAGTTCACTTGGTTATTCCTACAGCTATGATACGCGCCGCACCGGTCTAAACCCGAATGCCGGTATCGTGCTGCGGTTCAGTCAGGATTTCGGCGGTTTGGGCGGGGATACAAACTTCATCAAAACTACCGCTCTTATCGGGGCCGAGACCAAAGTGTTCAACGAAGAAGTGACATTGCGCGCGGTATTCGAGGGCGGTGCGATTGCATCCCTGTCCAGCAATGAAACACGCGTAACGGACCGGTTCTTCTTGAATGGTAGTAAAATGCGCGGGTTTGCGGCCAACGGCATTGGGCCACGCGACCTGACTGTGACCAATCAGGATGCGCTGGGGGGCAACATGTTTGCCGTGGCGCGGTTCGATGCGAATTTCCCGCTGGGCCTGCCCGAGGAATACGGCCTGTCTGCCGGTGTGTTCTATGATGTTGGCACAGTTTGGGGACTGGATAATCTGCATGGAACAGGGGTGGACGATGATCTGCACTGGCGCTCGGCCGTCGGGTTTTCGATCTTCTGGACCACTGCAATCGGCCCATTGCGGTTCAACTTTTCCAAAGCGTTGCAAAAAGAAACCTACGATGACGACCAGAGCTTCGAGCTGACCATCCAGACCACGTTCTGATATGGGACGGCGGGTTTTTTTATATCCGGTTCTGGTTTTCTTAGGTTTGTGGTTTGGCGTGGCTGTCCCTGTTGTTGCACAAACTCAGGGTACCGCGTCCAGCACTATTTTGACCATCAATCAAGAACGCCTGTTTTCGGCTTCCCTATATGGCGAGCGGGTCACTACCGAAATCGAAGCCGCGTCCCAAACGCTTTCAGCCGAGAACCGGCGGATAGAATCGGACCTGACGGCCGAGGAAAAATCCCTGACAGAACAGCGCCCGAAATTGACGCCCGAGGCATTCCGGCTGCTGGCGGATGCGTTTGATGGAAAAGTGCAGGCCATTCGACGTGCGCAAGAGGTAAAGACACGGGAACTGGGCCGCAGGCTGGAAGAAGAGCGTGCTACTTATTTTAAACTGATTGTGCCGGTATTAGGCACATTGATGAAAGAGCATGGCGCAACAGTAATCCTTGATCGACGTACAATTTTCATCTCATCCGAAGGGG
>CAYYOF010000024.1:0-38283 GCA_964473185.1 uncultured Marinosulfonomonas sp. | reverse complement strand
CCGTTCAGGTGCTCGAATCCGGCCTCCAAGATGTAGGTCTCATTCGGGATCAGCTCGATGCCCGTTTCGGGGATGCAGTGGGTTACGCGGATGGCGGCGTAGTCGGTTCCGTCGTCGCCTGTTTCGGAGCCGTAGAGGCGCCAGCCTAGGGCTTCATGCCGAGGATCGGGCAGGGCGTTTTCGGGTGGGGTTCCGGTGCCGCGTTTGACGTGCAGGGTTGAGGGCGCGATTTGGACGTCGGCGCGGAGTTTATACATGGTCAGGCGGCGGGCCAGATCGTCAGCCGTGGCGGCGGGGGCGTCAAGGGTGATGGTGTCGCCGCGCTCAAGCAGGAAGAAATCGGTGAGGAATTTGCCTTGGGGGGTGAGGAGGGCGGCGTAGAGCAGGCCGTGTTTTAGTTTGGCCATGTCGTTGGTGATCAGGCCTTGCAGAAAGGTGGTGCGGTCTGTGCCGGTAATGTCATACAGTTTGCGCGTCATAAATCCATTCCCCATTCGGTGTTACGTGTAATATAGGGGATGTGGGGCAGGGCAACCAGAGGGGTTTGAGATGCGGGCGCCGTTGAGCATTATTATACCGGTATTGAACGCTGAAGGGGAGCTGCCGCATGCGTTGGCGTCGTTGATGGAGGGGGTCGAGGCCGGACTGGTGCGCGAGCTTGTGGTGTCGGATGGGGGCTCGTCCGACGGAACATGTGCGTTGGCGGAGGAGGCTGGTGGTTTGGTGGTTCATGGTGCTGCGGGGCGTGGTGGGCAGATGGCGCGGGGGGCTGATGTGGCTGGTGGCGCGTGGTTGTTGTTTTTGCATGCGGATACGGTGTTGGCGGATGGTTGGGCCGAGGTGGTTTTGGCGCATATTTTGGCGGATCAGCGGGCGGGGTATTTTAGGCTGCGGTTTGCGGCGGAGGGGTTTTGGCCGTGGTTTGTGGCGGGGTGGGCGAATGTGCGCTCGCGTCTGTTCGGGTTGCCGTATGGGGATCAGGGGTTGCTGATTTCGCGCGATCTGTATGATGCGGTGGGCGGGTTTACCGATATGGCGTTGATGGAGGATGTGGCGATGGCACGGGGGTTGCGGGGGCAGTTGTGCGCCTTACCGGTGGAGGCTTTGAGCAGTGCGGCGCGGTATCAGGAGGCAGGATGGGCACGGCAGGGGGCGCGGAACCTGTGGCGGCTGGTGCGGTATCTGGCGGGGGTTGATCCGGAGCGGTTGGGGCGGGGGTATTGAGGAGTGATGTAAGTGGAATATGTGTTTGTTACGAATAATAAGCGAGTTGGAGGAACGGTATGAAGAAATTAACAGTGCTTATTTATATGGTGCTATCGTCATGGGCGTATGCGCAGGAGTCGTCTTGTGTTTCGCGATCACAGTTCCTGAAAGGGGAATTCACAGCGGATTCAGTGCCGTGTGATCTGCTTTTTGCGGGGCCGCTAGAATATTGTAATCCTCGCGTTATTGAACCTTCTGAGTTTCAGGATGTCTCTGCCGCATTGGATTTCTTTGAATACTTCTTTGTGGGCCCGTATGGGAACAGATATCGGGATGAAAACGACATTTCTGAAATGGTCGCATGGGCAGACGGGATGAGGCTTCATGCGATTCTTGATGAGGAGACCCCAGAAAGCGCTACAATGTTATTCTATGTTCTAGCCACGGAAATCCTTTCAGCGCATTTATCGGAATTAGCGATTAAGGCTGATGAGGAAGCAAACTTTCAGATGCTCATAAGTCCAGCATTAAGGGGCCGGTATTTTATCTACAGATTGCCGAAATCGGTTTCCGAACTGGAGCGTGTTTTTGAATGTGCTGCCAGATGTGGTGATGCCGAGGCGGATATGGAAAAACTAACCAGATCGCCGGTGTTTTCCGCTTGTACGGGTGGAGTTGTAACCAGCACGTATTAGATGGGCCTGTGCCTTTGGGCTGCTCATCGGGCTTTGCAGCCCTTTTCGCAAATGAAGAAAACCGCAAGGTTTGATGAATGTTTACCGCCCGAACCAGCGTTGGGCGAAGCGGGTGAACAGGCCCAGTTTGGTGTTGGTGTCGGTGAGGGGCGCGCCGATTGCCGTGCCGCCGTTGGCGGGGTCCAGCGGGTTGTGGCCGCCGATCGGGGCGTTTTCCTTGAATTGCAGGCGGTGCAGGTCGGCGTAGATGCCGCCCCCCGCAAGCAGTTCTTCGTGGGTGCCTTGGTCGACCACGCGGCCGCGCTCCATCACTACGATTTTATCGGCGGACTGGATGGTCGAGAGACGGTGGGCGATGACCAGTGTGGTGCGCCCCTTTGACAGGCGTTCAAGGGCTTTTTGCACCACGGCTTCGGAGTGGGCGTCAAGGGCCGAGGTTGCCTCGTCCAGCAGCAGGATCGGGGTGTCGCGCAGGATGGCACGGGCAATGGCGACGCGCTGGCGCTGACCACCGGACAGGTTGGAGCCGCGCGGGCCTGCGGGGCTGTCCAGACCGTTTGGTAGTTTATCGAGAAAATCGGTGACGTGGGCGGCATCAAGTGCGTCTTTGAGTTGGGCATCGGTGACATCGGTGCGGCCCAGCAGGATGTTTTCGCGGATGGTTTCGTCAAACAGCAGCGCGTCCTGGGTCACCACGGAAAACATGCCGCGCAGGTCGGACAGGCCCAACTGGTTGATTGGGATGCCGCCAATGGTGGTGGTGCCGGACTGGGGTTCAACAAGGCGGGTCAGCACGTTGAATATGGTGCTTTTGCCCGCACCGGATGCGCCGACAAGGGCGGTGGTTTTACCGGCCTCGGCAATCAGGCTGGTGGCGTTCAGAACAGGGGTGTCGTCATAGGCAAAGGTAATGTTGGTGAGTTCCAGCGTGGTATTGCCTGCGGCCAAGGGGGCAGCGGGTTTGGCGGGGGATGTTATGGTGGGTTTTTCATCAAACAGCCGGTAAAGCCGTTCCAGACTGGCGGCGGCGACCTGCCAGATACCGGCGATGGCGCCAAGGCGGCGCATCGGCTGGAACGCCAGTGTCATGGCGGTAAAAAAGCTCATGAATTGACCGACGGTTTTTTCGCCCGAGATAATGTCGTGGCCGCCAACCATCAGCACTCCGAAAAAGCCGATGCCAGTGATGATGTCGATCATCGAGGGAATCATCGCGCGTCCAGCGGCGGTTTTGATTTCTGCGGTGACGATCCGGTCGATGATGCTGGTAAAGCGGCCCAGTTGGTATTGTTCCAGCAGGTTCAGTTTGATCGGGTTGATGCCGTGGAATACTTCGTCCAGACGGGTGGAGCGCTCAGCAGCGCTGATCCGCATCTGGTTGCTTTTGCGCCGGATGTAGCGTTGCAGGATATAGACCGGCAGCACCAGCAAGGGGGCGCCAATGATCGCCACTGCCGCCCAGAGCCAGTCGATCGACACAGCCACCCCCAGCAGCACAACCAGCCCGATAATATCGCGCCCCAAGCCTGAAATAACCACCGACCAGACGCCTTGAACCGCTGTGGTGTCGCCCTGCACCCGTTCCATCAGGGCGCCAGGCGGGTTTTTCTGGAAAAACACAGAGTCGAGCCGCATCAAGTGGTCCAGCAGGTCGATTTGCATTTTGGTCGAGGTTTTCTGGGCAATACGGGTCAGGATGGTTTTCTGGCTGACTTCGGTGATGGCACGCATGAAAAACAGGCCGAATATGATGCCGCCGACCCACCAGATCGCATCCGCATCGCCGCCAACGAACACATTGTCGAACATCGGTTGCAACATGTAGCTGAGGATACCTAAGGACGAGCCCTCCATCACCATCAGCACAAGGGCCACCAGCATCCACCAGATGTGGGATTTCAGGTAGTCGTGCCAAAGTCGCCGCATAAGTGTGCGGGAGGTGTATTGGTCATTAGTGGGGGATTTTGTCACGGTTGCCTGATCCTGTGGGGCAGTTGTTTTACCAGTTTATCCTGCGATGCGCGGGCTGGCAAGCGCCACTGGTGTTTAGGGGAAGCCCTGCGGGCCTAATATGCTTGAACCTTTAGAACTACTATTCCGGAATAGTGGAAATGTTTTTTGGCCGATGTGATGGGATTGATTTTAAAATATTTTCCAAGCGATTTCTGCCTTGCTGCTGTCTGGAATCCGGACCTATTTATCCTAAAAGAAGAAGGAGGAATTGACGCTTTGTGATTGAGGCAATAGCGTTTGTGGAAACCAATTGGAGTTACCCGCATGTCCCTATCCCATGGCCGCCCTTATCTTGCCATTCCTGGCCCGTCTGTTGTGCCGGATCGGGTGCTGCAAGCGATGCATCAACCCGCGCCCAATATTTACGGATCCGCCATCGAGCGGATGGTCGAAGGTATCGCCACTGATCTGAAGGTTGTGGCCCGCACCGAGCATAATGTGGCGATCTATATCTGCAACGGCCATGGCGCGTGGGAGGCGGCGCTGGCCAATGTAATGTCACGCGGCGACAAGGTTCTGGTGTTGGCGACGGGGCTGTTTGGTCTGGGCTGGGCCGGTATCGCGACAGGATTGGGAGCCGAGGTCGAGGTGATTGATTATGGCAATCGCACGGACATTGATATGGCGCGACTGGAGGCGGCATTGCGCGCCGACACGGCTGGCAAGATCAAGGCAGTGATGGCGGTGCATGTGGATACGTCAACTTCCGTTCGCAATGACATTGCCGGTGTTCGCGCGGTGATGGATGCGGTGGGGCATGGGGCGTTGTTGATGGCGGATTGCATCGCATCCTTGGCGGTGGACCGGTTCGAGATGGACGCGTGGGGCGTCGATGTTATGGTCGCGGCCTCGCAAAAGGGGTTGATGCTGCCGCCTGGATTGGGGTTCGTTTATTTCAACGATAAGGCGGATGCGGTGCGCGAGGCGGCAGATTGTGTCAGTTCGTATTGGGACTGGCGGCCACGGGCGCGGCCGGAGGGGTTTTACCATTATTTCGCGGGCACGGCACCGACGCATCATTTGTTCGGTCTGCATGAAGCGTTAAAAATGTTGGTGCATGAGGAAGGTGTGGAGGCGGCATGGGCGCGTCATGCCAAGCTGGCCGAAACGGTTTGGGCGGCGTTTGAGGCGTGGGGTGCGCAGGGGCCGGTGGAGTTGAACATTGCGGATGCCGGTATGCGCAGCCATGCGGTGACGGCGGTGCGCATTGGTGCGCCTTTGGGCACGGCGCTGCGTGATTGGGTGAGTGAGCGGGCCGGTGTGACGCTGGGCATCGGTATCGGCATGGCCCCCCCCGGTGATCCGGCATGGCACGGGTTTTTCCGTGTTGGTCATATGGGGCATGTGAATGCGCATATGGTGTTGGGGGTTCTGGGTGTGATCGAGGCGGGCATGGTTTCGCTGGGGATCGAGCATGGCGAGGGTGCGCTGGCGGCGGCGGCCAAGGTGGTTTCACAGGCTTAGGGGGCAAAGTTGTTGCAAGCGGTATGGATGACGGATTTGCATTATGCGGCGGCGGGGGACGTTGCGGGGGTTGATGTGCGGGCGCGGTTGGCGACGGCTGTGGCGCATATCAATACGCATTATGCGGGGGCAGCATTTTGCGTGATCACGGGTGACATGGTGCAATTTGAAACGCTTGTGGATTATCGGGCGCTAAAGGCGCAATTGGCGGCGCTGGATATTCCGTATCTGCCGATGGTGGGCAACCATGATGACCGGGCGATGATGAAGGCGCATCTGGATGTGCCGGACAATTGCATGGCGGATTTTGTGCAATATTCTGTGGCGACGGATGCGGGGCTGGTTTTGTGTTTAGACACCCAAAAAACGGGGTCAATCGCCGGTGCGTTTTGTGCGGCACGGATGGCGTGGTTAAAGGATGCACTGGACGGGGCAGGGGATGTGCCGGTTTTCATCTTTATGCATCATCCACCGATGGATCTGGATTTGCCGCGGCAGGATGAGATCCAGTTGGAGGAGAGCGCGGCGTTTCTGGATTTAATCAGCGCCTATCCGAATGTGCGCCATTTGTTTATGGGGCATGTGCATCGCGCCACGGCGGGCTCAATTCACGGGATTCCCTATGCCACGATGCGGGCGGTATCGTTTCAAATCCCCGCCCCGAAACCTGATTGGGATTGGGACGGGTTTGTGCCGGTTTCGGAGCCTGCAAATTTGGGGGTGATTACCATCCGCAAAGATGCTGTGAACCTGCAGTATATCCAGTTTTAGGCAGGCGTATCAGCCAGTGCCTTGCACCAGCTTTCCATCGCGTTGGTGGCCAGTGGCATCGGGGGTTCCATGAATGTGATGTGGAAGTGGCTGCCCATGTCAGTGATGCCGATCGAGCGCGGGCGCACCGCCATAACATGCGGGTTCGGGAGTTTCATGCCGAAACAAAAGATGATGTTTTTGGCGTCCGCGATCGCATCGGCGATATCGCCGTCGATGGATTTTGTGTGGCTAAGGTGGTCGAAAATTCCGATGAAGGCGACCTTTGGGTGGGCATCGATATCGAGTTTTAGGGCGGTCAGGATGTCGTCAACGCATGTGTGGCTGGTTTCGGATTTGGGGATTTCCAGATCGAAGGTCGGGTACTTTTCCATCAGGATGGATTGTTTCATGGCTGCGTCCTTTGGTTGGGTTGGGACGGCTGAAATGGCATTGCCGGTTCGCATTGGCGATGTGGCAGTTTGTCCAGTGCTATTTGTATTTTCCAAATAAAAAGAGCATCGGAGTTCGCCCGCTCTTGGGGTGAATTCCGATTCCGGCTGATGCAAATTGCACATGGTGAAAAGATTTCATGCCTGCGGCGCGGATATTTGGGGAACGAAAATGGGGTTAGGTGACCAGTTCCATGAAACGGGGGCGGCTGATGTTGGCACCGCAAGCCAGCAGGCCGATGTTTTTACCCTCGCAGTGGGTTTTCAGCGGGCCAAGCGCACCTGTGAGGGAGGCGGCGCAGGCGGGCTCGACCATCAGTTTTAATGTCTCGTTCATCAGGCGCATGGTTTGGCGTAAATCGTCATCGGTGACGCGGACGATGTCGATGACATTGGCGCGGGTCAGTTCGTATGAATAAGGCAAGGCCGTGGGCGAGCCGAGGCTGTCGGCGATTGTGTCAACCTTATCAAGGGACTGGGGGCTGCCGGATTGGAAGCTTTGGAACATGCTGTCGGCGCCAAATGGCTCGACCCCGAAGATTTCGATATTCGGGTTCAGCAGTTTCAGCGCTGCCGACATGCCCGAGATCAGGCCGCCGCCGCCGACCGGTAGGATTACGACATCAAGGTTGGGCGCGTCAGCGAACAGTTCGGCGGCGCAGGTGGCCGCGCCGAGCGACATGTTGTAGCCCTCGAACGGGTGGATGATGCTGCGGCCCTCGGCCTCGGCAATCTCGTGCATTTTGGGGAACACTTCGAGGATGCTGTCGCAGAGTACCAGTTCGGCCCCTAAGGCGCGGCACCCGTCAATGCGGATCGGGTCAGCGGTTTTGGGGATGGCGATTTTGGCCGAGGTGCTTGCGGTTTTTGCCGCCCACGCCAAGGCCAGTGCGTGGTTGCCGCCGCTTGCCGCTGTGACGCCAGCGGCACGTTGATCGGGGGTTAGGGCTTCGACCGAGAGCAGATTTCCGCGAGCTTTGAACGAACCTGCTTTTTGAAACAGCTCCAGTTTCATGGTGGCGGTGCTGCCTTTGGGTAGCAGGTCTTCTAGGCCGGTTTGGCGCAGGTCCAGCGTGGGGGTGCGGATGATGCGACCCGCAATTTCCTGTTGGGCAGATTTGATGGTTTCTAACGTAATATCAGTCATCTATGTATTCCATGGGCCGTGGTGGTCGCCGGTTTTGTCCAGCCGTCTAAACCCGTGTTCACCAAAGAAATCGCGCTGGGCCTGGATTAGGTTGGTGCTGCCGCGTGCTGTGCGGATGCTGTCGAACCACGCCAAGGATGCGGATAGAACCGGCACGGGGACACCATTATTGATGCCAGCCGTGACCACGCGGCGAAGTGCGCCGATGGAGGCATCAAGGCGTGTGCGGATGGCGGGGGCGAGGATCAGTTCGTTTTGCGGCAGGTCGGTGCGAAACGCATCGGCCAAATCATCCAGCAGGGAGGAGCGGATGATGCAGCCGGCGCGCCAGATTTCGGCGATGCGGGGCATGTTTAGCTGCCAGTCGTACTCATCCGAGGCGGATTGGAGGACGCGGAACCCTTGAGCGTGGCCAAGGATGCGGGCGGCGATCAGGGCGTTTTCCAGATCGTCCGCGCTGGGCAGGTCGGTTTGGGTGGTGTCGGGATCGAGCAAGGGCTGGGCTGCTATACGGGTGTCTTTTTCCGACGACCACGAGCGGGCACCAACGGCGGCCTCGATCGCGCTGGCGGATTGGCCGAGTTTCAGCGCCTCGATTGCGGTCCAGCGGCCGGTGCCTTTTTGACCGGCCTTATCAAGGATCAGATCGACCATCGGTTTGTTGGTTTCAGGGTCAACGGCTTGCAGCACTTTGCCGGAAATCTCGATCAGGTAAGAGTGCAGCGGGCCGTCATTCCAGCCTGCCAGAAGGTCGCCAATTTTGGAGGCGGGCCAGTTGGCCGCGTCGCGCAGCAGGGCATAGATTTCGGCAATCGCCTGCATATCGGCGTATTCAATGCCGTTGTGCACGGTTTTCACGAAATGCCCCGCGCCATCGGGGCCGAGGTGATCAACGCAAGCGTCGCCCTCGAATTTGGCCGAGATCGCTTGCAGGACCGGTTTCAGTTGGGTCCAGCTGTGGTCTGTGCCGCCAACCATCATTGAGGGGCCATGCCGCGCGCCGCTTTCGCCGCCCGAAACGCCCATGCCGACGAAATGCAGATCATTTTTGGCCATCAGGGCGCTGCGACGGCGGGTGTCGTGGAAATTGGCGTTGCCACCGTCGATGATGGTGTCACCGGCGTCCAGCAGCGGGGTGATGGTGTCGATCATCATATCCATCGGTTTGCCCGACGGGATCATGAACAGGATCACGCGGGGGGTGGTCAGGCCTTGGATAAAATCCTTGAGCGTGTCGTGTGGGGCGAGGTTATTTACGAGCGCGCCGGCTTCTTTGATAAAAGGGGCGATCCAGTCCACCTCGCGGTTGGTCACCGCCACCTGAAAGCCGTTATCGGCCATATTCAGTGCCAGTGCGCTGCCCATTGTTCCCAATCCATAGACGCCGATTTGTGATTTTGACATGATGTGTTCCTTGTGTTGTTAGCGCAAACATAGACTAACGTTGTGAGGAATTCCAGCGGCTCACGGGCATTTGATACGGGCGTTCGCAAGCGCTTTTGGGAAAACGGTTTCAAGTAGATCGAGGTCAGTGGGGGTGCCTGCCGAGATGCGGATGCAACGGTCCTGCGGGGCGACAAAGGGCATGCGGGTGAAGATGCCGAGGTTTGTCATTTCGGCGACGATGGCGCGGGCTAAATCGCCGGTTTTGCCACAGTCGATGGTGACGAAATTGGTGGCCGAGGGTAGGGGGGCCAGACCGTTAGCGCGGGCAATGTCGCTGATCCGAGTGCGGGCGGCGCCGACCTTGGCGAGGGTTTCTGACAGGTAGGTCTGGTCCTGTAGGGCCGCAAGCGCGCCCGCTTGGCTGACGCGGCTCATGCCGAAATGGTCGCGGACTTTGGCGAAATTTCCGATCAGGTCAACATGGCCAATGGCAGCCCCGACGCGGGCACCGGCCATGCCGTAAGCCTTTGAAAAAGTGCGCATATGGATGACGTTCGGGTTGTCTGGCTGCATTGGCGGTGCGGTGCCCTCGGGGGCGAATTCGACATAGGCTTCGTCCAGCACCAACAGGCAGCCGTCGGGTAATCGATTGATCATATCGGTGACCACATCGGCGCTGTGCCATGTGCCCATCGGGTTGTCGGGGTTGGCGATATAGACCAGTTTCGCGTCTACCTCGATGGCTTTTTTGATCAACGCGTCGGGGTCTTCCATATCGTGTTTGAACGGCACCTGCACCAGTTCGCCGCCAAAGCCGTTTACATGGTAGTTGAAGGTTGGATAGGCGCCGGCAGAGGTGACGACTTTGTCGCCCGTGGTGACGGTCATGCGCACCAAGGAGCCAAGCAACCCGTCGATGCCAGCGCCGATGACGATGTTGTCCATGCTGACATTGTGGTGAGCGGCGAGGGCCTCGCGCAGATCATGGCTGGCTGAATCGCCATACATCCATGTTTGCGGCACCGCGTCCTGCATCGCCTTGATGGCTTTGGGCGAGGGGCCAAAGACGTTTTCATTGGCACCAAGGCGGGCCTTGAAGGGATGGCCAAGGGCGCGTTCCTGCACTTCGGGGCCAACGAATGGCACGGTGGAGGGAAGCGAGGTGATCAGCGGGGTGTATCTGGGTCCAGTCATACCGGATAGATTGCGCAAATTGTGCTTGGCGGCAAGGGGATAGGTTGAAAACATGCGTGGCATGCATATATGAGAATCACTCGCAACTACCAATAGGTGATATATGTCGATCAAATTAACCCGTCGCGGATTTCTGGCAACAACGGCTGCAGCTGGCGTTGTGCGCACTGTGCCGACATTGGCCACTAAAATCGGTGGTCGGCGGATATTGAAGATCGTTTATGACAAATCGCTGGGCATGATGCGGGCGGTTGAGCGAGTGGTTTACCATTAAACGGTGTGTATAGCGCTAAACGGTCAACGCCCTGCGATGCGCTAAAGCAAAACAGGGCGTCTTCCAAATGGGCGGTCATCGGCGTCCCCGCCTGTACCGCCTTTGCAGTTTGGCTGCTTATGGTTTCCAAATGGTTAAAGTATCCCCGCCGGAGGCATAAAAGTTTTCTTGCCTGCGGCGCGGATATTTAGGCCATTTGGAATTAACCCATTTCTGCCAGCCGATCCATCGCTGCGTTTAGTTTGGCGGCTTCTTCTTCTTTCTGGGCCAGCAGTTCGCGGCTTTCGGCGACCACGGCGTTGGGGGCGCTTTCGACGAACTTGGGGTTGTTCAGACGGCCCCGCAGCCCCCCCATGTCTTTCTCCAGTTTGAGAAGCGATTTTTCCAGCCGTTCTTTTTCAGCCGACACGTCGATGATATCGGCCAAGGGCAGGGCGAATACACCGCCTTCAACCGCGATTGTCACGGCGCCTTTGGGGAGGGTCTCGGTCTCGGTCAGGGAATCGATGCGGGCGAGGCGTTTGATCAGGGCCTCGTTATTGGCCCAAGCAGTGCGTACCGCAGCGTCCAGATTTTGCAGCAGCATCGGGATTTTTGCGCCGGCTGGCACGTTGACTTCTGTCCGTACCGAGCGGATTTTGTCGACCAGATCGGTGACCCAACCCATTTCGCGATCAGCATCGGCATCGACCAGATCGGCGGCGGTGTATTGTGGCCAATCCTGATGCACCAGCATGTTATCGCGTTTCGCAATGGTGCCCCAGAGTTCTTCGGTGATGAACGGCATGATCGGATGCAGCATGATCAGGCTTTGGTCAATGATCCATGCCATTGTGGCGCGGGTTTCCTTGATTGCGCTCGCGTCATCCGAGAAGAATGTCGGTTTGGTGAATTCCAGATAGCGGTCGCACAAGGTCCCGCGCACAAAGACATATGCGGCGCTGGCAGCGTCGTTGAAACGGTAGGCGTCGAGCGCTGCGTTATAGGCGTCGAAGGCTTTGGCGGCTTCGCCGACCATCCATTTGTTTAGCGGCAGTTTGACGGCGGATGGATCGAAATCGGGGTCGGGGTGGCATTCGTTATACTGCGCGAATGAAACCGCGTTCCACAGCTTGGTGCCGAAATTGCGATAGCCTTCGACCCGTTCGGTTGACAGTTTCAAGCTGCCGCCGATGGAGGCCATCTGGGCCATGGTAAAGCGCACCGCATCGGCGCCGTATTCGTCAATCATGTCCAAGGGGTCAATCACGTTGCCCAGGGTTTTGGACATTTTCACACCTTTTTCATCGCGCACCAGCTGGTGCAGATAAACGGTGTCAAACGGCACTTTGCCGACCACCTCTAGCTGCATCATCATCATGCGGGCGACCCAGAAAAACAGGATGTCTTGACCGGTGATCAGGGTGGAGGTGGGGAAGAACCTATCCATCATCTCGGTGTCTTCGGGCCAGCCCAAGGTGCCGATGGGCCAGAGGCCGGAGGAGAACCATGTGTCTAGGACGTCGGGGTCTTGTTGCAATTGGATAATGAATTCTCGCTCAGTGTCATCAGTGCTTAGCCAATTGGAGCTTGTCGCGACGCTAGTTATCGCTTCAGGCCTTTGACCTTCTGCATGTGCTAAACTACCTAGGCACCGATCTGTAGTTACCTTGTAAGGTTCACCATAGTATGATTTCGCTTTTTCGACTATTTCTTCTTCGGTTGCGGCGCAGAAAGCCTCTTTCGTCTCCATATCCAAAGTTCCTGGGGAGACGAGTCTAGGCCCATACCAAACCGGTATCTGATGCCCCCACCAAAGCTGGCGCGAGATGCACCATGGCTCGATGTTGTTCATCCAGTGGAAGTAAACCTTCTCGCCGCTTTCAGGCATGATTTTCACGCGCCCGTCGGTGACCGCATCACGGGCGGGTCCGGCCAGTTTGGCGGCGTCGACATACCATTGATCGGTCAGCATCGGTTCCATCACCACCTTGGAGCGATCGCAAAACGGTTGCATGATCTTTTTGTCCTCGACCATGATCATCAGGCCTTCGGCGTCGATGTCGGCAATCACCGCTTTGCGGGCGTCAAACCGGTCCAGCCCGCGGTATTCATCGGGCACCAGATTGATCTGGTCGATTTCGGCATCGGCAAATTCTGCACCTTGCGCGATTTCTTTGGCCCGCGTCGCGGCGGCGGCGTAGTCCATGCCGTCGGTGCGCATTTGGGCGCGGGTGTCCATCAGGCGGTACAGCGGGATGTTGTTGCGTTTGGCAACGCCATAATCGTTCAGGTCATGCGCGCCGGTGATTTTCACCGCACCCGAGCCGAAATCCATGACGGGGTATTCATCGGTGATGATCGGGATCAGGCGGCGGTGTTCCTTGGGGCCAACCGGAATTTCGCAGAGCTGGCCGACGATGGGGGCAT
Organism: uncultured Marinosulfonomonas sp.; assembly: GCA_964473185.1. GTDB lineage: Bacteria > Pseudomonadota > Alphaproteobacteria > Rhodobacterales > Rhodobacteraceae > Profundibacter. The sequence goes on along the minus strand of CAYYOF010000024.1, from coordinate 25,293 downwards.
AGCGTTCGTCATCGGGATGCACGGCAACCGCACCATCGCCGAGCATGGTTTCGGGCCGCGTGGTGGCGATGCTGATGTAGTCGCGGGTCTCGGACAGGGTGACGTTGCCATCCTCGTCTTTCTCGACATATTCATAGGTCGCACCGCCTGCGAGGGGGTATTTGAAGTGCCACATGTGGCCGTCGATTTCGATATTCTCGACTTCGAGATCGGAAATTGCGGTTTCAAAGTGCGGGTCCCAGTTGACCAAGCGCTGGCCGCGATAGATCAGGTCTTTGTTGTAGAGATCAACGAAGACTTTTAGCACGGCGTCGTGGAAATTTTCATCCATAGTGAACGCGTTGCGGTCCCAGTCACAACTCGCGCCGAGCCGTTTTAGCTGGTTCACGATGGTGGAGCCGTATTTCTCTTTCCACTCCCAGACCTTCTCAATGAAGGCCTCGCGGCCCATTTCGGCGCGCGATGGCTCGCCGTTGGCGGCCAGCATCTTTTCGACTTGCAGCTGGGTGGCGATGCCAGCGTGATCTTGGCCCGGTTGCCACAGGGTGTCGTCGCCGCGCATCCGATGCCAGCGGATCAGGATGTCTTGCAATGTGTTGTTGAACGCATGACCAATGTGCAGAGCACCAGTGACGTTGGGCGGCGGGATCATGATGCAGAAGCTGTCGGCATCCTCGCGTGCGTTGGCACCAGCCTTGAAGGCTCCGGTGTCTTCCCATGCTTTGAAAATCCGTGCTTCGGCGGATGCCGCATCGAATGTTTTGTCCATCGCCATTGTGGTCTGCCTTCGCGTCAAAATCTGGTTAGGCGAGGTCTAACGAATGATGCGGGCAAGGGGAAGGGCGTGTTTGGCGGGGCTGGGTTTTAGCTGCGGTTCGGGGCGTCGGTTTGGAGGGGCACGCGTTCGCCTGTGCGGATTACGTTCGCGTCATAGGGGGTGCGGGCGAACACCTGCCGCGTCATGTCTGTGAAGAACTCAATCGGCAGGGTGTCGTAATCCGGATCAAAGCTGGTTTGGTCCCAGAGTTCGCAGAATTTTTCGCAGTCGTCATAGTAAATGTGGCCCGCATATGTGTCGCGTTTGTTCGGGTCTGCACCGACGTGGGTGCCGTAATAGGCCAGTTGGAAATCGCCGTGTTTTTCCACCACCCAGGCGCATTGTTCGCGCACGAAGGGGCGCAGGATAGCGGCTGCGTATTCGTCGTGGTTGTAGGGCGCGTAGATGTCGCCGATGTCGTGCAGCAGGGCCGAAACCACCCAGTCGATGTCGGCCCCGTCGCGCCATGCCCGTGTGGCCGATTGCAGGGAATGGCCAAGGCGGCTGATTTTGTAGCCGGACAGCCCTGCGTCCAGATCAACCAATGCAGTTAGCAGCCGATCCGCGGTGCCTTTGGTGTATTCCACCTCGTGTTTGGTCAGGAAATCGTAGTCTTCCTTGTCGCCGTCTTTCATTTGGGTGAATTTGACGTGATCCATCATGCGTAGAGCCTTTCGAGTTGTCGACACCAGCCATTGTTGCCTGAGCTTGAGCCGATCTGATTTCGTCGTAAAGCGCAAGGCTCTCGGGTGAGAAAGCATGCCTTGGCGGGGTGAAATTGATGAAGTTACCGCTGCGGTCCGCGCCGCGCGCAAGGATTGTATAGTCTTTGTCAGCCACCTGTTGTGCCACGTCAGGCGTGCAATAACGGATCACAGCGGCAATGCGGCGATCATCGGTGGTGTTGGGGCCTGAGCCGTGGATGGTTAGCCCGTGGTGCAGTGACATCTGGCCGAGGTGAATTTCGATCGGCATCTTGTCGGATTCTGCAATATCGACCTGAATTTCCTGCCCGCGCGACAGCAGGTTGTTGGCGTCAAAGGTATCCTTATGCGGCAGGATCGGGTTTTTGTGGCTGCCTTGCACAAAATCCATACAGCCGGATGCAGGGGTTGCGGGCGATAGGGCAAGCCACGCCGTGAGCAACCCGTCAATCGCCCCAAGCCCCCAGTAGGTCAGGTCTTGGTGCATGCTGACGATTTGGGATGTATCTGGTTCCTTGATGAAAAACTCGACCGAATAGATCAGGATGTCGGGACCAAGCACTCCTTCGACCACATCCAGAATGGCCGGATTTGCGCCAATTCTATGGGCCAAAGGCATCACACAGTGGGCATTCACCCGTTTATAGGTGTTCAGCGGCAGCGGCAGGCCGTTGTCCAGCCAATCCGTTTCCAGCTGTTCCAGTTCGCGGCGCAGGGATGCGGCCTCGGTCGGGGTGAGGACCGGAACAGGAAACAGATAGCCGTCGCGCCAGTAGCTGTCGATTTCGGTTTGGCCAAGGTGTCCGTTTGTCAGGGCTACAGGTTTGCTCATGGGGCATCTTTCACTGATTAATTCGGTCATGGTAGCGCAGGTTGGATGGGCCGCAGAATACGATCTCTTGCATTTCAGGCTAAGTTTTACTTATGCTGGTTAAATGGTATCCCGTGTTCCATCCCTGAATTGGCTGCGCGTGTTCGAGGCGGCGGCGCGTAGCGAAAGTTTTGCCCGTGCGGCTGTGCAGTTGAACATGTCGCCAGCGGCGGTCAGCCAACAGGTGCGCGCATTAGAGGACCGGTTGGGCACACCGCTGTTTGTGCGCCACGCCCACGCAGTCAGCCTGACCGAGGCAGGGCGGGCCTATCTTGCGCCTGTGCAACAATCGCTGATGACACTGGAGAGCGCGACCGAGGGGTTGTTCGGGGCTGTGCGCGAGCAGCGTTTATATGTGCAATCGGTGTTGATATTCGCCTATGGGGCACTGGCGCAGGGGGTGCGTGATTTTACAACACGCCATCCCGATATTGCACTGACGCTGAGCACGGGAAACGTGGCGGCCGATTTCACCAAGGGATTTTCCGATTTGAAGATCGTGTTTGGCAACCCGCTGTCATACGGACGTGAAAGTGATGCGCTGATGGGCGAGGTTTTGTATCCTGTCGCGTCGCCCGAAATCGCCGAGGCGATCAACCGGCCCGAAGATTTGCAGCGGTTTAACCTGATCGAGGTTGCAACGCACCGCGCCGGTTGGCCGCATTTCTTTGAACAGACCAAAACCCGCCCGATGGCGACCCAAATTATGTTTGCCGACAGCACCGTTATGGCCGCGGCCCTTGCCGCGAACGGTGGCGGTGTTGCTTTGGCGCGGGCGCCAGTCAGCGACAGGATTATGTCCGAGAACGGGTTGGTGGCATGTTTGCCCGAAATACGCGTTGCCGGAAGCGAAAAATACCATCTGGTTTACGAGGATCGCACCGCCTTGCGCCCACCAGCGCGCCTGTTTCGGGAATGGTTGCTGGACTGGGTGGGAACGTTGTAACGGGTATCAGGAAAAGGCCTCGAAAACGCGGATTGCCAGTTTGCTTAGCTCGTCACGGGGCAGATCACCAACGATGGCGTAGCGCAAGCGGTCGTCTTGCCAGTAAAAGCTGTTGGCTTTGCCGTTCTGTTTGAAGGTGAATTCGGCCAGTTGGCTGTTATCTGATCGCACGGCAAACAGGGTGATGCGGGTGCCTGCGGCGTTTTCATACATGAACTGGGCGGCGGGGCCGTCAGCAACAGACAACAGCCGCCCGCCGACGCGGTTTGACAGCCAGCGGATCAGCAGGTCTTCCTCGTCGGCGCCTATCTCGACAGGGCGGTGCGCATCAGCGGTGAAAACGGCGTGGGCGGTGATGGCTTCTGGCACAAGGCCAGCGACCATGAGGTTGGTGTTTTGCGGGGCAATACCGCGGCCCATCCAGCCAAGCGCGATGCCAACGCCAAGGATTGCCAATGATGCCGCGATGGCACGCAAGGGGCTGCGGGGGGTGTTGGCGGCTTGGGGGCGTTCGGGCAGCTCAATCGGTATGTCGGGCGCGGGGAACAGGGTGCGCAAGGCGCGTTCGGCGCAATCCTGCACCAGATCGTCTGCCATATGCCGGTCCCGCGTCAGAGCATAGGCATAGCGCCAGAGGTCTGGCAGGCACTGCTGTAGCTGGTTGCGAAATTCTGGCATGCGATCCTATCAAACAGGGCGACCCCGATTGCGGAGGTGCCCTGCTAAACATTAAGGGTCAGAGTTAAGGTTTGGCAATATGCCACACGCCTTTGACGCCATCGCCGGTCATGTCGCCGACGCTGCTATCACCGACCCATGTATAGAGCGGCGCACCGTTATAGGCCCATTGTTTGGTGCCATCGGCACGGGTGATCACGCCATATTCCTTTTTGCCGGATGCATCGGCTGCGGCCATCAGCGGGGGCTATTTTGCAGCGCAGCCACCGGTGCAGTTCGACACGCCGTTAGCGTCTTTATCGAAGGTATAAAGGCTCATGCCTTTGGCGTCGGTCAGGATCTGGCCTGCGGATACGTTCATCGTGTGGATGGCGGCGGGGGCGTGGCCTGCGGCGTGGACTGTACCAGCGGCGATGGAGGTTGCGGCGATTGCCGCGAGGATGGTGGATTTGAACATTGGTCTCTCCTTTGGTTTCATGCGCCGGATTGTGACCGGCATATGATAAACACACCGCGGGGGGCGGTTTTAATCCCTATCGGGCAAATAAATTTGAAAACTGTTTGGGGTTAACGGGTTAGGGATGTATCCGTAATATGGTTCACGGCATTGTTTATAGACGGCGCAGGGGTGTGGGCCGATGATTGGAGCATGGATGAACCGATGACAGGGGATTGCGGCGGATGCGGTTAAGCGAACGCATATCGGGCTGGCTGGGCCTAGGATCGCGGGTGGATCAGACGCCTGCGGTTCTGACGCGCGGGCGGGTTGACCATGTGATCATCTTTGACGGCACCATGTCATCGCTGAAAGAGGGCTGCGAGAGCAACGCGGGGCTGACCTATAAAATCCTGCGCGAAATGGCCCCGTCGCAGCATTTATCATTGCGCTACGAGAGCGGGGTGCAGTGGCACCACTGGCGCAGCACGATGGATGTGATCACCGGCAAGGGGATTAACCGCCAAATCAGGCGGGCCTACGGGTTTCTGGCCAGCCGGTATCGCGAAGGTGACCGGATATTCCTACTGGGGTTTTCACGCGGGGCCTATGCGGCGCGGTCGATGGCCGGGGTGATTGACCGGATCGGATTATTGACACAGCAACACGCCACGGTGCGCAATATCCGCCAGATATATCGCCATTATGAGTGTACGCCACACAGTGACGCGGCGCAGGATTTCGCCAAGGCGCATTGCTATGACGGGGTCGAGATTGAAATGGTCGGGGTCTGGGATACGGTCAAATCCCTTGGCATTCGCCTGCCAGTGCTATGGCGCTGGACCCAGCCGCAACATGATTTTCACAGCCATCATCTGGGCAACAGTATTCGCCACGGGTTTCATGCGCTGGCGATGGATGAAACCCGCCTTGCCTTTGCCCCCGTCATGTGGGAATGCCCCGCCGATTGGCAGGGGATGATGGAGCAGATGTGGTTTCGCGGCTGCCACAGCGACATTGGCGGCCATTTGATGGGGTTTGATGCGGCGCGGCCGCTGTCGAACATTCCGCTGGTCTGGATGCTGGAAAAACTGGCGGGGTGTGATGTGTGTCTGCCGGATGATTGCCGCGAGCGGTTTGCGGTTGATCCGGATGCGCCTTCGGTCGGGTCATTTCGCGGTTGGGCCAAGCTGTTTTTATGGCGCAGGCGCCGCGTAATCGGGCGCGATATGAGCGAACATGTTCACCCCAGTGCGCAGGGGCATAAATATGCGCACCGCGTTAGCGCGGTTTCATAGTCAGGGTTAGCGTAGCTTCATAATCAGGCAGGTGGTCGATCCGGTGGCGTATAACCTGCCATCCTCAACCCCGCGGATTTCACCATTGGCCACGCCGGTCGAGCGGCCGGAATGCTGGATCGTGCCGATAGCCTCGACCAGCATACCCAGCGGGATAGCGCGGGTGATGTTGGGTTTGAATTCCAGCGTTGTGTAGGTGGACCTTTTTGGCTCTTCTTCTTTTTGAAAATACCCCCGCCGGAGGCATGGAATCTCTTGTTCAAGTCTAAAAGATTCTATGCCTCCGGCGGGGATACTTGAAGAACAATGATGACGCAGGCTAAGCGACGTTTTGCAGCGACACATCCGGCGTAACACCCAATGCGTGACAGACATCGCGGGTCAGGGCGGGGCGATTCAGGGTGTAGAAGTGCAAATCCTCAACGCCACCATCAATCAGGTCGCTACACAGTTCGGTGCAAACGGCGGTCGCGAGCAGATCAGTGCGATCATCACGGATGGCGGCATTGAACGCGTCATCCAGCCATGTCGGGATTGAAGCGCCACAACCGACAGCGAATTTTTTCAGGCCGGTCCAGCTGGTGATCGGCATGATGCCGGGGATGATCGGGGCGGTGATGCCAGCGGCAGCGCAGGCGTCACGGAAGCGGAAAAACGTGTCGGCCTCGAAAAAGAACTGGGTGATGGCGCTGCTGGCACCCGCGTCGATCTTGCGTTTCAGCCAGTCAACATCGGCGGCCATGTTGGCACTGTCGGGGTGCGGTTCGGGGTAGGCGCCGACGCGGATGTTGAATTTCCCGATTTCTGCAAGTGTCTCGATCAGCTCGATTGAATTGGCAAAGCCATCATTGGTGGCGGTGAATTTATCGGCACCATTGGGCGCATCACCGCGCAGGGCAACGATGTCGGTGACGCCTGCGGCGGCGTATCCATCGGCGATGGCGAGGATTTCGGCGCGGGTGGAGTTCACGCAGGTTAAATGCGCGGCCACCTTTAGCCCGTAATTTTTATGGATGGTTGCCACGGCATCATGGGTCAGGTCGCGCGTGGTGCCGCCAGCGCCGTAAGTGACTGACACAAAGTTCGGGTTCAGCGGGGCCAACACCTGCACGGTGTCCCACAGCCGGAATGACGCCGTGAGCGATTGCGGAGGGAAGAATTCAAAGCTGATGCGTGGCGTGACCATTGGGTATTTTCCTTTATGCTGGGTGGCCTTGTCGCACAGGTCGAAATGTGAAACAAATTCATAATTCTCAAGATTAATATGAGGTTTGTTACAAATGCATCTGGAATTGCGCCACCTGCGCACCATAAAAGCGATCCACGAGGCGGGCGGTTTGGCGCGGGCAGCGGATATGATGAACATCACCCAATCGGCGCTCAGTCACCAGATCAAAGGGTTGGAGGTGCAAACGCAGGTCGAGCTGTTTGTGCGTCGTTCCAAGCCGTTACGCCTGTCAGCCGCCGGAATGCGGCTGTTGGTGCTGGCGGAAAAGGTGCTGCCGGAAATTGAGGCCATTCAGGATGATTTCGCGGGTCTGAATGCGGGTCGCGCGGGCCGGTTGCATATCGCAATCGAGTGTCACGCCTGTTTCGAGTGGTTGTTTCCAGTTTTGGAGGAGTTTCGCAAGGCATGGCCGGATGTGGATGTGGATATCCGCGCGGGCCTGTCGTTTGACGCGCTGACGGCGTTGCAAAAGGAGCAGGTCGATCTGGTGATTTCATCCGATCCCGAGGATCTGGACGATGTCGAATTTGTGCCGCTGTTTGATTACGAGCCGGTGTTTGTGGCCGCCGCCAAAAACCCGCTGGCGCAAAAGCCCTATATCGAGGCGGCGGATTTCAAGGGCCAGACCCTGATCGTCTATCCGGTGGAGCGCAGCAAGCTGGACGCGTTCACCGAGTTGCTGGGACCGGCCAAGGTAGAGCCTGCGGCCATTCGCAAGGTCGAGTTGACAGCCGTGATCCTGTTGCTGGTGGCGTCGAACCGCGGCGTGGCGGTGTTGCCCGACTGGGTGGTGCGCGAGGTGAAGTATAATTCGGATTACGTGACGCGGCCCCTAACCAAGGGCGGTTTGACGCGGCGGCTGTTTGCGGCGGTGCGCGAGGATGACGTGGCCAAGCCCTATATGGCGCATTTCATGCGGCTGGGGCGCAAAATTCCGGTGAAAATGCAACGCAGTTAGCCGCTTTGTGGCCTTGGCATCCCCGTAACATCGTCGTATATGCCAACGCTTGATCCATAAGGAGTCTGATCAATGGCAATGAGCGCCAACCTGAACCTGATGATAAAAGCTGCGCGTTTGGCGGGGCGGTCCCTGTCGAAAGATTTCCGTGAAGTGGAAAACCTGCAGGTGTCGATGAAGGGCGCTGGCGATTTTGTCTCCAAGGCCGATATTGCCGCCGAGGAAATCATCCGCGAGGAACTGATGGGCGCGCGCCCGATGTATGGCTGGGTTGGCGAGGAATCCGATGCGGTGGATGGCCAAGACCCGACACGGCGCTGGATTGTTGATCCGCTGGATGGCACCACGAATTTTCTGCACGGGATGCCGCATTGGGCGGTGTCGATTGCGTTGGAGCATAAGGGCGAGGTGGTTGCCGGTGTGGTCTATGACCCGACCAAGGACGAGATGTTTTTCGCTGAAAAAGGCCAGGGCGCGTGGCTGAACGAAAGCCGGTTGCGGGTTTCGGGGCGCAAGCGCTTGATTGATTGCGTGTTTGCCACGGGGCTGCCGTTTGCCGGCAGTGCGGATTTGCCAGCAACATTGCAGGATCTGGCGCGGATACTGCCGACCTGTGCCGGTGTGCGGCGCTGGGGGGCTGCGGCGCTGGATTTGACCTATGTGGCCGCTGGACGCTATGACGGGTTTTGGGAACGCAGCCTGCATTCGTGGGATATGGCCGCCGGTGTGGTGATCGTACGCGAAGCAGGTGGTTTGATCGAGCCACTGGCCAAGGGCGGCGATATTCTGGCCGATGGTGACGTGATTTGCGCCAACGAGCCGATCTTTGATAAGTTCAGCAAGATTATCCGCGACGCCTAGCCCTGCATCAGGTAAATCAACACCGGAAACGCCACCACCGTGACCACCAACTGCCAGTTCAGGATGATGGCATAGAGTTCGGCATCGCCGCCCATTTGGCGCGCGATGATATAACCGTTGGTCGCCGTCGGGGTGGCCACCACCAGCATGGCGCAAACGGTTTGCATCTGGTCCAGCCCGAATGCCTGACCCGTGATCATTGCCAGCAGTGGCGCGATCACCGCCTTGATGCCAACGGTCCAGATGATCTGCCAGTTCAGATGTATTAATCGGCGCCAATCAAACCCTGCCCCGACACACAACAGCCCGATTGCCAAAGCACTGCGGCTGACCATTTCGAGGGTTTGCAGGACAGGTTCGGGCAGAGGGACGTTTGCAAGGTTGATGGTCAAACCGATGGCGCAGGCGATGATGATCGGGTTCTTGGCGATGCTGGTCAGGACGCTTGAAATCCTGAATTTCCCCGTGTGCAAGGCAGACAAAAGCCCGATGTTGATGACATTCAGGTAGGGCACCATGAACGCCATTGCGATGGTCACTGTGGTTAGGCCGATTGGGCCAAACAATTGCGCCGCAATCGGCAGGGTAATCAATGCGTTCCAGCGGGTCGATGCCTGAAACATCGTTGAAAGCTGTGGGTCGGTGACGCGGGTAACGGGGCGCAATAACAGGGTGAGGATGCCCACCGCAGAGACCGCGATCAGCATGGTCAAAACATACAGCCCGCTGGATTTTAGCGACAGATCGGATTGGGCGATTGAGCGGATAATCAGCGCCGGAATCAGCACCCGAAAGCTGAGCGTTTCCAGCCCGATCCAGTTCTCGGCGCTCAGCTGGCCGGTTTTGGCAATGAGTTGACCAAGCACGACCAGAAAAACCAGCGGCAGGATAATGTAGAAAACCTCGAACATGTCAGGTCAGCGATCCGAGGGGTGGTTTACACCGTCGCTCCACGGCACATCCCCCAAATCACGCGGGTTGATACCCTCAAGCGCGGCGACGTTCACGCCAAACTCATTCGGGTTCGAGCGGCGCTGGTGGTGGGTGTAGTTGCCACAGACCGAGCAAAAGTAGTGTTTCGCGGTGCCGGTGCCCCATGTATAGGGCGTCAGTTTATGCGGGCTCATAAGCGTTTCTTTATGCGCGGGATGCGAGAGGACGAGAGTTCATATTGCGCATCGGGGTGCGGCGGGTGGCCGTGGTTCCTGTTCCAGAAATCCATCCCGCCCAGACGCAACCAGATCGGTACGGCAAACAGCATTCCGGCGATAAATCCGCCCGCATGTTCCCAATAGGCAATGCCGCCGGTTTGGGCGTCAACCGCTACGCCGCTGAACAGCTGGATGGCAAACCACAGGCCCAGCATGATCCACGCCGGAACCGGGAAGATGCGGAAAAACACCACTATTATGATCAGAATATCGATTTTCGCCTTGGGGAACAGCAGCAAATACCCGCCCATCACGCCCGCAATCGCGCCGGATGCACCAACCACGGGAACGGCCGAGGTCGGGTCGGTCAGGATTTGCGCATACCCCGCTGCCAGGCCGACGGCGAAATAAAACACCAGATAGCCGACATGGCCCAACTGTTCCTCCATATTGTCGCCAAATATCCATAAAAACAGCATGTTACCGGCAAGGTGCATAAACCCGCCATGCAGGAACATCGACGAAATCATAGTGTAATAATGATCGCCGTCGGTGACCAGTTCGGGCACCATAGCCCAGTGATAGAAAAACGGATTGATCACCTGCGGGTTTTGCAAATCGGACCAATAGGTCAGGAACACCACAATATTCACCGCCATCAAGGCGTAGGTGACATAGGGTGTTTTCAGCGACGGGTTGTGATCACGAATAGGAAACATATCAATGAGGGTCGCCGATGCGCTGGGCAGGGTCAAGGGCACACAAGTATAATCTGTTTACAGCTGCTATGACGCAGAATTGATTGATCTGTCGGCGGACCAAGCGTTTATGACGGGCGGAATTAAACAGTTTTGGTATTATACAGGTGGTCATCCAGATGAATAAATCCATGTTACGGACTTTCGCAGCGGTTGCAATTTCGGCGTCCCTTACGGGGTTTCAAGCCTCCGCTGAAATCCTGAAATTTGACAACAGCTGGACCGAGCAGGGCTTCTTGCGCCTGTGGACCAATGATTATGATTTGGCAGGACGTCAGTTAAAGGTGACGTCGGATGGCACGGTTTCGCTGCTGTATCGCTCGGTTCCGAAATCCGCATGGAATTCCAAAATGGCGTCATGGGGATGGTCTGTGGCGCAGTCGGTTGTGGCGACGGATTTGACGCGCAAGGGCGGGGATGATCGTAATCTGGCGATCTATTTCGTCTTTATGGATCAGGCCTCGGCTGAAAAACTGGCGGGCGCATCGGCGCGTCGGGTGTTGAGAAACGCCAGCACCCGTGCGCTGGTTTATGTCTGGGGCGGGGAATATCCGCGCGGCAAAATCCTGCGCAGCCCCTATGGGCCGAACCAGTTGAAAACGGTGACCAGCCGTGTGGCGGGCAAGGGTGCGTTTTCCGAAAGCGTTGATCTGGCGGCGGATTTCCAACGGGCGTTTGGCAAAACGGCAGGTGTGCTGGTCGGCGTGGGAATATCGGCTGACAGTGATGATACGGACGGGATGATCAGTGCTGTTGTGAAGGATTTGAAGATATTTTAAGGCGCGGGTCTCTCTCCTTCTTCTTGCTCAAAATACCTGCGCCGCAGGCATTCGCGCTTTGGCCCGTAGGGACAAAGCGCTTAGGGCGACGCCGTCAGGCGGCGCAAACCTTCAGATTACCCCGCTTCAGCCAAATAGCGCCGCATTCCCGCCAGACGCCGTGGTATCAACGCAAGTGTGGCGCTCCAACTGGCAATCCGCCTTGCAGGGCATAGCCGTAATCAGCGGCAGGATATCGCCACCCCGTGCGGCCAGTGCCAGAACATAGGAGCGGGCCTGATCTCCCCAATAGATCGCGCCGGAAAATCCGGTCAGGGTGGTTAGCGCATCTGCCTCTACTCCGTTGGCAAGCACAGGAATACCGCCCAGACTACGCACGGATTTGGCTTGCTTCTCGGCGGCCGCGGCGGTCGGTCCAAGGCACAATATGGGCAATCGTGCATGGTGTGTCAGCCGGTTGGATTCTCCTGTGGGGCCGGGCAGGTCGGTGGTTGATAGCTCGCTTGGGGCGACGGTATCTACAATGTCGCGTTGCACAGCATCGATCAAACGCGGCGCATCTGTGCCCGCGGCGACCTGCGGGGCCTCGTGGGTCAGAAACCGTGTCAGGTACTCCGCCCCGCCAGCCTTTGGCCCCGTGCCGGATAATCCTTCACCGCCAAAGGGTTGTGATCCGACAACCGCGCCGATCTGGTTGCGGTTAACGTATATGTTGCCCGCCTTCAGGCGTTCGACCACATGCTGCACGCGGTCATCAATACGGGTGTGCAGACCGAACGTCAGCCCGTACCCTGTGGCGTTGATATCGTCGATCACGCGGTCCAGATCACCCGCCTTGAAGGTAGCGATGTGTAAGGCCGGCCCAAAGATTTCGCGCTGCATTTCGCCAATTCCGTTCACACGGATCAGGGTCGGCGGGATGTAGTGGCCTGTGTCGGGGCGGGGCAGTTGTTTGATCACATCAGCTGCCGCGATGTAGGTATCGATATCGCTGCGGGCGGCGTCATCAATCACCGGTCCGATGTCGCAGGATAAATCCCAAGGGTTGCCGATGAACAGCTCGTCCATCGCGCCTTTTAGCATTTTGGTAAATCCTTCCACGATGTCCTCTTGCACATATAAACAGCGCAGGGCCGAGCAGCGTTGGCCTGCCGACTGGAACGCGCTTTGCACCACGTCGCGCACGGCTTGTTCAGGCAAGGCGGTGCTGTCGACGATCATTGCGTTCAGACCGCCAGTTTCGGCAATCAGCGGGGCGCCGGGGTGCAGGTTATCGGCCATCGCGTGGCGGATTTTTAGCGCCGTGTCGGTCGATCCGGTGAAACACACGCCACCGACACGCGCACCGGAGGTGAGCGCGGCCCCGATAGCCCCGTCACCGGGCAGCAGTTGCAGGGCTTCGCGCGGCACGCCTGCCTTGTGCAGCAGCGTGACGGCAAGGGCTGCGATCAGCGGGGTTTGTTCTGCGGGTTTGGCCAGCGTGGCGTTGCCCGTGGCGAGGGAGGCCGCGATCTGGCCAGTGAAAATCGCCAACGGGAAGTTCCATGGGGATATGCAGGTGAAGGTGCCGATGGGCGGCTTTGTATGCAGTGTCGCTTGCGCTGCGTAGTAGCGCAGGAAATCCACCGCCTCGCGCAATTCACCCACGGCATCGGGCAGGGTTTTACCGGCCTCGCGCGACAGGATGGCGAAGATTTGGCCAAAGTTTTGCTCGTACAGATCGGCGGCGAGGTTCAGGATTTTGGCACGTTCGGTTGTGGGGGCGGCCCACGGCCTCGCGCCTGCCAGAGCGGTGTCCACATCGGCGGGGATTGCCCATGTGACATGGCCGACGATGTCGTCCGGATTGGCAGGGTTCAGGACAGGAAGAGGACTGGTTTTGGACAGCTTGCCAGCGATCAATGGGGCCGCGGTGAAGGCTGCGGTCTGGTGTGGTTCGCGGGCTGTATCAATGGCGGCGAGTGTGGCGGCGTCGGCCAGATCCCAGCCCATGGAGTTGCGTCGTTCCGGCAGGAATAATTCCGGCCCATGCGGGATGGTGACGGGCACAGGCGGGGCGCCGAATGGATCAGCCGCGACCACCTCGGCTGGCACGTCTTCGTCAACGATCTGATTAACGAAGGAGGAGTTTGCGCCGTTTTCCAGCAAGCGGCGCACGAGGTAGGCCAAGAGATCGCGGTGCGCACCAACAGGGGCGTAGATGCGGCAGCGGGTTTGTTCGGCTTCCAGCACAATATCGTGCAGGCGTTCGCCCATGCCATGCAGGCGTTGAAATTCGTAAGTATCTGTATTGTCCGCAATTTCCAGAATGGCCGCAACGGTGTGGGCGTTATGTGTGGCGAATTGCGGATAGATGCGGTCTGTCATCGAAAGCAGTTTTCGGGCGCATGAAATGTAGGAAATATCAGTGGCTGATTTATGGGTGAAGACCGGAAACCCATCGACGCCGATGACCTGCGCGTGCTTGATTTCGGTGTCCCAATAGGCACCTTTGACCAGACGCACCATGATGCGACGATCCAGTTTTTGAGACAGGGCATAGAGCCAGTCAATCACTGAGGCGGCGCGTTGGCCGAAGGCCTGAACCACCACGCCGAAGCCGTCCCATCCGGCGAGGGACGGGTCGGACAAAACCGCCTCGATCACGTCTAGCGACAGGGACAGTCGGTCTGCCTCTTCTGCATCAATGTTGAACCCCATTCCGGCAGATTTGGCGAGACCGGCGAGCGCGCGGACACGCGGTACAAGTTCATCCATCACGCGGGATTTTTGCGCCACTTCATAGCGGGGGTGTAATGCTGATAGTTTCACCGAGATGCCGGGGTTTTGGCGGATGTCGCTGTGGGTACAGGCGTCGGCAATCGAGGTGATCGCGGAGGAATAGGCGAGGTGGTAGCGGCGCGCGTCGTCTTCGGTGCGGGCGGCTTCGCCCAGCATGTCGTAGGAATAGGTATAGCCTTTGGCCTCCATCCCTGCCGCGCGTTTTATCGCCTTTTTGATGTCTTCGCCCAGCACAAACTGGCGGCCCATTTCGCGCATGGCACGGGCCACGGCGCTGCGGATCACTGGTTCGCCCAGCCGTTTGACTGCCCCGCGCAAGTGGCTGGCGATGCCGGGTTCACGCTCATCCAGCACCTTGCCGGTCAACATTAGGGCCCAAGTGGAGGCGTTGACCAAAGAAGACGAGGATTTGCCAAGGTGTTTGCCCCAGTTGGACGGCGCGATTTTATCCTCGATCAGCGCGTCGATGGTGGTGGCGTCGGGGACGCGCAACAGGGCTTCGGCAAGGCACATCAGCGCGATGCCCTCGTCTGTGGACAGGCCATATTCGGCGAGAAACACCTCCATCAACCCCGGTTTGGCCGAGGCGCGGATGTCGCGGACCAACTGGGTGGCGCGGGCGGTGATTTTGGTGCGGGCTGCAGGGGTCAGGGCTGCGCCATGGATCAGGGATTTGAGTGTTTCGGCCTCGTTTGCATAGAGGGCTGCGTCAATTTTGGTGCGGTGTGAATCAGACATGGCGATATCCTTCGCAAAATAGGGATTATGCCTTTTGTATCCGATGCAAACAGGCTAATCTTCCTGATATTATTTTATATGCAGTTAAAGGACCTGAGTATGGTTAACTTTGCGGTTAAAATGAACATTTCCGAACTGGACAGCTTTGATCAGGCGATTCTGCGCGAGATGGCGGGGGATGGACGCATTAGCGTCACCGAGCTGGCCACGCGTATCGGCCTGTCGAAATCGCCAACCCAAGCCCGCCTGAAACGGCTGGAGAGTGAGCGCTATATCACCGGATACCGCGCATTGCTGGACCCGATCCGGTTGGGGCTGAACCATGTGGCGTTTGTCGAGGTGCGGCTGTCGGACACTCGCGAGCAATCGCTATCGGATTTTAACGCGGCGGTGCGCAAGGTGCCGGAGATTGAAGAATGCCACATGCTGGCGGCGAATTTCGATTACCTGTTAAAGGTGCGGGTCAAGGATATGACGGCGTATCGCGAGGTTCTGGGCGAGAAGATTTCAAGCCTGCCGCATGTGGCCAGCACCTCGACTTATGTGGCGATGCAGGCGGTGAAGGAGGGGTCTCTGTAGATGATAGAGAGGTTAGGGGGGGGCGTGAAATTACGCGCCCTACGGTTTGCTTTGCCAACCTCCTCATTCCTCCTTACATATGAATTTTATCAGGTCATTGACGAGACTTACCCCGCGGCCAAATAGATTATTTAGTGCGTTGGCGGCTAATAACAAAACGAAGAAAAATATTATGTCGCCAATGCTACTCAGTATAAAGCTTGCGATATCTGGCATATTTAGAAGTATTAAAAGCCGGTGAAAACTAGGAATAATACCAAATGCTTGCCCAGCAATCAGAAGAAGGACTAAGACCACATACGTTGCAGGTCGCTTGGCTGAAAACTGGCAAACGCTGCAAATAAGACTGCGCGGATTTAAATACTTCATATCATTTTCCCTAAGTCTGAACTTAGTATGGCATTTACCCACTGAATTGGCACTCATTAAGCCGCTTCACCAACCCAATAGAAACACACAATACCCAGTGATGACACCCAATCCGCCCCTTACAGCTTGCTCTCTCTAGCTTGTGAATTGACACATGGGGTTGAAATGGGGCCAAATACCCTATGCGCTGGATCGTTCTGACATTAATGATGGCAACACCTGTGGCGGCGGGTTGTCCTGCGGCGCCTGATCATGGCGATGCGTTGGCGTCCCTGATTGCCAAAGCGCAGAAGGTGCCGAATGAGGCTGCTGCACGCGGGTTGAACACGGAAATGTGGCTGCTGTGGCGCGATGCGCCGGATGCACGGGCGCAAGAGTTGCTGGATCGCGGGATCGCGGGATCGAGCGGCGCGAGGCGTATGATTTCGAGGCGGCCTACGGGGCATTGGATGAATTGGTCAGCTATTGTCCGGAGTATGCCGAAGGCTATAACCAGCGGGCGTTCGTTCAGTTTTTGCGAGCGGATTATGCCAGTGCGCTGGAGGATCTGGAGCTGGCGCTGAAATTATCCCCGACCCATATTGCGGCATTATCCGGCAAGGCGCTGTCCCTGATGGGATTGGGCCGGATGGACGCCGCACAGGCCATGTTACGCGAGGCCTTGGCGCTGAACCCGTGGTTGCCGGAACGCTCAATGCTGATTGAGCCCGCGGGCGAAGATATTTAACGCTTTCCCCTCTTGCCCTTACCAATGCACCCGCTATTGTCGCGGCTGCATTTTGATCCCGCAATAATGCCCGCGTGGTGGAATGGTAGACACAAGAGACTTAAAATCTCTGGGCCGGAAGGCCGTGCCGGTTCGATCCCGGCCGCGGGTACCAAATGACTGTCCGGCTGTGTGAAATAGCCTGAAATCCATGGCAAAACCTATTGACTCAAGTCAATGCGCCAATTGTGGTTTTGCATTATAATAGCGTCACACCAGACATGACAGGAGACGCGCAATGACAACACCCGCCCAACCCAAATCCAATGCAGCCAGAAAACCGGCAAATGCAGCCCCGAAACCAACCGCCGCCAGTGCCAAAGTGACGGCAAATGCCCCGTCATCATTCCCCAATGTGACGCCGGATAAAATCCGTCAAGCCTTTGAAACCGGCGAATACCCATATGATGTGAAGATGGGTAAAAAGGAATACGAGGCCACCAAGGCACAGTTGCAGGCCGAATTGCTGAAGGTGCAAAAATGGGTGAGCGAGACGGGCCAGAAATTCGTGATGCTGTTCGAGGGCCGTGATGCGGCCGGTAAGGGCGGCACGATCAAGCGGTTCATGGAGCATTTGAACCCGCGCGAAGCCCGTGTGGTGGCCTTGAATAAACCCACCGACGAGGAACGCGGCCAGTGGTATTACCAGCGCTATATCCGGCATCTGCCGACCAATGGTGAAATGGTTTTCTATGACCGTTCTTGGTATAATCGGGCTGGCGTTGAACGGGTGATGGGGTTTTGTTCGCCGTCTGAATATCTGGAATTCATGCGCCAGACGCCTGATATGGAACGGATGATGGTGCGGTCCGGTATCCGGATGTATAAATACTGGTTCTCGGTCACGCGCGAGGAACAAAAACGCCGCTTTGACAGCCGCAAGGATGATCCGTTGAAACGCTGGAAGCTGTCGCCGGTCGATCTGGCGTCGCTGTCTAAGTGGGATGATTATACCGAGGCCAAAGAGGCGATGTTCTTTTATACCGACACCGCAGATGCACCTTGGACGATCATTAAATCGAACGACAAGAAACGGGCGCGGATCAATACGATGAAGCATTTCCTGTCGACGATTGAATATCCTGACAAGGATTATGACATTGTGGGCCAGCCTGATCCGCTGATTGTGGGTCGTGCCAGCCATGTTGTGCATGGGTCGGACCATATTCTGGGCGCGTCGCTGCATCCGGACCAACGCAAAGGGTAACCAAGTTTTGAGGGGGATACCTCTGGTATTACCCCGCGCTTTGCCTATTTAATGGGGCAAAGCGCGGGGTGTTTTTTTGTGAATCCAATCTATTTGGTTTCATTCAGTAACCGGAAGAATACATCGGCTTAACTGGATTGGATGCGCACAAATGTGGAATGAACGGTATTCAAAGGCGGGCTATTTGTTCGGCACTGAACCTGCGCAGTTTTTGCGTGAACATCAGGCCTATCTGACAGCAGGTGCCAAGGTATTGGCGGTGGCCGATGGCGAGGGGCGCAACTCGGTCTTTATGGCCCAGAACGGCCTGGATGTGGTGGCGATGGATGGTTCCTACATTGCGATTGAAAAGGCCCGTGCGCTGGCGATGGCGCGGGATGTTAAGGTCGAGTTCAATGAGGCGGATATTGCCCATTGGGATTGGGCCGAGGATCAGTATGATCTGGTGGTGGCGGTGTTCATCCAGTTTGTCGGACCTGTGCAGCGTGACCAGATATTCGCAGGCATGAAACGCACGTTGAAACCGGGCGGGGTGTTGATGCTGCACGGCTATACGCCCGAGCAGATTGAACTGGGCACGGGTGGGCCGCCGCAGATTGAAAATATGTATACGGTTGAAATGCTGCAAAAGGCGTTCAGTGATTTCGAGGTGATGGAACTACGCGCTTATGAATGTCATGTAGATGAAGGGGAAGGTCATTCCGGTCGTTCCGCATTGATTGATCTGGTTGCCCGCAAAGCCGCCTGATGCATTGATCTGGAGGCAAACGTAAAATTGGCTACAATCCCAACCCACAAGACACTCGGCTTGGGTTCTCCAAGAATTTGCCATGACTTCTCGCCGTTATTCCCAAAATATGACCGTGAAAATATCTGACCAAAAGGACAGGTTTCCCATTCTTTTCACTGTTGAAATGTGGCGATAACAAGGCGGAACTGGAGTGATTCGGCTAGAATTTACCAAATTTGACAAGAATCAGACCTTTTTAAAGCAACATGTCTTTTAGGGTAGGTTTTGTATTTCGGCGACATGCCGCT
This sequence comes from uncultured Marinosulfonomonas sp., assembly GCA_964473185.1. Taxonomy (GTDB): domain Bacteria; phylum Pseudomonadota; class Alphaproteobacteria; order Rhodobacterales; family Rhodobacteraceae; genus Profundibacter. Next base: position 6,330 of record CAYYOF010000024.1, on the reverse strand, counting down.
TGTTTGGAATAATGTAATATTAAACAACGGCTTGGAGTGCTTATGGAGCTAAAAAATAGGGATGCTTTTTCACCCTCTGAAAAGGTTAACAAAAGGTAGCGAGTCAAAAAAATAATATCCCCTGCCAAATTTCGGCCACAATTATTTCACATCTTATAGTTGAGTGTTCCTTCGGACCACTCTCTGCAACATAAACCTAAGGATTACTATCATGATGACCGAATGTATCACCAAAGCCCGTGCTCGCCGTGTTTCTGCTCTTGGGGCGGTTGAATCCCGTCGCGCCAATCATGGAATGCCGCAAGACGGATATCGTCGTCAAATGGCCTCTGCTGGCCTTATGTTTAAGTCGAGCCGTTCGTAACCAATATTTGCACCTGTATTCTAGAACATAATCAAGGAACAAGATCATGCTTACTGAATGTACTGTCAAAGCCCGTGCCCGTCATGTTCCCGCCTTTGGGATGAATGAAATTCGCCGTGCATGTTCGGGAATGTCCCGGGGCGGGGCGTACCACCAATCAAGCGCGCCCAACCTTGCGCACAAACCCCGCCACGCGCAGCCTGTGTTCTCGGCAGTAATCTAAAATGCCGGGGTCCAATCGGCGAAGTGTTTTTATGAACCTTCCCGTTGATGACCACTGTTGCAGTTGCGGAAATTTTGGCCGCAAGTTGCCGTAACTCTGAAAACAGGAGGGCAGGTTTCCCTGACCTTCTGCATACCAAAATATTTCATTTATATTTCCTTGCCACGTTTATCTTATTTCCATAAGTCTGGGGCATGGTGACAGATATGACATACCGCGCGCATGCTCGCGCCACGCTGCTGCTGGGCCTGCCGTTGATCGGCAGCCATCTGGCGCAATTTGCTATTCATATGACCGACACGCTGATGCTGGGCTGGTATGACATCAAGGCGCTGGCCGCGGTGACGATTGCCGGATCGTTCTGGTTTTTGCTGTTCATTATGGGCTCTGGCTTTGCCTTTGCGGTCGCACCCATGGTGGCCAGTGCCGAGGCCAGCGGCCAGGGTACACAGGTGCGCCGCGTCACCCGTATGGGCATGTGGATTTCGCTGATTTACGGCGTGGCGGTGCTGCCGTTGATGTGGTGGTCCGGCCCTTTGCTGATCCTGATGGGGCAGGACGTTGAAATATCGCAAATCGCGCAGGAATATTTGCGCATCACCTGTCTGGGCACGTTGCCTGCACTGATGGTGATGGTGCTGAAAAACTATCTGGCAGCGCTGGAGCGGGCCGGGATTGTGCTGTGGATTACATTGAGCGCCGTGGTGCTGAACGCGTTGGTGAATTACGCGCTGATTTTCGGTAATTTTGGCGCACCCGAGCTGGGGGTGAAAGGCGCCGCGATCGCGTCCTTGTTGATGCAGAGCCTGTCGTTCATCGCCTTGGCGACCTATATCATTTACAAACTGCCCGAGCACGCGATGTTCCAGCGGTTCTGGCGGATTGACCGCGAGGCGTTTGGCGCGGTGTTCCAGATGGGCTGGCCGATCGGAATGACCAATCTGGCGGAGAGCGGGCTGTTCACCGCATCGGCTGTGATGGTCGGCTGGATTGGCACGGCGGAACTGGCGGCACACGGGATTGCGCTGCAACTGACGGCGATCACATTTATGGTGCAGGTCGGGTTTTCCAATGTGGCCACAATTCGGGCGGGGCAGGCTTATGGTAAACGGGACGCGCTGGGGTTGAAGCGTGGGGCGCAGGTGGTTTTGGCCATGTCGGCTGTGGTGTCGGTGTTTGTGGTGATCACCTTTTTGACTGTTCCCGCGCCATTGGTCGGTGCGTTCCTAGCGCCAGGTGATCCCGAGCGCGGCTTGATCATCGGCATTGGTGTCAGCCTGCTGGCGGTGGCGGCGCTGTTCCAGTTTGCCGACAGCGCACAGGTGATGGCGCTGGGTCTGTTGCGCGGGGTGCATGACACAAAGATGCCGATGATTATTGCTGCCGTGGCCTATTGGCCGCTGGGCCTGTCTGTCGGTTATCTACTGGGGTTCACCTACGGGTATGGTGCTGTCGGGGTCTGGATGGGGCTGGTTGTCGGGCTGGCTGTGGCAGGTGTTTTGATGATGTACCGGTTCTGGACCACGGGCGTGCGGATATAGTCGGGTGTTGCGCCGAAGAGATTTTATGCCTGCGGCGCAGGTATTTAGGAAAAGAAGAAGGGGTTAGGCCGGTTTTTCCAGACAGGGGTTTTTGACCGGAGTGGTGTCTAGCCCCTGTTCCACCCAAGCGGTATAGCCGCCCTCTAAGTGGCAGACGTTTTCCACGCCCATATCCTGTAAATCACGCGCAGCAAGGGCTGATCGCCAAGCCGAGGCGCAGAACAGCACGATCCGCGTCACCCCGTCAAAATCCTTGCGGTAATACTGACAATCGGGGTCGATCCAGAATTCCAGCATGCCGCGCGGCGCGGACATCGCACCCGGAATAGTGCCGCTGCGCCAGAGTTCGCGGATGTCACGCAGATCGACGAACAGCACGCCATCCTGACCGCGCATCTCGTTGGCTTTGGTCGGGGTGATGCGTTCAACCCGCGCGTTGGCCTCATTGATCAGTTGCTCGGCAGTTTTCATCACACAGGTCTCCTAATCATCATTGCGCATCATCCGGTCGGCCTTTTTGCGCACCAGAACCGTGCGCAAGTCGTGCATTGCCAACAGCAGGGCGTCGGTGATGTCTTCCAGCTGCTCGTCGTCGGCTTTGGATTGCACCCATTGGGTGGTGATGTTCATATAGTCGACCGCGCGGTGGATATCATCAATGTCACGCGCTGCCAGCAGGTCCATGCGGGCCTGCATCCAGTTCTCGATTGCGGTTTTGTCATCTTCCGACAGGATGCGGTCGCCGTGCGGTTTGTATTCACCGTTGCGGATGTTGATCACCGCGATCTGGTCCATATCAATGCGTCGCTGGCGGTTCTCGGTATCGACCCGAAACACAACTGCCCCGTTCTCGCGGACGCGGAAATAATAGTCTGGTAGCTCAGCGGCCATTTTGTCCCCGTTAGTGTAGACCCGCGCAAAAGGTCTGGATACGCTTGCAGGCCTCTTGCAGGGCCTCGTCCGAGGTAGCGTAGCTTACTCTGAAGTTTGGCGAAAGGCCGAAGGCCGCGCCGAACACTACCGCAACGCCGGTTTCTTCCAGCAATGCGGTGGCGAACACTTCGTCAGTGGTGATTTTCACGCCGCCTGCCGATGTTTTACCGATGCAGCCCGCTATTGACGGGTAGACGTAGAATGCGCCATCGGGGGTGGGGCAGGTGATGCCCTCGGCCTCGTTCAGGGCAGCGACCACCATATCGCGGCGGCGTTTGAAAATTTCGTTATTGCTGGCGATAAAATCCTGCGTGCCGTTTAGTGCCTCGACTGCGGCCCATTGGGATATGGTGCATGGGTTGGAGGTGGACTGTGACTGCACCTTGCGCATCGCTGCGATCAACGTTTCAGGCCCCGCCGCATATCCGATGCGCCAGCCGGTCATTGCGTATGCTTTGGACACACCGTTACAGGTCAGGGTGCGGTCATACAGGCCGGGTTCAACCTGTGCCGGAGTGCAGAATTCAAAATTGTCGAACACCAGATGCTCATACATATCATCGGTCATCACCCAGACGTGTGGGTGGCGCATCAAAACGTCCGTCAGCCCCTTGAGTTCGTCACGGGTATAGCCAGCGCCAGTCGGGTTGGAGGGCGAGTTGAAGATCAGCCATTTGGTTTTGGGCGTGATCGCCGCCTCTAGTTGCTCGGGGGTAATTTTGAACCCAGCATCTAGGGTGGCCTCGATGGTTACCGGAGTGCCGCCTGCCAGCAGCACCATATCGGGGTAGCTGACCCAGTAGGGCGCGGGGATCAGCACCTCGTCGTCCGCATTCAAGGTGGCGACCAGCGCGTTATAGAGCGTCTGTTTGCCGCCGGTGCCGACAGAAACCTGCGCGGGTGTATATTCCAGCCCGTTGTCGCGTTTCAGCTTGGCGCAGATAGCTTGTTTCAGTTCGGGGATGCCGTCGGGGGCGGTGTATTTGGTTTTACCACAGTCAATCGCCCGCTTGCCTGCCTCTTTGATGTTGTCCGGTGTGTCGAAATCAGGCTCGCCTGCGCCAAGGCCGATCACATCCCTGCCTGCCGCCTTTAGCTCGGCTGCCATGGTTGAAACGGCAATGGTGGGCGATGGTTTTACGCGGGCGAGCGTTTTGGACAGGAAAGACATGGCAGACTCCGGTTTAATGTAGTTGCCTGATGTCTTAGGGTGCGCAAGAAACCTGATCAAGCGGTTTGGTAAAAAGCGAGAATGAAATGAATGATCCAGTGGTAGACGACCATATCGAAGACACCGAAACAGACTGGTATTCAGAGGATCAGGCGACATTCGGCGATCGTGTGGTCGGCGCGCGCGAGGCGACGGGGTGGAGCCAGAAAGAGCTGGCCAAGCGTCTGGGCGTGAAATTGAAAACCGTGCAGGGCTGGGAAGAGGATTTATCCGAACCGCGTGCCAACAAGTTGCAAATGCTGGCCGGTATTTTGAATATTTCACTGGTATGGCTGCTGACGGGGGATGGCGAGGGGGTAGCCGAGCCGTATGACGGTGCAATGCTGCCAGCGGATGTTATGGAATTATTGTCAGAGATGCGGCAGTTGCGCAGCCGGATGAAGGAAAACATCGACCAGATGGGGCGGCTTGAAAAACGCTTGCGCACAGCAATTCCGGGCCACCTGTAATGGCGGAAAGCAATCAGGACCGGATCAAACGGCTGAAAATGCGCTCGTGGCGACGCGGCACCAAGGAGATGGATATGGTGCTTGGCCCCTATAGTGATACGGAATTGGCAGGGCTGAATGAGGCGCAGACCGTTTTGTATGATGCTATGCTGAACGAGAACGACCATGATTTATATCAATGGGTTACGGGGCAGGTTCCGACGCCGGATGCCTATCTGGATCTGCTGACGGGGATATCTAAATTCGCCTTTAAATCATAATTTTTACAGTTTAACCGAATGTTTGTGATTTATCTGCATTGTCACCGCTGAGCAGTAACCGGCGGAGAGATATGATGAGTATACATTCAAACGTGGTGACCCAGTCGCAGCAGGGTTTCATCGCGGGCTATCTGGAAACATTGGCGATGGTGGAGCGGTTGCACCGCCTGTTGCTGGACGTGATCAAGGACGAATTCGAGCGGGTTGGCGTGCTAGAGATTAACGCGGTGCAGGCCCTGTTGTTGTTTAACATTGGCGACAACGAGGTGACGGCGGGTGAATTAAAATCGCGCGGCTATTATCAGGGGTCGAACGTGTCCTATAATCTGAAAAAACTGGTCGAGATGGAGTTTATGCACCATCAGCGATGCGAGATTGATCGCCGCTCGGTTCGGGTGCGGTTGACGGAAAAGGGTCGGCATATCCGCGATGTGGTGGCAGAACTGTTTGCGCGCCATGCGGACGGGCTTGAGGCCAAGGGCGTATTGGGCCACGACGGGATTGAAGAAATTAACTCGTCCTTGCGCCGGATGGAACGGTATTGGTCTGACCAGATTCGCTATATCTATTGATCGGATGGCAAAGACTGACGGTTACTGTGCGGGGCGCAACTGACTGACGGTTAGCCCCTGCAATTCGCGCAGCAATTTGCGCACCATTGTGGTTTGGAACCGGTCAAACCCTATGGCCTGCTCGGCAAAGGCGCCCGCGCCGTGGATGACCTCGGATTCGAAATAAAGTGTCAGCAACTCGATCTGGGAATTCTCGTCGCTTTCGGCGCGTGTGTTATCAACGCCGATCACCAGTGCATTGATGGTGATCTGGCCCATTTGCGTATTATCAACCACATCGCGCGGGCGGGGGCCGGAATTGGAAGGGCCATCGCCCGACAAATCCAGTGTGCGAGTCCAGCAATCGGGTTTTTGGGCCAACAGGGCGGCACCGTAGATCATGCTGCTGCCAATGGCGGTGGACGGGTCGGTGGCGATGCGGCTGCTGGCAAACAGGCGTGCGGTGAAAATATCCAGAGTTTGCGGGCTGTTGATCGTGGTCCAGCCGATGATCAGGTGCTGATCGGCAGGGCCGCTCCATTCATAAACCGCCAATGCCACGGGGGCCGATGGCATAGCCAAAAGAGCGGCGCGCACATCGTCGTTTTGCAATGCCCCCGCCAGCCCATCGAGCTGCAAGCGGTATTCGCGCCTGTCAACTGATCCGGACACATCCAGCCCCAGCGCCAGCGCTTGGCGACAATCAGCCAGTGCCGCGCTGGTGCAGAATATGAACAGAAGGGCGGCGAACCTTACCAATGGCCGGTGCTTTCCATGC
>CAYYOF010000023.1:30667-40850 GCA_964473185.1 uncultured Marinosulfonomonas sp. | reverse complement strand
CGCATAATCAGTATTATGTTACTATTTCAATATGCTGAAATTCCACTTTAAATCAATATAACAGCAGCTTACGCAGCATATCTTACACAATAGCCTTTTCACAAAACGGCTTGCCGTCCAGTATCCGCTCCACACTCAGGTCCGACAGATCAATCGTTTGATACGCGCCACTCAGGATCAACTCGGCAATGCCACGACCTACGGCTGGTGCTTGTTGCAACCCGTGGCCGCTAAACCCGTTCATCAGATACAGGTTGCGCCAATTCGGGTGCGCGCCAATAATCGCGTTCTGGTCCAGCGTATTATAGGCGTAATGCCCCGCCCATGCCGACATCACCTTGACCGCATCAAATCCTGGCGCACGTTCATATAATTTAGGCCAGATCACATCCTCGAACATTGCCAGATCAGGCTCAAAATCGTTCGGGTCTGCGATGTGGTCATCTTCTGGTACAATGGCGCATATCCAGTGCTTGTGTTCGGGTCGTAGGTAAAACCCGCTGTGACACACCATTAAAGGCGCATCCGGATGGATCGCATTTGGTGCATCAATCATAAATACTGTGCGTTTACGGGCTTCTACAGGTAACTCCTCACCTAACATATGCAAAATTTCACTGGCCGAAGTTCCGGCCGAATTAACCACATGACCGGCTGAAATCCCGCCAAATTGCGCCAAAGTAACCGTTTTGATCTGGCCAGCGCCATGATCCAGTGCAACCACGCGGTCCTTAATATAGGTCACCCCTTGGGCAATTGCCGCCTTTTTCAGGCCACCCAGAAGGCTCATGTTATCAAACCAGCCTTCATCCTTTGAGCCAAAACTGGCCAAATGGATATCATCCACATTCAGCCATTCAAACTGCGCTTTTAACGCCTCAGGCCGTAGCAATTGCGTTTGTGCCCCATGCGCGCGCTGCATTTCGCAGGCTTCGCGCAGTGCCGTCTCGCTGGCCGGATTACCCGCCAGAAACAGATAGCCGTTTTCCTGAAACCCAAGCGAGTCTACTTCACCGCCTTGCCCTAGGTATGATTCAATATTCTTAATGAATTCAATGCCAAAGCGTGAAATCTTAACGTTGACGGCCGTGGTAAATTGCTGCCTGATCGAGGCCACAGATAATGCGGTCGAGGACCGGCTGTAACCCGGGTCGGGTTCTACCACCAAAACCCGCAGGTTCGAATCCATTCGTGATAGCCAATACGCGGCAGAACTGCCCATAACGGCACCGCCAATGATCACCACATCATAGTTGTTCTGGATGTCCATGCCCTGCCCCATCTGTATGATTTTCTTGTAACACAGTGGATTGAAATCAAAAGCAAAATACTATTACTTGATTGGTTAACGCAGATTTCATATCATTAATTATTCAATCTGGGGCAACAGATGACATCATTACTTATCCTGAACGGGCCAAACCTGAATTTGCTAGGCACACGTCAACCCAAAGTCTACGGCAGAACCACTTTGGCCGAGGTCGAAGCAATGTGCGCCGCTAAGGCCAAGGATTGTGGTTGCAGCGTCACCTGCCTGCAATCCAATCACGAAGGCGATCTGGTGGACGCCATACAGGCGGCGCGTGGCACCCATGACGGGATTATCCTGAATGCGGGCGCCTATACACACACCTCTGTGGCTTTGATGGATGCGATTGCGTCGGTAGAAGTGCCGGTGGTCGAGCTGCACCTGTCCAACATCCATGCCCGCGAGGAATTTCGACATAAATCATACATTGCACCTGTTGCCGTGGGGCAAATTTGCGGATTTGGCCCTAACGGATACAGTTTGGCGATAGATGCGATGCTATCACATCTGGGGCATGCAACATGACAGCAGCCTTTCTGGAGCGTGTTTGCGATGCAGATTCGGTTGAGGATCTGTGGGCGATATATACCGCGAAAATGGCTGAATTCGGTTTTGACCGGCTGTTATACGGCTTTACCCGCTTCAAAACGGCCACATCATTGGGCGATATTCTGGATTCGTTGGTTCTGACCAACTATGATGCGGAATATGTCAAAGAATATGTCGATACCGGCCTGTATTATCACGCGCCAATGCTGCGCTGGACCTTGGAAAACACCGGCGCATGCAGCTGGAGCTGGATGGACCAGTTGGTTGATCTGGATGCCTTTACCAAAAGTGAACGCAAGGTAATTGCGCTGAATCGGGCAAAGGGAATTACGGCCGGATACACCATTAGTTTCAAATCCAGCACCGCCCGCACCAAGGGCGGCATTGCCCTGGCTGGCAAAGCGGGCCTGATGCAAAACGATGTCGATGCGATCTGGAAAACGCATGGTCAGGAAATTTCGGTGATCAGCAATGTTGTTCATTTAAAAATCATCAGCCTGCCCTATGACAGTTCACGCCGCGCCCTGACCAGCCGCCAACGCGAGGTTCTGGAATGGGTGGGGGATGGCAAAACCATGCAAGATATTGCCACCATCATGGGATTGACGTCTGCAACGGTGGAAAAACATTTGCGGCTGGCCCGCGAAGCGCTGGATGTGGATACCACTGCGCAAGCGGTGCTAAAGGCATCGTTCCAGAACCAGATATTCCTTCTAGAGGCCTAACCCACCGAAAAACCTGTCTTTTTGTACAGGTAAGGAATCCCATACTTTCTTTACGTAAGGGTAACGTGCATTCTAAACATGTTCCGTGAGTGGTGGCATTTAGCCAGGGAACTTCAGATCAGACCCCATGTGATTGCATGGCTAGTTGATTTGTCCGGGAAACCGGAGTTGGTCAGGGGAAGAATAATGCTTTGCCTGACCAACACCTAATACCGCGTCCTGTCCTCATCCCCATTAGGAGGACGCAATACGACAAAAACGGTGTGATCCTTGCCCGGATCGCACCGTTTTTTTATGCCAAAACGAAAACGGCTTCTGCGATCTATGCGATCTATGCGCAAAGGCCGTGAAACGTTGTAGTGCTAAAGGCTCTAGCTGTTCATTTTCGCAACTTCGGCTGCGAAATCTTCCTCGACCTTCTCGATTCCCTCGCCTACTTCAAGGCGAACAAAACCAGTGATTTCAACGCCGGCCTCGGTTGCCGCCGCTGCAACCGTCAGGTCAGGGTTGATCACAAAGGACTGACCCAGCAACGTGACTTCGGACAGGAATTTCTTCATCCGGCCAACAATCATCTTCTCGATCACTTGCTCGGGCTTGCCGGATTCGCGGGCTTGCTCGGTCAGAACCGATTTTTCACGCTCGACCACAGACGCATCCAGATCATCCTCGGACAGGGACGCAGGGTTCACAGCCGCGATGTGCATCGCAACTTGACGCCCGAACGCCTCGTTGTCGCCTTTCAGCGCAACCAGCACGCCGATTTTGCCCATGCCGTCGGTCACAGCGTTGTGCACATAGGACACAACCTGATCACCGGTCAGCGCAGTCATGCGGCGCACCGACATGTTCTCGCCGATCACCGCAACTTTGGCCGTCACTGTTTCTTCTACGGTTTTGCCGCCCATATCGGCAGCTTTCAGCGCTTCAGTGCTGTCCACAGTCAGTGCAACAGTGGCAATATCGCCGACCATTTTCTGGAAGTCGGCATTTTTACCAACAAAGTCGGTTTCCGAGTTCACCTCGACAGCAATACCCTTGCCAGCGGTTACGGCAACAGCAACCAGACCCTCGGCCGCCGTACGACCAGATTTCTTGGCCGCTTTCGCCAGACCTTTGGTGCGAAGCCAATCTACAGCAGCTTCAGCATCACCATCGTTTTCAACCAGTGCTTTTTTTGCGTCCATCATGCCAGCACCTGTGCTGTCACGCAGTTCTTTTACCATTGCAGCTGTAATCGCCATCATGGATCTCCTGAAATGAATGTTAGGGATGCGGGTGCAACCCACGGCCGCACCCGATCTTGTATATTTGCGCGAAAGAATTAGCTTTTTGCAGCTTCTTCCTTTGGCGCTTCAACTTCGGCAGGTGCCTCTTCGGCTTTAGCCTCGTCCGCTTTAGCAGGAGTCTTTTTAGCCTTGGCTGGAGCTTTCTTGGCTTTCGCAGGCTTTGCTTCTTCTACTTTGGCAGGGGCTTCCTCGGCAACCACTTCTTCAATCGGCGCCTCTTCCATTGCACCCAGATCGATACCGGCCGCGCCCATTTGGGCAGACATGCCGTCCAGCGCCGCACGGGCCACCAGATCGGTATAAAGCGCAATCGCACGCGCCGCGTCATCGTTGCCCGGAATGATGTAGTCGATGCCATCAGGGTTACAGTTGGAATCAACCACAGCCACAACAGGAATGCCCAGCTTGTTGGCTTCGGCAATTGCCAGATCTTCTTTGCGAACATCAATGACGAAAATAAGATCAGGCTGGTTGCCCATTTCGCGGATACCGCCAAGGCTGGCTTGCAGTTTGGTCTGCTGGCGCTCGATGCCCAAACGCTCTTTCTTGGTCAGACCTTCCGCACCGCTTTCCAGCAGCTCGTCGGCCTCTTTCAGACGTTTGATCGACTTGGAAATGGTCTGCCAGTTGGTCAATGTGCCGCCCAGCCAGCGGTGGTTCATGTAATACTGTGCGCATTTTTCAGCAGCATCGGCAATCGGGCCAGCGGCCTGACGTTTGGTGCCAACGAACAGAATGCGTCCGCCTTTGGCGGCAACATCGCGTACTGCTTGCAATGCCTGATCCAGCATTGGAACAGTTTGCGTCAGATCCATGATGTGAATGCCGTTGCGGGCGCCGTAGATGAACGGACCCATTTTTGGGTTCCAGCGTTGTGTCTGGTGACCAAAGTGTACGCCAGCTTCTAGTAGCTGTCGCATAGTAAATTCAGGAAGCGCCATGCTTATATCCTTTTTTCCGGTTTGTACCTAGGGCGGGGTAATAGAGCAGATGCTCAACCGGCGGACCTTTCGGGATTTCTCCCCGATCAGCCCAGCCCCGCCTGCGGGATTGAATTCGCGCGTATACAAAGGCTATTAATAATACACAAGCCCTATCTGCGCCTTCCCCTTCTTCTTGCCCCAAATACCTGCGCCGCAGGCATTGCAACTTCACGTCAAAAGAATACCCGCTCAACAAACCAGTAGGCTCCAACAGCCGCGATCATCACCGATGCCGGAATCGCAATACGGGCGCGATACCACGGTTTATGCCTGAACCAGACGCCGACAGCCAAAAACGCCAGCGAAATTACTGTCAGTTGGCCAAACTCCACCCCGACATTAAACGCGATCAAAGCCGGAAAAAACTGATCGTCCGGTATGCCGAATTCGCCCAGAACCGAGGCAAACCCCAACCCGTGCAGCAGGCCAAAGCCGAAGATGATCATCGGGCGCCATCGGCTAAGTTGCGAGGTGAGTATGTTTTCAATCGCGACATAGGTGATCGAGGCCGCGATCAACGGCTCCACAATGCTTGCGGGCACCGTCACCCACCCCATCGCGCCCAAGGCCAGCGTTACCGTGTGGGCCAAAGTGAATGCCGTGATTTGCCACAACAAGGGCCGCAAACGGCTCGACAGGAAAAACAGCCCTAATACAAACAGGATATGGTCCAGCCCTTTGGGCAGGATGTGATCAAAACCGACAGGAATGTAATGGGTGAACACCTGCCATCCGGTTTGCTTGGCCCCGCCAATCACCGCTATATCAGGGCTGCGCTGCCCGCCGGTCAGATAACCGGTATAACCATCCTCAACCCCGTTTTGGCGCAGCACGATGGTGCCAAAACGCTTGCCCCAGCCAAAACTGATCACTGTGGTGTCGGTGGGTAGATCGGCGGTCAGCGTCAGAAACGACGGGCGCGGAAAATCGACATCACCAATCGCGTCCACCTTAACATCTGTCAATTCCAGCGGCACCGCTGTGCCCCCTGCCCGCAAGCTGAACCCGTCACGGATGTCGGCCCATATGGCTTGCATGTGCGCTTCCAACATTTCAGGCGCAAGGGCCCGCAGGCTGTCGTAATCGCCCGATTGCGCGGTCTCGTTGGTATCGCTTACCCCGTCCAGATCGATCCCCGCAACGAATGCCTCCAGATTGAGGCGCAATTCCAGCACCAGCTGGCCATCGCCCGCTGTAAAATCACCGATCGACGGGCTGACCTCGTGCGCGGATGCCGCAAACGCGGCCAGACTCAGCGCAAGGCTTGACAAAAGGGCCGCAATCGTCAGCCTTGTCCAAATGAATAAACCTGTCATATCCATGATCCTTTACGCAATAACCTGTCTGGGAATCGCCCTGCCTGCTTTCGGTCACGAGTTTTGGCTGGAGCCGCAGAATTTTCAACCCGAAACCAACACAACCCTTCAGGTGCAATTGCGCAACGGGCAGAAATTCAAAGGTATCGAGATCGGGTATTTCGACAAACGGATCGAGACATTTGACTGGATTCAAAACGAGGTGCGCAGCCCTGTGCAAAGCCGCGCCGGTGATTTTCCGGCGTTGACCCTGCCGGTGGCGCAGGACGGGCTGATGGTGCTGGTCTATGAATCCACCAACAGCACGGTGCAATATAACACCTGGGAAAAATTTGCAGGTTTTGCCAAACACAAGGATTTTGCGGATGTCGAGGCGCGTCACATTGAGCGCAATCTGCCGATGGGACGCTTTAGCGAGGTATACACCCGCTATTGCAAAAGCCTGATCGGTGTTGGTGATGCTCCGGAAGATGCGGTGGGTCAAGACGCTGCGACCGATTTGGAGACTGAATTCGTCGCGCTGAACAACCCCTATACCGATGATCTGTCGGCTGGTTTTTTGGTGCAATTGTTTTATCAGGGTGCCCCTCGCATCAATGCGCAAATCGAAGTGTTCGAGCGTGACCCCGACGGGGCGGTCGACATCACCTATCTGCACACCGATCAGCGTGGTCAGGCCACAATTCCGGTTAAGGTAGGCCATACCTATCTGCTGGACGCCGTGGTGTTGCGCGAGCCGCAAGAGGATGTAGCGACCGCACTGAATGTGGTTTGGGAAACGCTCTGGGCCTCGATGACGTTTTCGGTGCCACAGTAATAGGCAGGCTTGTCATTGCCCGACCTTCGCGTCACAACATGCGCCATGAACAAACAACCTGATATCCTGTGCATCGGCAGCGTCCTTTGGGACGTGATCGGGCGCTCTGCCAGCCACATGCGCCAAGGCTCGGATGTGCCGGGGCGCATTACCCGTCTGCCCGGCGGAGTGGCAATGAACATCGCCATGACCCTGCGCCGCTTTGGTCTGACCCCTGCCCTGCTGACCACCATCGGCAAGGACGACGAGGGGGTCGAGCTGTTGCACGCTTGCAAAAGCATGGGGATGAATTGCGACTATGTTTACCTGTCCGAGGATCTGCCGAGCGACCGCTATATGGCGGTCGAGGGGGCCAACGGGCTGATTGCCGCGATTGCGGACGCACATTCGCTCGAAGCTGCGGGGCGTAAAATTCTGCGCGCACTGGGCGATGGAACTCTTGGCTCGGCTGAGCAACCCTACAGTGGTGTGATCGCGCTGGATGGCAATCTGACGCTGTCCCTGCTCGAGGAAATCGCTGCCAGTCCGTTGTTTTCCCGTGCGGACCTGCGTGTGGCGCCTGCCTCGCCCGGTAAGGCCGAACGGCTGGCTCCGTTACTGGCCCACCCGAATGCCACATTATATGTCAACATCGAGGAAGCCGGGCTGCTCTGTCAAACCACATTCAAAACCTCGGGCGACGCTGCAACCGCACTGGTGGCGCGCGGCGCACACGGGGTTATGGTGACCGACGGCGGTAATTCCGCGTCTTTTGGCAACGCTGGCGCGGTCATCACCCAAACCCCGCCCGAAGTGCTGGTCACACGGGTCACGGGGGCTGGTGACACCTTCATGGCCGCCCACATCGCCGCTGAAATCCGTGGCGAAACCCCAGATGTCGCCCTAACCCGCGCCCTACAAGCCGCTGCAACCTATGTTTCAGGAGAAACACCTTTATGAGTATCGAAATGCAGTTTTCCCCCGAAGTGGCCAAGGCCCGCGCCGAAGGCACCCCGATTGTGGCGCTGGAAAGCACCATCATTACGCATGGCATGCCTTATCCACAAAACGTGGAAACCGCCCGCAAGGTCGAGGCCGTGGTGCGTGCAGGTGGGGCAACCCCTGCCACCATCGCCGTGCTTGACGGACAATTGCACATCGGCCTGACGGATGACGAGCTGGAACAGCTGGGCCAAGCCAAAGATGTCGCCAAACTGTCCCGCGCCGATTTTGCCGCCTGTCTGGCCACCGGCGGCACAGGTGCGACCACGGTGGCCGCCACCATGATCGCGGCGCATCTGGCTGGCATTGCCGTGTTTGCCACCGGCGGCATCGGCGGGGTGCATCGCGGGGCCGAAAACACATTCGACATATCCGCCGACCTGCATGAATTGGCGCAAACCCCCGTCACAGTGGTGGCCGCAGGACCAAAGGCCATTCTGGATGTGCCCAAAACACTGGAGGTTCTGGAAACATTAGGTGTGCCGGTTATCAGTTTTAAACAAAACGATATTCCAGCTTTCTGGTCTCAATCAAGCGGCCTGCCCAGCCCGCTGCGCATGGACAGCGCTGCCGACATTGCCCGCGCGCAAGTGGTGCGCACAGAAATGGGGCTGCCGGGCGGGCAACTGGTGGCCAACCCGATCCCGCAGATTGCCGAAATCCCGCAAGCAGAGCTGGCCCCGATTATTGCGCAAGCATTGAGCGAGGCGGACGCCCAAGGCATCTTGGCCAAATCCGTCACGCCCTTTTTGCTGCAACGGATATTCGAGTTGACGGACGGGAAATCCCTGATCGCAAATATCGCACTTGTAATGAACAATGCTCGCCTTGCCGCCGATATTGCAGTCAAATTCCATAAATTAGCGCAGTAACCTTGGCAAACACCCAAAAAACAACGATATTTCAGAGCGCAAGTCATTGTGAAGTCGCCGATGCATGCCTACATTCCACCTGAAACAGATTATGGCCCCGTAACATGCCCAAACCCAAAAACCTGCCCCCTCTGACCGAACGCCGCAAACGGCGCTGGTTTGCTGGCCTTAGAACCAACTTTTTCACCGGCCTGGTGGTTGTTGCCCCGATCGGGATGACGCTATGGCTGATGTGGGCCATTACCGGCAAGATTGACAGCTGGGTATTGCCGTTCATCCCGACCACATTTACCCCCAAAACCTATATCGGTATTGATTTGCGCGGTGTCGGGGTGATTATATTCCTGGTTTTCACTGTACTTGTTGGTTGGCTGACCAAAGGGATCATGGGGCGATCCCTGCTGAACTGGGGCGAAGAACTGGTCGACCGGATGCCGGTTGTGCGCTCGATCTATAACGGGCTGAAACAGCTGGCCGAAACCGTATTTGCGCAATCGGAAACGTCGTTCGACAAGGTGTGCCTGATCGAATACCCGCGTAAAGGAATCTGGGCGGTTGCCTTTATTTCGACCACCAGCAAGGGTGAAATTCAGCAAAAGATTCCTGTGGACGAGCAGATGATCTCGGTGTTTTTGCCAACCACCCCGAACCCCACATCGGGCTTCCTGCTGTTTTTACCGCAATCCGACCTGATTGAGCTGGACATGTCCGTTGGTGACGCGATGAAACTGGTGATTTCGGCCGGGCTTGTTTACCCGAATGTCAAAGACGCAGACCAGCCGCGATTGCCGCTGGAGGACCAAGACACATGAGTGTTTTTTAGACGCTTTGGATATTGAAAACACAACATATAGCGTGTATCGTTTGCGTGTGCATTTTGAAAACTCAGGAGATTTAATATGAAAAAGCTTATGTTGACCGCTGCTGCGGTGCTTATCTCTACCCAGGCATTTGCCGGGAACCTAGTTGAACCAATGATGGAGCCCGAAGTGGTCGAGGCTGCAACTAACAGTTCTGGTGGGGGTCTGCTGATCCCGATCCTGCTGTTGCTCTTTTTGGCGGCGGCGGCGTCAGGTGGTGGTGGTGCGCCTACCAAAACATAGAACGGGTCGACAATCTAATAACAGACCACCCAAATTCTCTATGACCGCCCCGCTTGCACCGCATCGGGGCGGTTTTTTATTCAAATTGTAAAAATTGTGTATATAATAAATATACAATTCATTCAGAGCACAGGAAATAACAATGAAAAAACTTATGTTGACCGCAGCTGCGGTGCTTACCTCGACCCAGGCATTTGCCGGGAACCTAGTTGAACCAATGATGGAGCCCGAAGTGGTCG
>CAYYOF010000023.1:0-30567 GCA_964473185.1 uncultured Marinosulfonomonas sp. | reverse complement strand
CAACTAACAGTTCTGGTGGGGGTCTGCTGATCCCGATCCTGCTGTTGCTCTTTTTAGCGGCGGCGGCTTCTGGCGGTGGCAGCAGCAGTCCACCCCCCGGGTGAGTTTGACACAGTAGTCTCACTGGCCGAACAACAAATTCTATGCCCCCCCCCCCGCTGCCGAGCCGCGGGGGGGGATTGCCGTTGTAAATATTCGAAAAATTGCACAAAAAAAACGCCAGCACGAAGCTGGCGTTAAGTTATTGAGGCAGGTTTCATACAGGCAAGAAACCTATCGAGCAGTGAATACTTTATACGCAATCATTCGCCGTGCGCCAAGCTAAAAGTTTGAAATGCTTGGATTGTGTCGTTACGCTGATCCATAACGAAACAAGGGGCAAAAGGGATTGTTGCCAAAATGAGATCAGTTTATTTCAAAAACCTGGGCCAATGGGCCGCAGGCGCGTGTTTGATCTTTGCCGCGGGATTCGCCCATGCAGAGCCGCAGCATGGCATAGCTATGTATGGCCAACCCGCCCTACCACAGGATTTTGTGTCTCTCCCTTATGCAAACCCTGATGCGCCAAAGGGCGGGCGGATTGTTCTGGGCGAAGTCGGCAGCTTTGATTCTCTTAATCCGCACATCCTGAAAGGCCGTGTTCCATGGCAGTTACGCTTCCTCGCATACGAGAGCCTGATGGGCCGCAGTTATGGCGAACCGTTCTCGCTTTATGGTCTTTTAGCCGAATCGGTTGAAACAGACCCGAATCGCACATGGGTCGAATTTACCCTGCGCAAAGAGGCCCGATTCTCGGACGGAAGCCCCGTGACGATTGAAGACGTGCTATGGTCATACGAGACATTGGGCACGGTGGGTCATCCGCGCTACAAAGGTGTCTGGGGTAAAATCGACAAAGCCGAGGCAACAGGTCCGCGCAGCATCCGGTTCACCTTTAATGTCGAGGACCGCGAACTGGCGTTGCTGGTCGGGATGCGTCCGATCCTGAAAAAATCCCAATGGGAGGGCAAGGATTTTGCCGGATCCTCGCTAGAGGCCCCTATCGCCACCGCCCCTTACGTGATCGACAGCTTTGAGGTGGGGCGCAATCTGGTTCTGAAACGCAACCCCGACTATTGGGGCAATGATGTTGCGTTTCGCCGTGGCACTAATAATTTTGACGAAATCCGGATGGAGTTCTTTGGCGATTCAAGCATCCTGTTTGAAGCGTTCAAGGCGGGCGAAGTCGACGTGATGCGCGAAGGCAACGCCGGTAAATGGGAAACGCTGTATAATTTTCCGGCGATTCAATCCGGCGCGGTCGTCAAATCTGTGGTGCCGCACCAGCGCCCGACCGGCATCACCGGTCTGGTGATGAACACCCGCAACCCGATATTTGCCGACTGGCGGGTGCGCGAGGCGATGTCGCTGGCGTTTAATTTCGAATTTATCAATGACACGGTGAACGGCGGCACGGAACCGCGCATCGCTTCGTATTTCGCAAATTCCGTGTTGGGGATGGAGGTTGGGCCTGCAAAGGGACGCGTTGCCGAATTTCTGGCACCCTTTGCCGATGATCTGCTGCCCGATACGCTGACGGGGTATGCCACGCCCGTGTCGGATGGCAGCGAGCGCAACCGCAAGAATATCCGCGCGGCGATTGCCCTGTTGGAAGACGCCGGCTGGACCGTGCAGGACGGCGTGATGAAGAACGCCGATGGCAAGCCGTTCACATTCGAGATCGTGCTAAAGCAGGGATCAAGCGAGGTGCAGTCGATTGTCGATATCTATGTGCAGTCATTGACGCGGCTGGGCATCGCTCCGCATGTCACCTCGATCGACAAGGCGCAGTATAAAGAACGCACCACGACCTATGATTTCGACATGGCCTTTTACCGCCGTGGCATGTCATTAAGCCCCGGAAACGAGCAGATGTTATACTGGGGGTCGGCTGGTGTGACCGATCCTGGTACCCGCAACTGGATGGGAATGGACTCGCCCGCCGCCGAGGCGATGATCAACCACCTGCTGACATCGACAAGTCAGGATGATTTTCGCGCCGCCACCAAGGCGCTGGACCGGATTTTGACAGCGGGGCGTTATGTGATCCCGATCTGGATGTCCGGCCCATCGCGCATTGCCCATAAAAAGGAATTGCGTTACCCAATGGATCGGCTGCCGATGTATGGCGACTGGATCGGCTTTCAACCGGATGTATGGTGGTATAAGGAATAAGACTATGATCAAAATGATCCTACTGATTGGCATTCTTGGCCTTGGCGCATGCGCCACGGTCGAGGGCATGGGACGTGATATTTCGGCAGGGGCCCGCAAGGTCGGCGATGCGCTGTAACCCTTGATGAATATTCTTGTGCTGTGCACCGGAAATTCGGCCCGCTCGATCCTGCTGGAATCGATCTTTAATCAAACATCCGGCGGGCGGATCACGGCCTATTCCGCAGGCTCGCACCCGACAGGCGTGGTGCATCCGCAATCCTTGGTGCTGCTTAAGGAAATGGGCCATGACACCAACGTGGCAAGGTCTAAAAGCTGGGATGAATTTGCCCGCCCCGATGCGCCAAAGATGGATGTGGTGATCACGGTATGCGGATCGGCTGCGGGTGAGGTTTGTCCGATTTGGCCCAATAATGCGTCCGGTGCCCCCGTGCGCAGCCACTGGGGTGTGGATGATCCCGCAGCAGCCAAACCGGCCGATTGGCAGAGCGCATTCACTACTGCATATGAAACCCTTGGCAAGCGGGCGGCGGCATTGCTGGACCTCCCCGTTGAAAGCCTAAGCGTTGATGAACTAAAGGCAACGCTTGACCAGATCGGACGCCTTTAATCATCACCCCCCTTGCCCCCTTATCCGCGACACCATAGCACTACCGGATGAGCTCGATTTTCAACCAAGGCCCGCTAGCGCCCTGCCCTGCGCCGTTTAATATGGCGCAGTATGTTCTGACCTGTGCCACCGCACTGGCCGATAAAACCGCGCTCTCGATCATCGGCACGGACTGGCAGGATGACTGGAGCTACGCCCAAATAGAAGCCGCCGTGCGCGGCACTGCCACCGGACTGTTGCAGCTGGGCCTGAAACCTGGCGATCGCATCCTGATGCGGCTGGGCAATACGCCGGAATTTCCGATCCTGTTTCTAGGTGCGATCACTGCCGGTATGGTGCCGGTGCCGACCTCGCCGCAGTTGACCACGCCGGAAGTGGACAAAATATGCGCCGATCTGTCCCCCGCCCTGATTGTCGCGGATCATGGCATCGCAATGCCCACCAACGCGCCCTGTTTGACCCTACCCGCCAAAACCCTGGATAATTTCCACACCCTGCCGCCCGCGTTTTATAACGAGGGTCCGCCTGACCGTCTGGCCTATATCATCTACACCTCTGGCACCTCGGGCCAGTCCCGCGCCGTGTGTCACGCGCACCGCGCGATCTGGGCGCGACGGATGATGCTGACGGGCTGGTACGGGATGACCGCGCATGACCGTATCCTGCACGCGGGCGCTTTTAATTGGACCTATACGTTGGGTGCCGGATTGATGGACCCGTGGACCATTGGCGCGACCGCGCTAATCCCCGCGCCGGATGTGACGCCTGCGCAGTTGCCTGCCCTGATGGCGCAGCACAGGGTTAGCATTTTTGCAGCAGCGCCAGGTATTTACCGCCAAATGCTAAAGGATGAAATCCCTGCCATGCCCACCCTACGCCACGGATTATCCGCCGGTGAAAAACTACCCGACGCGGTGCGGTCAGGTTGGAACACAGCCACAAACACCAAGATATTCGAGGCCTTCGGCATGTCCGAATGCTCGACCTTTATTTCAGGCAGCCCGACCCACCCCGCGCCGCATGGTGCATCAGGCTATCCGCAAACGGGACGTCGGGTGGCCATTCTGGATGGCGATGGCCAACCCGTCGCCAATGACACCGCTGGCACACTGGCGATCCACTGTAATGATCCAGGTTTGATGCTGGGTTATCTGGATGCCGTCAAGGAAACCGCAGCCAAATTCACCGGCGAATGGTTCCTGACCGGTGACACCTGCGCGATGGCCGCAGATGGCGCGATCACCTATCTGGGGCGCGATGATGATATGATGAACGCTGGCGGCTTTCGGGTCTCGCCGCTCGAGGTCGAATCCGCACTGGCCACCCACCCCGATATTATCGAGATCGCAGTGGTCGAGGTCACAGTAAAGGCCGACACCACGGTGATTGCTGCCTTCTATACCTCTGATATCCGGTTGAATGAGGCCGATCTGCTAGCCTATGCAAAAATACAACTGGCACGTTACAAAACTCCACGTATATTCACCCAATTGAAAATCCTACCCAAAGGTGTAAACGGCAAACTGTTGCGCCAGAAAATACGAAAATCCTATGAGGCCAGTTCTTGATCAAGCTCGACATTATTTCCGACCCGATTTGCCCGTGGTGCTATATCGGTAAATCCTATCTGGACCGTGCGCTGGCGGCGCACCCCGGCCATCCGTTCACCATTGAATGGCACCCCTACCAACTGAATCCCGACATGGCCGCGGGTGGCATGGACCGGCGCGAATATCTGGAGCTGAAATTCGGCGGCCAAGAGGGCGCGCTCAAGGTTTACGGCGAGATTGCCAAAACGGCCGATGCGGCTGGCCTGGACATCGACTTTGCCGCGATCAAAACCACACCGAACACCATCAATGCGCACCGCCTGATCCACTGGTCGGGTATCGAGGGACGGCAAGCCTTTGTGGTGGCCGCCCTATTCAAGGCCTACTTTGTCGAAGGGCGTGATATTGGCGATGATGCGGTGCTGTGCAACATCGCTGGTGATAGCGGTATGGACGCGGATATGGTCGAGCGCCTGCTGGCCACTGACGCCGATCTGGAAGACATCCGCGCCCGTGATGCCCATAGCCGCGAAATGGGTGTGCGCGGGGTGCCGACCTTTATTCTGAACAATGAAACCGTGCTGACGGGGGCGCAACCGGCAGAAACATGGGGTCAGGTTATTGTTGACCTTGCCGTCCCAAGCGGGCCTGAAATCTAATGCTGGTTGCGCATCTTCCAGCTGGATATATCCTTGGTCGCGCCACTCGCACCAAGGGCGCTGTGCTGGGATGTGTTTTGCTGGCCTCGGTGTTGCCGGATTTTGACATGTTGTGGTTCCATCTGGTGGATGGGCGCAGCGTACATCACCACCGTTATTTGACCCATGTGCCGGGGTTCTGGCTGATTGCCGCCGCGATCATCCTGCCCATAGTTGCTATGCTGAAACGGCACTGGCTACCCGTGACAACGTTATGCTTTGGCGCAGTCCTGTTGCATCTAATACTGGACACACTGGTTGGCAGCATCATGTGGCAATGGCCGTTCAGCCGTGATTTTTTCCAACTGGCCACCGTTTCTGCAGCCCACAGTCATTGGATCCTATCCTTTATGTTCTACTGGAGCTTTCTGGTCGAGGTGCTGATTTGTGCGGTGGCAATTATTTTGTGTCTAAGGACATGTAACGAATGAAGACCCCGCAAACACCCCTGAAAAAACCCGAATTTGTCGCCCTGATGGCGATGTCATTTGCGACGATCGCATTTTCGATTGATGCAATGCTGCCCGCCCTGCCCGAGATTGGCGCAGCCCTGACACCGGATGATCTGAACCGTGCGCAACTGATCCTGACCAGCTTTGTTCTGGGTATGGGGCTGGGCACGTTTTTCACCGGCCCCTTGTCGGACACTTTTGGGCGGCGGCGGGTGTTGCTGGGCGGGTTTGTGATTTACATGATCGCCTCGGTTCTGGCGATGCTGGCCGGATCACTGGAAATGGTGCTGGCGGCCCGCGTGCTGCAAGGCATCGGTGCGGCGGGCCCGCGGGTGGTGGCAATGGCGGTGATCCGTGACCGATATGCTGGGCGCCAAATGGCGCAACTGATGTCATTTGTGATGATCGTGTTCACCTTGGTGCCGGCCTTTGCTCCGGCCTTGGGGGCGGTGATCATTGCATTTGTTGGCTGGCGCGGATTGTTCGGGGCCTTTGTTATTTTTGCTGTGATCAACGGTCTATGGTTTGGCCTGCGCCAACCCGAAACGCTGGCCAAAGATTCACGCCGCGCTTTTAGTGTTCCTGTGTTGTGGAGCGGCACTGTCGAGGTTCTGACAAACCGCACTGTGCGGGTCACAATCCTGGTGCAAACCCTGCTTTTAGGGGCTTTGTTCAGCATGTTGTCCACGACCCAGCAGGTGTTTGATATCACCTTTGATCAGGGGGATAATTTTCCTTTATGGTTTGGTGGGTTGGCACTGATTGCCGGCACTGCCGGTCTGCTAAATGCGGCTCTGGTGGTCCGGTTGGGCATGCGGTTGCTGATCCGCACCACCCTGCTGGTGCAGATCATTATATCAGGCAGCATCGCCACAATGTTATTGCTGAACATCATGCCCGACTGGGCCTATTTCGTATCATTCCTGATCTGGATGACATCGATCTTTTTCATGACCGGAATGACGCTGGGCAATTTGAACGCCATCGCCATGGAGCCAATGGGACATATGGCCGGAATAGCGGCTTCGGTGGTCAGTTCTATCTCGACGGTGCTGGCCGTGGTGATCGCGGCCCCTGTCGGTTATGCCTTTGATGGCACACCGTTACCCGTGCTGATCGGGGTGTTTTGTTGTGCGGTTTTGGCGCTTGCGTTTATGCAGTTGATCCGGCAAGAGCCTTTGCCTGCTGAATAAAGGATTCAGTGCCTGCGGCGCGGATATTTGTGGAACAATGATTGGAAATCAGGATTTTACATTCCTGGCTTTCTTTTGCGCAATCACCTTTTGCGCCAGATCGCGGGCAATAGCGTATGCGCCTTTGACCTTATCAGCCGCGCGGGTCCAGTCGCGCCGAATGACGATCGTGTTGCCCTTGACTTTGGCCATGCCGCGCTCGGCCTCGATGAACTCAACCAGCCCTTTGGGCGAGGCAAACTTGTCATTGTGGAACTGGATCACCGCCCCCTTTGGCCCAGCGTCCAGCCGCGCAATACCGGCACGTTTACACATGCCTTTGATCCGCACCACCAGCAGCAGTGAATTCACTTCTTTTGGCAAGGTGCCGAAACGGTCGATCAGCTCGGCCGCAAAACCCTCCAGCTCGACTTTGGTGTGCAGGGTCGACAGGCGACGATATAGCCCAAGGCGCACATCAAGGTCCGGCACGTATTTGTCAGGGATCAGCACAGGCACCCCGAGGTTTATCACCGGCGCCCATTTGCCGCCGTCTTCGGGCATGCCGATTTCGCCTGATTTAATCTTGCCAATCGCCTCTTCCAGCATCTGTTGATACAGTTCGTAGCCAACTTCGCGCATCTGGCCGGATTGCTCCTCGCCCAAAAGGTTCCCAGCCCCGCGAATATCCAGATCTTGGGACGCCAGCGTAAATCCCGCCCCCAGTGAATCCAGACTGGCCAGAACCCGCAGACGTTTTTGCGCGGTGGCGGTGATCGGCGTGCGTGGTTTGGTGGTCATATAGGCATAGGCGCGGGTTTTTGAGCGCCCGACCCTGCCCCTGATCTGGTACAGCTGCGACAAGCCGAACATATCTGCTCGATGCACGATCATGGTGTTGGCGGTCGGGATATCCAGACCGGATTCAACAATCGTGGTGGCCAGCAGCACGTCGTATTTACCATCGTAAAACGCGTTCATCCGGTCGTCCAATTCGCCCGCCGCCATCTGGCCATGCACCACGACATATGTAACTTCTGGCACATGATCCTCAAGGAAAGCCTCTATTTCCGGCAAATCCTTGATCCGCGGCACCACGTAGAATGATTGGCCGCCACGGTAATGTTCGCGCAGCAACGCCTCGCGCAAGGTTACCCCGTCGAATTCGGACACATAGGTGCGGATCGCCAGTCGGTCCACCGGCGGGGTGCCGATGATGCTTAGATCACGCACACCTGACAGTGACATTTGCAAGGTGCGCGGGATCGGCGTGGCGGTCAGGGTCAGCACATGCACATCACTGCGCATTTCCTTCAGCCGTTCCTTGTGGGTGACGCCAAACCGCTGTTCCTCGTCGATCACCAGCAGACCAAGGTTCTGGAATTTAACCGATTTGGCCAGCAACGCATGGGTGCCAATAACAATATCAACGGTGCCGCGTGTCATGCCCTCGCGGGTCAAATTGGCGTCACGGGTGCTCACGAACCGCGACAGTTGACCAACGCTGATCGGAAAGCCACGGAACCGTTCGGCGAATGATTTAAAGTGTTGGCGCACCAGCAAGGTGGTCGGCGCAATCACCGCAACCTGATGGCCGGACATCGCAGCCACAAACGCCGCCCGCATCGCGACCTCGGTTTTGCCGAAACCAACATCACCACATACCAAACGATCCATCGGGTGACCCGAGGCCATGTCCGCCAGAACATCCTCGATGGCCGAGAGCTGGTCGTCGGTTTCCTGATATGGAAACCTCGCACAAAAAGCCTCCCAAGCGTGGTGCTCGGCCTGCATCACCGTGGCGGTGCGCAAGGCACGTTCAGCCGCCAGCCGGATCAGTTTTTCCGCCACCTCGCGGATACGTTCCTTCAGCTTGGCCTTTTTCGCTTGCCACGCGCCGCCGCCCAACCGGTCCAGCAAACCCTGCTCGTGGCCGAATTTCGACAGCAGTTCGATGTTTTCAACTGGCAGGAACAAACGATCCCCGCCGGCATATTCCAGCGCGATACATTCATGTGCCGCGCCCATCGCGGTGATGGTCTCCAGCCCCTTGTATACCCCGACCCCGTGATCGACATGCACGATCAGATCACCCACCGACAGGCTTTGGGTTTCGGTCAGGAAATTCTCGGCACGGCGTTTGCGACGCGGGGCGCGGATTAGACGATCCCCAAGAACATCTTGTTCGGAAATCACCGTGATGCCGTTGCCGACAAAGCCGTGTTCCAGCGCCCAGACCACCAGATTGATACCGTCTTTAACGCCGCGCACATCACCGATCTGGCGCAACCCGATCTGGCCTTCGTCCTCGAGCAATCCAGTCAGGCGTTCACGCGCCCCTTCAGAATAGCTGGCAACCACAATTGGCCCATCCGATTTTTTAACATCGATATGATCGGATAACTCTTTGAAAAGGTTCACGTCTTGTTGTTGGCGTTCCGGTGCAAAATTGCGCCCGATGCGCCCGCCGCCATCCAGAACACCCATTCCGGTGCTTTGCGGCAAGGGGTTCAGCTGGATCACACGATGCCCCTTGATGGCCCCTGAAAAACCCGCATCGTCCAGATACAGCAGGTTCGGCGGACATGGTTTATATACCGTATCCATCCGGCTCTTGGCCGACATCGCCTCGCGTCGGGTTTCGTATTGATCCTCGATCGCGTCCCAACGCGCCAGACGGGCGGCGGTGATCTGGGCGTCCAGAACGATGCTGGCATCGGGCAGATAGTCAAACAGGGTTTCCAGTTTTTCGTGGAAAAATGGCAGCCAGTGTTCGGCCCCCTGATGTTTGCGCCCCGCAGAGATCGCCTCGTACAGCGGATCGTCCGAGCCCGCCGCGCCAAATTCAATTCGGTAGTTTTGCCGAAACCGCGTGATAGCCGCCTCATCCATGATGATCTCAGACACCGGTGCCAGATCAATGCTGGTCAGTTTTTCGGTGGTGCGTTGGGTGGCAGGGTCAAAATGACGGGCCCCGTCCAGCACATCGCCAAACAGGTCCAGCCGCACAGGGCCACCTTTGCCCCCTGCCGATACCGGCGGAAATATGTCGATAATGCCGCCGCGGATGGCGAAATCGCCAGGCTCCATCACGGTTGGGGTGTTCACAAACCCCATGCGGGACAAAAAGCCGCGCAAGGCGTCCTCGTTGATACGTTCACCCACCGTGGCGCGAAAGGCGGACTGTTTTAGAATGTCACGCGCCGGCACCCGCTGGGTGGCCGCATTTAGCGTGGTCAACAGGATGAATGGTGCGGGCATTCCATGCGCCAGCCCCGCCAATGTGGACATGCGTGCGGCTGATACATCGGCGTTGGGCGAGGTGCGGTCAAACGGCAAACAATCCCATGACGGGAAGGTCAGCACCACCGCATCGGGGGCATAAAACCCCAACGCCGCCTGCATCGCGGACAAACGTTTATCATCGCGGGCAATATGGACCACAGGGCGGCCAGCTTTGGCCAGCTCTTGCGCCAGAATATGTGCATCGAACCCCTCGGGCGCCCCGCCAAGGGTTATGTGGTCGGCTTTGGCCATTGTGATAGTATCCTGATGCGATGCTGCCTAATGGCCAAGCGCCCCTATGGCCAAATTTTGATACATTCCAAACATAGCCGTTACGAAAATCGACAACATTCCAATGCCTTGCGTGATTATCCTGTGCTTTTTCATCCGGTTACGCAGCGCTTCTCCGATGGCGGCCTCATCAATGATAAGGCGGGCGGTCGAAAGCGACAGCATGCCGACAATGGTCATCGGAAAGGCCAGCAAGAACAGCGCCTGGGCAAATTCGACCCAGTAATAAAACCCCAGCACTCCGAGGATGGTCAGGAAAAAGCAGGCGAACGCCAATAGCCACAGTCCAGACACTCGCCCGATATAAAGCAGCCGGTTTGTGTAGATCTGCACCAGATGTTCCAGATCGACCTCGGCCTGGCCGCCATGGCGACGCGCCCGCAGCACCATGTCATAGGGCACCCCCAGCACCCAGTGACTGGTGGTGGACCAGACCACCGCAAGGGCAATCCAGTACCAAAGGTTCGAGAATGACCGCATGTCGATCACCTCAAGCACTATCTCATACCATTCCACTGCTGCTCTTCCTCTTAGCTTTGGGTTTTAGCGGAACATATCGCTGACCTGCGCCAATTCCTACCCTTGAGATGATGGAAAAACTATGTATCCAGTAGGGAGCAAAAGAGAAAGAGATAATTATGCGCCCGATCCAAGCCAGTTTTCCAGCCACCCGCCTGCGCCGCACCCGTCGCACGGCATCAATCCGTGCCTTGTGTCAGGAAAACACCCTGTCGGTGAATGACCTGATCTGGCCGATGTTTGTGGTCGAGGGCAACGGAGAGCGTCAGGCGGTGGCGTCGATGCCGGGGGTTGAGCGGTTGTCGATTGATCAGCTGGTAAAGGCGGCCCGCGAGGCGCGTGATCTGGGTATCCCTGCGATCTGTATATTTCCCTATACCGATCCCGCCCTGAAAACCGATTGCTGCCGCGAGGCGTGGAGAGCGGACAACCTGACCAACCGCGCCATTGCTGCGGTGAAATCGGCGGTGCCCGAAGTGGCGGTGATGACCGACATCGCGCTGGACCCATATAATGCGCAAGGGCACGACGGGATTGTGCAGGACGGTGTGATCCTGAACGATGAAACCAATGAAGTATTGGTGAAAATGGCGCTAACGCAGGCGGCAGCGGGGGCCAACATCTTGGGGCCGAGCGATATGATGGACGGGCGGATTGGCCTGATGCGCGCCGCGCTCGAGGCCGAGGGGCACAAGGATGTGTCGATCCTGTCCTATTCCGCCAAATACGCCAGCGCGTTTTACGGCCCGTTCCGCGACGCGGTCGGGGCGGCGGGGGCCTTGAAGGGCGACAAGAAAACCTATCAGATGAATCCGGCCAATTCGGATGAGGCAATCCGGCTGGTGGCGCGGGATCTGTCCGAGGGCGCGGATATGGTGATGGTCAAGCCCGGCATGGCTTATCTGGACATTTGTCACCGTGTGAAAACCGAATTTGGCGTGCCGACATTCGCCTATCAGGTGTCGGGCGAATACGCGATGATCCAGGCGGCGGCGGGCAATGGCTGGATTGATGGCGATGCGGTGATGCTGGAAAGCCTGATGGCATTCCGGCGCGCCGGATGTGACGGTGTGCTAACCTATTTCGCCCCGCGCGTGGCCCGCGCGTTAAACAACTAGCTTTGCACGCGCACCAAACGCGCAAAGAATTGCCCAATTTCGCAAGCATATGATGACACCCCTGCCCTGACCCCCTATAGTCACCACAAGATCGGCCAAAAAGGTCGGCTTATGTCAGGCAGACACAAGCATATAGGCACAAACATAAGGGGTTTTCCCATGAGCAGATTTCCACACACACTGTCACGGCGGCTATTCGTTGCTGGCGCAATGGCCAGCACCACAGCAGCATGCGGTAACGGCATCGGTGGCAGCGGTGCCGCCAAGATCGACGCCCGCGTTGATTCAACACTCAGCACCATGCACAGCCGGTATCCGGCCACGCTGGATTTGAAACATAAATCCGTCGGCATGCTGGTGATGCCGCTGATCACCAAGGCAGGTTTCGGTATCGGTGGCGCATTCGGACGCGGTGCGTTGCGGGTCAATGACACCACGGTGGATTATTATTCATCCGCTGCGGCCAGCATTGGTTTTCAAATCGGGGCGCAACAGTTCTCGCATGTGCTCTATTTCATGACGCAAGAGGCCTTGAGCGGTTTTCGCAGTTCCGCCGGTTGGGCCGCAGGCGCCGATCTGGAATATGCAGTGAATGATAAAGGTGGCAATGTTTCGGCGGAAACCACCACGGCGCTGGCGCCGGTGATTGCGGTGATCTTTGGTCAGGCTGGGCTGATTGTCGGGGCGACGCTGGAAGGCACGAAATACACGCGCATTATTCCGTAGCCAAATGTAATGTATTTTTGGTTGGCTGGTTTGGATTTTCCCATGCCAGTCGCGGCAAAAAAATAGAACCACTATTCCGGAATAGTGGTTCTATTAATAATCAGGTATTTACCCGCTATTTCATGGCATTATTCGCTGCAGTTAATCTAGTTTACGTTAGAAAACCCAGCGTTTATTGTCACCCCATCGCCCGCAACCGCTTGAGCAGGCTTGAGGTGTCCCACCTTGCCCCGCCCAGTTTTTGCACATCTTTGTAAAACTGATCCACCAACGCTGTCACGGGCAGGCTCGCACCGTTTTCGTCTGC
Organism: uncultured Marinosulfonomonas sp.; assembly: GCA_964473185.1. Taxonomy (GTDB): domain Bacteria; phylum Pseudomonadota; class Alphaproteobacteria; order Rhodobacterales; family Rhodobacteraceae; genus Profundibacter. The sequence goes on along the minus strand of CAYYOF010000023.1, from coordinate 17,625 downwards.
CGTGTCCAGACAAATACCCAGATCCTTGCGCATCCAGTCCACTGCAAACCCGTGCTCGAACTCGCCATCGATCATAGTCTCGTAGCGGTTCATCATCTGCCAACTGCCCGCGGCACCACCACCGATTACGTCAATAACGGCCCGCCCGTCCAGTCCGGCCTTTTCAGCAAAATGCAGACCCTCGGCCAATCCCTGCACCAATCCGGCGATGCAAATCTGATTCACCATCTTGGTTAATTGCCCCGCGCCACTGTCGCCCAGCCGTTTGCAGGTGCGTGCATAAGCGTCGATCACCGGTTCGGCCCGCGCGTATGCATCGGCATCGCCGCCACACATCACTGATAGGATACCGTTTTCGGCCCCCGCCTGCCCGCCTGAAATTGGCGCATCAATGAAACTCAGGCCTGCGTCATCAGCAACTGCCGATAATTCGCGCGTCACCTTGGCCGAAACCGTGGTGTGATCGACAAACACAGCGCCCGCCTCCATGCCGCCAAACGCGCCGTCATCGCCCACACAAACGGCACGCAAATCATCATCATTGCCTACGCAAGACATCACAAATTCGCAGCCCTGCGCCGCCTCAAGCGGTGTGGCGGCGAAACGGCCCTTGTGCTCGCTCGCCCAGCTTTGCGCCTTGGCCACAGTGCGGTTATAAACACATACCTCGTGTCCCGCGGCGGCCAGATGCCCCGCCATTGGATATCCCATGACCCCGAGGCCCAGAAATGCGACTTTTGCCATTGTTTTTATCCCTTTGATTGTCTTGCCAGTGTTCACCCTGTATTGAACCCCGCAAAGGGCTGCGTCAAGAACGGGATATTCACATGGCAAACACATTTCGCTGGCTAACACGCATATTTGTCGGGCTGTTTGCGCTGGCAATGCTGGCCGGTTTTCTGGTCTATTACCTCGCTTCGCGATCCTTGATTGACTACGACGCGACGCACCGGGTGGCGGGCGTTAATGGTACGGTCGAAATCGTGCGCGATAATGCCGGTGTGCCGCATATTTTCGCAACCACCGATAATGACGTGTTCTACGCGCTTGGCTTTGCCCATGCGCAGGACCGTCTATGGCAAATGACCATGCTGCGGCGCACTGCACAGGGGCGTTTGTCAGAACAGTTCGGCCCGCGCACCCTGGAAATTGATAAACTGATGCGGCGGCTGGATATTTACAACCTGTCGGTCAGCTCGCTCAAGGCGCAGGATGCGCAAACCATGGCGGCACTAGAGGCCTATTCCAAAGGGGTGAACGCATGGCTGACCCAGATCAACAAAGGGGCGCTTGGCCGTGGGGCGCCGGAATTTTTCCTGTTCAGCAATCAGATTTCACCGTGGCAACCGACGGATTCGATTGCCATCATCAAACTGATGGCACTGCAGATGTCGCCGCATCTGGAACAGGAAGTGCTGCGCGCGCAGGTCTCGCTGATCCTGTCTGAGGATCGGTTGCGCGACATCCTGCCAGACGCGCCGGGGGCCGCCATCGCCGCCCTGCCAAAATACGCCAGCCTGTTTCCTACCGTCCCTCGCTATGCGGCGGTCACGCCGACAGCACCTGACCCGCTCTCGCCGTTCAAACCACGCGCCTTTGCCGGTGCCTCGAACGCATGGGCCGCCGCCCCCTCGCGCTCGGCTGCGGGGGGAACATTGCTGGCCAATGACCCGCATCTGGGGTTTTCCGCCCCTGCTATCTGGTATCTGGCCCGTCTGGAACTGGATCAGGGTGGCATCATTGGCGGTACCATTCCCGGAGTGCCTGCAATATTGACCGGACGTAGTGATTATCTGGGCTGGGGGCTGAACTCGGCCTATGTCGATGATCAGGATGTGTATATCGAAAAACTGAACCCCGACAATCCGGATGAATACCAGACCGCAACAGGGTTCAAACCGTTTATAACGCGGGATTCGATCATCCGGATCAAGGACCAAGCGCCGATTACAATCAAACTACAATGGAGCGATAATGGCCCAGTGCTGCCTGGCAGTCATTATGATCTGGCCAGCATCACACCTGCGGGTCATGTAACCACCGTAGCATGGACCGTGCTTAGCCCCGCCGACACATCTATTTCGGCGATGCTTGGCCTGATGCAGGCCCGCTCGATCAAACAGGCCATCAGTGCAGCCGAGGGGTACCTTGCTCCGGCGATGAACCTGATCTTGGCGGATGGCGACAGTGTGGCGATGAAAACCATCGGGGCGATCCCGAAACGCAGCGAAAACCACCAGACGATGGGGCGCATTCCGTCGCAGGGTTGGCTGGCGGAAAATCACTGGCAGGGCCGCGCCGATTATAGTGACAATCCGGAATTTATGAATCCGGTTGGCGGCATCATCGGCAACACCAACAACAAGATGATTGACCGCGCTTTCCCGCGTCACGTCAGTTTCGTGTGGGGCGACACACAGCGTATCCTGCGCTGGCAACGCCTGATGCAAAGCCGCGAAGTGCATACCCGTGAAAGTTTCATCGAAGCACAGCTGGACACCGTCAGCTATACGGCGCGCGCCCTGCTACCGCTGATCGCGGCTGATCTGTGGTTCACTGGCGAAGCAGCACCCGTGGGCACGCCCGAACACCGGCGCCAGCAAGCACTGGAGATGTTGGCAAACTGGAACGGCGAGATGAACGAACACCTGCCCGAACCGCTGATTTACGCGGCCTGGTTGCGGGCCTTGCAGGATCGGCTGATCAAGGACGAGATGGGGCCGCTTGCGGCCCGTTTCCCCCATGTGGAGCCATTGTTTATCGAACGCGTTTACCGCAACACCGACGGGGCGGGTGTGTGGTGCGATGTGCTGCAATCCGCCGCCACCGAAACCTGCACGGACATCGCCCGCCTTGCGTTGGATGACGCGCTGTTGTGGATTAACGAGCATCACGGCACAGCAATCGAGGCATTGCGCTGGGGCGATGCGCATCAGGCGACGCATGACCACCCTGTGCTGGGCGATGTGCCGGTGTTAAAGTGGTTCGTCAACATTCACCAATCCACCTCGGGCGGCGACAACACCCTGCAACGTGGCCGCACCAGCGGGGCTGATCCGGCCCCGTTTCATAACGTGCATGGGGCCGGCTTTCGCGGGGTTTACGATTTTGCCGATCCGGACAGTTCGGTGTTTGTGATTTCAACTGGACAATCGGGACATCCACTGTCACGATTTTATGATAATCTGGGCGAACTATGGCGGCGTGGCGAATATATCCCGATGTCACTGGACCCTGAACTGGCCCGCGCGGCGGCGGCGGGTATAACAGTACTAGAGCCTGCGCCATAAACGGAGAACAATGATGAGCCTTGAATTTTTTCTCACCTCAATCGTAGTGGTTTTATTGCCGGGCACCGGTGTCCTCTACACAATGGCAATTGGTCTAGGCAAAGGTTTTCGCGCCAGCATCGCCGCCGCTTTTGGTTGCACGCTCGGCATCCTTCCGGCCGCCATCGCCAGCATTGTCGGGCTGGCCGCCCTGCTGCACACCAGTGCGCTGGCTTTCCAGATCATCAAATACCTTGGCGTCGCCTATCTGTTTTTCATGGCGTGGAGCATTTTGAACGACAAAGAGGTCATGTCGGTGTCCGAGGATAAATCCAGCACAGGGGTCGTGCGGATTGCCCTGAACGGCATGTTGCTAAATGTGCTAAACCCGAAACTATCGTTGTTCTTTCTGGCCTTCCTGCCGCAATTTGTATCCGCCGATGCAGTCGGGGCCACAGGGTCACTGATTATGCTGGCGGCCATTTTCATGGTGCTGACATTCGTCATTTTCATCGGCTACGGCGCGATGGCGTCGTTGGCGCGGGATTACGTAATTTCCCGCCCAGTCGTGCTGACATGGATCAAACGGGTGTTTGCCGGAACCTTCGGGTTTCTGGGGGCAAAGCTGGCGCTCACTGATTAACCCCCGCGATTATGCGGCGCATCCAGATCCATCACTGGCCCAAGCGGCACAATGCCAGTCGGGTTCACCGTGTCGTGGCTGGCGTAATAGTGGTTCTTGATGTGATCCATATGCACCGTCGCCGCCACGCTGGTGTACTGATACAGATCACGGACGTAGTTTGACAGGTTCGGGTAATCCGCGATGCGTTTCAGGTTGCATTTGAAGTGACCGACATAGACCGGATCAAACCGCACCAATGTGGTGAACAGGCGCCAGTCAGCCTCAGTCAATTCTGCCCCCGTCAAGTAGCGGTTCTGTGCCAGAAGCCCTTCCAGCCAGTCCAGCGTTTCAAACAGCGGCACGATGGCCTCCTCATACGCCGCTTGTGTGGTGGCAAAACCGGAGCGATAAACCCCGTTGTTCAACGTGCTATAGACGCGGGCATTTATGGCATCGATATCGCCGCGCAACGCTTCGGGGTAATAATCACCCGGGGTCGCCCCGACACCCTCAAAGGCGCTGTTGAACATGCGGATAATTTCGGAGGATTCATTGCTGACGATGGTCTGGTTTTTCTTGTCCCACAACACCGGAACGGTCACACGACCGCTATAGGCCGGATCGGCCGCAGTATAGACCTGATGCATGAATTCAGCATTGCTGACCGGATCACCAACCACCCCGTCGCCAGCATGAAAGGTCCAGCCATCGTCGCGCATATACCAGTTCACCACCGATACAGGGATCATATCCGTAAGCCCTTTTAAGCTACGAAAAATCATCGTGCGGTGCGCCCACGGGCAGGCATGCGAGATGTAAAGATGATAGCGGTCCGCTTCGGCCTTGAACCCAGCCGCACCACTTGGCCCAGCAGAGCCGTCTGCGGTTATCCAGTTTCGAAAAGAGGCATCCTTTCGTTTGAAATGCCCGCCGGTTGATTTGGTTTCATACCATTGATCAACCCATTTTCCGTCCTGTAGCAATCCCATGATGCGCTCCTTTTGAGCAAGTCTCGTTTAATTGAATTCATCTGACGACCAGATGAATGAAATGAATCCGGTTGAACGAGACACGCTCTTAATGTGCCGGTTTGATAAATGTTCCGTTGTTCAGGTCCTGAACCGCCTGTTTCAGCTCATCACGGGTGTTCATCACAATCGGTCCGTGCCACGCAATCGGCTCGTTCAAAGGGGCGCCCGAAATCAGCAAAAACCGGATGCCGTCCGGCCCTGCCTGCACGGTCACCTCGTCGCCGGTGCCAAACTGGATCAGGGTGCGATCACCTGACAGGTCGCGGATGTTCAACTCCTCGCCCATCACTTCTTTTTCCAGCAACACCCCCTTTGGCGGCGCCGCATCATCAAACCGGCCTGCCCCGTCAAACACATAAGCAAAGGCGTGGCGGTAGGTATCAACCTTAAAGGTTTTTCGAACACCTGCGGGCACGAATATGTCCAGATATTGCGGATCGGAAGCTATGCCATCAACCGGCCCGCGCTTGCCCCAGAATTCACCAATGATGATACGCACCTGCGTGCCGTCGTCATCAATAATTTCGGGAATGTCCTTGCCCTCAACGTCCTGATAACGGGGCGCAGTCATTTTCAGACTGGCAGGCAGATTGGCCCACAATTGAAACCCGTGCATCTGCCCCTGTGCGTTTCCTTTGGGCATTTCCTGATGCATGATACCGGACCCTGCCGTCATCCATTGAACCGCTCCCGCCCCCAGCGTGCCTTCGTTGTTCAGGCTGTCTTTGTGCGTCACACTCCCCGTCAAAACATAGGTGATGGTTTCTATGCCACGGTGCGGATGCCACGGAAATCCCTTCGCATAATCTTCGGGGGCCTCGTTGCGAAAGTCATCGAACAGCAAATATGGGTCGAACATATCCGGATTGTGAAACCCGAATGCACGGTGCAGTTTAACCCCCGCGCCCTCGATTGTCGGCTGTGCTAATGTTGCAGATTTTACTGGCCTAAATGACATGTGATACCCTCGGCGTATGTGCGGTGTGTATCTGTCAAATATAGATCGGTGCGAATAGGTAAAGATACAGCGACAGCTACACATGTAACGTGCGCAAGTGCGCAAGCACTCACATATCGCGGTAATGCTTTTCCTGCCGTGCGGTCCAGAACACTTGAACCACAAAGCCGTCCTCGTTCTGGTCCTCGCCCGTCACTACACCCTCTTGGAACAACCACGCGCGTTTGCGCCCGTCCGCATAGGGGATCAGCAATTCACGCGCCGTTTTCGGGTCAGTCAGGTTGGCCGAGATCGCCTCGAGCAATTCATCTAGCCCCTGCCCTGTAATCGACGAAATTGCGAACTTGTCATCATGGCGCGCAGCTTTTTCCTGCATCGCCGCCTGATCATCCGCATCCAGCAAATCCAGCTTGTTCCAGACCTCGATCATTGGCGCATCTTCCGCCATGCCCAACTGCTCCAGAATGCTGGCCACATTGCGGGCTTGCTCATGCGTGTTGGCATGCGAAATATCGCGCACATGGATCACCAGATCGGCATCCAGAACTTCCTCCAATGTGGCGCGGAATGCGGCGACCAGTTGGGTCGGCAGTTCCGATATGAAACCCACCGTGTCGGATAGGATAATTTCCTGACCCGAAGGCAGCTCGACACTGCGCATGGTCGGGTCCAGCGTGGCGAACAGCATGTCCTTGGCCATCACCTTGGCCCCCGTCAAACGGTTGAACAGGGTGGATTTACCCGCGTTGGTATAGCCAACCAGCGCCACCACCGGAAACGGTACTTTTTTGCGCGATGCGCGGTGCAACTCACGGGTATTGACCACCTTGCCTAACTGGCGCTTTAGCCGCGTGATCGCATCATCAATGGCGCGTCTGTCAGACTCGATCTGGGTCTCGCCAGGACCACCGACAAAGCCAAGCCCGCCGCGTTGGCGTTCAAGGTGGGTCCAGGCCCGCACCAGACGGGTGCGCTGGTAAGAAAGCGCTGCCATTTCGACCTGAAGCACGCCTTCACGGGTGCGGGCACGATCCGAGAATATTTCAAGGATCAGGCCGGTGCGATCAAGGATCTTCAGCCCCCACTCTTCTTCCAGATTGCGCTGCTGCACCGGCGTCAGGGCACCGTCTATCAACACCAGCTCGATTTCCTCGGCGGCAAAGATCGCCTTTAATTCGGCAATCTTGCCCTTGCCGAACAACACCCCTGCCTTAACGGCACGCAGTTGCACGATGTCGGCCCCGACGACCTCCATTTCAGGCATGGCGTTTGCCAAGGCCACAGCCTCGGCCAGCGCCGGAACGGGGTCACGCCGCGCATTGTCGAATTTCAGTTCGGGATGCAGAACCCATGCGCGGGTGTTGCGCGGGGGATCAATTTCCATATCGGATTATTCTTCTTCGCCGTCATATAGATTGATCGGCGCACCCGGCATGATGGTGGAAATTGCGTGTTTATATACCAACTGGGCCTGACCGTCGCGACGCAAAAGCACACAGAAATTATCAAACCATGTGATAACACCCTGTAATTTCACCCCGTTGATCAGGAAAATTGTTACTGGAACTTTAGCCTTACGGACGTGATTCAAAAACGCGTCCTGCAAATTTTGTCTGTCGGCAGCCATTGGTCTTTCGCCTTTTTATTGTGGTCTACCCCTGTCGGGCAATGAAACATGTTACTCAAACTATGATTATGTCGTGGCTTTACAATAGATTCCAGCCCTAAAATCAGCCCGTTAGCCGATTTTCCGACGATCTGTGCCCTAGGAGCGCCACAAGGCGGGGTTGAACAGGGCAATAATTGCCAGCGTTTCCAGCCGCCCCAGCACCATTGCGGCGGCAAGTATCATCTTGGCGACACTGCCCAGCTGGGCGTAATTTTGGGCGTCTTGTGCGGCAACGGCGGCCAGCGGGCCGGTGGTGGACAGGGCCGAAATGGTGAACACCATCGCGCTTTCAAATGAAAGACCGGTCAGGGACAGCGCCAACATCACCAGCGCCACCGACATGCTGAACAGCATGAAAAATATCCACGATATTTGCGCCCCGAACCGGCGGATATGCCGAGCCTGCGTGCCCGCCCCGCCCACGCTTGAAGGATGCAGCAGGCGCTCCATCTCGCGGGTGCCGTGTTTATAGAGCGCATAAACCCGCATCAGTTTCACCCCGCCCGCAGTGGTCGCCACACCACCGCCAATGATCGACAGACCCAACAGGATCAGGCCCGAGGATTGCAGGCCGGACCAGCCCCGCGCATCGGCCCAGTCGGCGGATTCAAACCCCGTGGTGGTCAGGAATGACAAAACGGTAAACGCCGCCCCCCATAGGGCGCGTATGGCCGCAGCCAGATCGTTTTCCAGATCGCTGTCATAGGCCCCGACCCAGTGGCGGGCAAACAGCAGCAGCGGCACCACGACCACCAGAAAACTGCCCATGCGGAATTCCGGATCATGGCGCAGCTGGCGCAAGCCCCGCACTTGCTGATCCTTGGAAAACAGCAGCCGGGTTATGGCAAAGAACAGGAAGGCGAATATGATCACCTCGCCCACCACACCGCTGCCGCTCGCCCCAACACCGCCAACCGGCGAAATGCCACTGGTGGCCAGCGTCGACATCGCGTGGCTCACCGCCACCAGCGACGTGTCCCCCGCCAGCAGCAGCGCAATCCACAGAACCAGCGTCAGCCCCGCGTAAACCGGAAACAGCATCGTCGCATAACGCGTTAAGCGTTGCGAGGCGTTGGCAACATTGGTGATCTGGGAAAACTGGCTGCGTCCGGTATTGCCAGCGTCGGTCGATGTCACCTCGAACCCACCGAGATTAAGCGGCGCCAGAACCGCGATGGCCATCACCCAGACCAGAAATCCGCCCATCCAGCCAACCAGCGCCCGCCACAGGTGCAGCGCATCCGGAAGGCGGTCCGGCACAAACAAGGTGGCGCCGGTGGTGGTCAGGCTCGATACCATTTCGAAATAGGCATTCAGAAAACTGGTGTTGCGCAACCCCTCGTAAAACGGCACCGCCAGCATGATCGGCAGCAGGGTAAATGCGCCCAGCAACGCCGTCAGGTGACTGCGGGCAAGGTTAGTGCTGTGACCGGCGGCACTGGCCAGCCCGATCATCGCGGTCAGGATCAAAAACAGCGTGCCGCCATATAGGAACACCCGCGCCACATGCAGATCATTATCCAGCAGCGCATAGATCGCCGGAATATACATCGCCAGCGCCCCGATCCCCATCAGGATCACTAGAAACGGCATATTCAGGATGCGGGTCAGCATCTATCGACCTAGAAAAAGTCGATGGAGACCTGCAACAGCCGCTCCACCTCGGGCACATCGGCGGCCATTGCAAACATGGCGATCACGTCGCCCTCGTTAATGCGGGTGGCACCGTTGGGGCGGATCACCTTGCCGTCCTGCATCATCGCGCCGACCAAAACACCTTCAGGGAAATCCACATCGCTGATTTTCTGCCCCGCAATCGGTGACGTCGACATCACTTGCGCCTCGATCACCTCGGCCTCGGCGTTGCCAATGGAATAGACGCCGCGCACACGACCATGGCGGATGTGGCGCAGGATGGACGACACCGTGGTGGCGCGCGGGTTGATGTAGGCGTCAATGCCCATCGGCTTCATCAACGGTACCAGTGACGGATCATTGATCAGACAAATCGCCATCGGGCAGCCTTCGGCCTTGGCCCGCACGGCCGCCAGAATGTTGGTTTTATCATCATCGGTGACGCACAGGATCGCGTCGGCGCGGGTGATGCCTGCCTCGGCCAGCAATTCGGCGCTTAACCCGTCGCCATGCAGCACAATGGTTTTTTCCAGCGCATCTGCGGCCACTTCGGCGCGGGCGCGGTCCTGCTCGATCACCTTGGCGCGGACCCGTTCGGTGCGAGTTTCCAGCGCCTCCGCCACCGCCAGCCCGACATTGCCACCGCCCAGAATAACGATGCGTTCCTGTTTGTTGCTGGTTTTGCCAAACACTTCCAATGTGCGGGCCATGTCCTGTGTGTGGGTGAATATATAAATCTCGTCGCCAACAAAAATCTGGTCGCCGGATTCTGGGGCAAACAACGTGCCCTCGCGCCGGATGCCGACCACAATCGCGCTGAGGGTCGAAAACAGATCGGTCAACTGGCGCAGCGGCGTGTTGACCACCGGGCAGTCCTCCTCAATCAGGATGCCCAGCAGTTGTGATTTGCCCTCAAGGAAGCTTTCGGTGTCAAACGCGGACGGGGCAGCAAGGCGCTGCAACGCGGCCTCGGCCACCTCGCGCTCAGGGCTGATCACCACATCAATCGGCATATGTTCACGCCGGTACAGATCGGAATAGATCGCCGTTAGATAGCTTTGGCTGCGCAGACGGGCAATTTTGCGCGGGATTTCAAACACCGAATGGGCCACCTGACAGGTGACCATATTCACCTCGTCCGAATAAGTGGCGGCGATGATCATATCGGCGTCCCGCGCACCTGCCCGTTCCAGCACATCGGGGTAACTGGCAAAACCGGCAACCCCCTGCACATCCAGCGTGTCTGTGGCGCGGTGCACCAGTTCGGGGTTGTTATCAACCACCGTTACATCGTTATTTTCACCCGACAGATGGCGGGCAATTTGCCAACCGACCTGCCCCGCCCCGCATATGATAACCTTCATGGTGCTGCCTTTTTGGGTCTTTGGATATTATCCATGCCAGACGCGCCGCTACTCGTCAATCTCGGGCTCTACATGGGCAATGCGGGCACCGCCCTTGCTCGAGGTCACAATCCCCAGTGATTTCAGCTTGCGATGCAAGGCTGACCGCTCCATCCCGACGAAACTGGCGGTGCGGCTGATGTTGCCACCAAAGCGGTTGATCTGGGTCATCAGGTATTCACGTTCAAACAATTCGCGTGCTTCGCGCAGCGGTAATGTGGCCAGACCCGACGACAACACAACCCGCCCCTCGGATTGCGAGGTGTCCTCGGGGGATGGCAATTCCTTGGCGGTGATCGGGCCGTTGTCAGACCCTAGTATCAGCACCCGCTCAACCACATTTTTTAGCTGGCGCACGTTTCCGGGCCATTGCATGGTCTGCATCAATGCTTCGGCATCTTTGGACAGCATCCGCAACGCCAACCCCTGGGTTTTGTTCAATTCCTCGATGAAATGGATTGCCAACAGTGGAATATCCTCGCGGCGCTCCTCAAGCGATGGCACAAGGATCGGCACCACATTCAGACGGTGGAACAGCTCTTCGCGGAATCTACCTGCGGCAATTTCGTCAGATAACATTCTGTTTGTGCTGGATATTACCCGAATGTCGACGCGCACCTTATCGCTGCCGCCAACACGCTGGAACTGTTGGTCCACCAGCACCCGCAGGATTTTGGATTGCGTGCCCAGCGGCATATCTGCCACCTCGTCAAAATACAAAATCCCGCCGTGGGCTTGCTCCAGCAGACCCGGCTCGATCCCGCGCTCGCTGCTTTCGCGGCCAAACAGAACCTCCTCCATCCGCTCAGGCTCGATCGAGGCCGAGTTGACCGATATGAACGGCGCGGATGCGCGGTTGGAATTGGCGTGGATATAGCGCGCGGCCACCTCTTTGCCCGCCCCAGCAGGCCCCGTCAGCATCACCCGGCCATTGGAATTGGTCACCTTGTCCAGATTGGATTTCAGCGCCTTGAAGGACGCACTATCGCCCAGCATTTCGGCAGATATCGCATCGCCACGGCGCAATTCGCTGTTTTCGCGGCGCAGACGCGACGTTTCCATCGCGCGGGCCACAACCACCATCAACTGATCAATATTAAACGGTTTTTCGATGAAATCATACGCACCCTGTTTGATCGCGGCCACAGCAATTTCGATATTGCCATGCCCCGAAATGATCACCACCGGAATATCGGGGTTGTCCCGCTTCACCGTTTTCAGAATGTCGATGCCGTCCATCTGGCTGTCCTTTAACCAGATATCGAGGATCATCAGTGCGGGCGGTGCGGCGTTGACCTCGGCCATGCAATCATCCGAATTTCCGGCCAGACGGGTGGTATAGCCCTCGTCTTTCAGGATGTCGGAAATCAATTCGCGGATATCGCGCTCGTCGTCGACAATTAGAATATCACCCATGCTGCTTCACCTCATATAGCCTTTTTCATTTTGGTTTGCGCCACCACACTTAGCGAGGCGGGCAACCGTATTTCAGCACGCGCACCGCGATGCGCGTTTCCTTTGAATTGTTCGGCATCGACCAGCACCAAAGTGCCGCCGTGCTCCTCGATGATCTTTTTCACGATCGGCAAGCCCAGTCCGGTGCCCGCCGCGCGGGTCGTCACATAGGGTTCAAACAGGCGGGCGCGGTCTTCGGGCAGCCCGATGCCGTTGTCCGATATATCAACGGCAATCATCGTACCCTGCACGCGCATGGTCACATGAATTTCCGGTGAATACCCATTTGGCAGCCCCTTTTCACCAAGGCTTTCAATGGCTTCCCCCGCATTCTTGATCAAGTTCACCATCGCTTGCGAGATCATTGTGGCATCCAGATCGGCCATAACGGGTGCGTCCGGCAAATCCACCGTTAGCGTCACATCCGGCATTGCGGTTTCCTGCAACACCACCGCGTCACGCACAATCGCCACTAAATCATGATCGCGTAATTCAGGTTCCGGCATCCGCGCAAATTTTGAAAATTCGTCAACGATGCGGCGTAAATCGCCGGTCTGGCGGATGATCACATCGGTGTATTGATTCAATGTATCGACCTGATCCCCGACCAACGGGCCAAACTTGCGTTTCAGGCGTTCAGCTGACAGCTGGATCGGGGTGAGCGGGTTCTTGATCTCGTGGGCGATGCGCCGCGCCACGTCGCCCCAGGCCGCCATCCGCTGCGCCGAAACCAGATCGGTGACATCATCAAAGGCAATCACATAGCCTTCAAGGTTGCCCGCATCATTGCGCCGCGTGCTGATCCGCACCAGCAGGTTTTCCAGCGTCCCGTCGCGCGACAGCTTGATCTCTTGCTGTGCCACTTCGGTGTTGCGATCCCGCAGGCGTTGCAACAGCGGGCCAAATTCCGGCACCGCAACGCTGATATCGCCGGATTGTTCGTCCGGCAGCGCCAACAGGCGTTCGGCCGACCGGTTCACGAACGTCACCTTGCCGTCTGCATCCAGCCCGACAACACCCGAGGCAACAGACGACAGCACTGAATCAAACAGGCGGCGGCGGTGTTCAATCTGGCGGGTGTTTTGCAGCAATGTATCGCGCTGCCCCTTTAGCTGGCGCGTCATCTGGTTGAAATACCGCCCCAGCATGGCGATTTCATCATCGCCTTCTTCCTCGATCACCTGAACATCCAGATCACCGGTCCCGACCTGCTGCGCCGCCCCCGCCAAGCGCCCCACAGGCCGCGACAGACGTTCGGCAAACCACAGGCCCAGCCAGATCGCCGCCAAAATCAGGATCACCGCAAAGCCGATATAGAGCAGACCAAATTCAAACAGGATTTTGCCGCGCTCGCTCTCTAACTGATGATACAGGGTGGCGGTTTCTTTGGTGTCATCCAGCAGGTTCAGGATATTCCCGTCCACATTGCGCGAAATATACAGGTAGCGGTCAACATAGGCGCTCAATTTCACCAGCGCGCGGAATTCGTTGTTGTCCCAGTCCTGAATGACCACAACTTCGCCAGCATCAGCGGCGGCAATATCCTGCTGTGTCGGGGCCTCGAAATCGAACAGGTACGAGCGCTCGCCCCGCGCCCGCAATTCGGTGCCGCCATCAATCACATAAGCCTCGCGCAGGCCCCGCTGGATTTGCAACTGCCCTTGGGTGAGCAATTCACGCAAGTTCGCGTCGCTTAGAAAAAACGTCGACTGGTTGGCAAGGTTCAGGTATGACGCCAGCGCTTCAGCGTCCTGTATCAGGTCGCGCCGGTGTTCGTTTTCGTAAGATTCGGCCGCGGCCAGCGATGTGCCAACCACCTGTCGCACCCGTTCCGAAAACCACCCCTCAAGCCCGACATTTACGGTCAGCACCGCAAACACCGCCACAAGCACCGTGGGGATCAGCGCGACCAAGGCAAAGACGCCGGTCAGACGCAGATGCAGGCGGGACCCCGCCGAACGTGCCCGCCTTGCCGATATCATCCGCGCCACGCGCTGCAAAACCAGCGCCGCGACCACAAGGATATAGACCACATCGGTCAGCAGAATCAGGCGCAGACTGGAGGCCGCCGCCCCTTTATCAAGTGGGCCAAGAACAATGAATGTGGCGATGGCCAGAACCGGGCCAAGGATTACCAAACTTAACGTCGCAGCATTTTGCACACGCCTTTTGCGCCGCAAACGGCTTAGTTTATCCAGTGTTGCAATTCTGGCAGAGCGTGCCACCTGTTGCCTGCTTTCCGATGTGCCGCATTTGCGGCGAACCACCATATTTTGTAGCTATGTCCCGGCTGATGCCATTGGGTCACGCTTGATGTTGCTCTTTTACATCAATTTACGCCGCCGTGTCACGCGAATATCGAGGTCGGAAATCTTCTTACGCAAGGTATTTCGGTTGATGCCCAAAAGGTCGGCGCATTTGGCCTGATTGCCGCCCGTGGCATCCAGCGCGATTTCCAGCAACGGCAGCTCCATCTCGTGCAATATCCGCGCATATAGGCCGGGCGGCGGCAAGGCCCCGCCGTGCAGATCAAAATAGCGCTGCAAATGCCGCGCAATAGACGCCGCCAGCTTGTCGCCTTGGCGCTGATCTGTCACAGGCTCCATCGCCGGCTGCCCACCAAGTGCTGCCTCGACCTCGGTCAGCGATATTTCAGTCTGCCCGCTGGTCACCCCAAGACGGCGCAAACAGTTTTCCAACTGGCGCACATTGCCGGGCCAACTGTAGCTTTGCACCAGTTTTTGCGCATCATTCGACAGGTGGTGCGCCTCGCCACCTTCCGCCGCACCGCGATCCAGAAAAAACGCAGCCAGCAGCGCAATGTCATCAACCCTGTCGCGCAGTGCAGGCACTTGCAACCCGACCCCGTTCAGCCGGTAAAACAAATCCTGACGGAAATTCCCTGCCTCCATTTTTTCCGCCAGATCCGCCTGCGACGTGGCCATAATACGCGGCGCGTTATCACCCAGACGATCCATCAGGCGCGCAATTTGACCCTGCGCTGCCAGATCCAGATCACCGACTTCGTCAAACACAATCGTGCCGGCGTTTGCGCGGGCCAGCATCCGGTCCAGCCCGTCAGTGGCAGTCATTTCAGTGGCCGTCACCACCACAAACGGCAGCGCGCGCCGATCGCTAAAATCGTGGATGGTACGGGCAACCAGCGACTTTCCCGTGCCGCTCTCGCCATTGATCAGCACCGCCAGATCGCCGTTCACAATCCGCGCAATCAAACGGTACAGCTCTTGCATAACACTGGTGCGCCCAACGAAAGGCAGCTCGCTGGTATCACTCGCGGAGCGGCTGGCGGGTGCCGCAACCCGTCTCTGCATCGCCAAGGCCCGCGCTGATCGCTTCATCAGGTCGGGCAAATCAAACGGCTTTGGCAAATAATCAAACGCCTTGGCCTCAGTCGCCTTGATCGCCGTCATAATGGTGTTTTGCGCTGAAATCACAATCACCGGCAGCCCGTCGCGCAGTTTGGAAATTTCCGGCAACATCTCGAGCCCGTTTCCATCCGGCATCACCACATCCGAAATCACCAGATCGCCCTTGCCCTCGGCCACCCAGCGCATCAACGTCACCAGGGATGATGTGGCATGCACCTTGCAGCCCGCCCGCGTGAAGGCTTGGGTTAAAACCGTGCGGATCGTGCGGTCGTCATCCGCGATCAGAACTGTGCCATCCATTTATGTAGCTCCTTTGTTAGGCTGGGTGTTTGTCGGGGCTTTGGGCAATGATATGCGAAACGCAGTGCGGCCGGGTTTTGAATCGACCGACACCCAGCCTTCGTGTTCGGTTATGATTTTCGACACCAGCGCCAACCCCAGGCCGGTGCCGTTTTCACGCCCCGATACGAACGGATCGAACACCTCGGCGGCGATGTCGGGCGGCAGGCCCGGCCCGTCATCAATGATTTCCAGCAGGATCGGCAAAGGTGCGCCTGTTCCATCAGTCCGGCGCAACCGCAGACCATTGTCAAACGAGGTTCGGATGCGGATTTTTCCACCTGTTTTGCCCGCCGCCTCGGCAGCATTTTTCAGCAGGTTCGCCACCACCTGTATCAACTGGTCCGCATCGGCCCATGTGTCGGGCAACGAGGGGTCGTATTCCTCAAGGATCTGCATATGCGCCGCAAACCCAACCTGCGCCGACTTGCGGGCGCGGTCCACCACATCGTGGATATTGACGGCAACACGATTGGGCGGGCTAAGGTTGCCAAATTGTTCGACCTGATCCAGCAACGCCACAATACGGCGTGCCTCGGACACAATAAGGTCCGTCATTTCAAGGTCTTGCGCGGGCAAGTTCATCGCCAATAATTGCGCCGCACCAGTGATCCCCGCCAACGGGTTCTTGATTTCATGGGCCAGCATCTCGGCCATACCAATCGCCGACTTTGCGGCCGATTTAGCGGATGTACCCCGCCCCGCCCCGTCTTTGTTCTGACGCGGCATGACCAACAATAACAGCCGCGGATCATCACGTGACATCGGCGCAATCTGGATGTTGCAACGCACCGGATCACGCCCGACATCCACATCATTTATAAACAGTGGACTGTGATTGCGCCGCACCCGTTGAAAGGACTCCTCCAGCGGGGCGGCCACCGCTATTTTATCCACACACCGCGCACCGCTCAGCGATTTGGCCGATACATTCAGGAACCCTTCGGCTGCTGGATTGGCAGCGGCGATCATATTCTCCGTATCAATCAGAAAAGCAGGATTTGGCAGGGCATTCCAAAGCGCATCAAAGCTCATGCCGCCACCTTTATGCCAGCCAATGCATCCGGCAGCAGGCGCAGAACGGTGGCAGGGTCACGTTCGGTCAGCACGGATTTTCGCACGTCGGGCATGGTGCCAACCCCGTCCATATACCAGCCCAGATGTTTGCGGGCCACGCGGTTGCCAAGCGGGATGCCGTAAAACGCCAGCATGTCCTCGTAATGGCTGGCGACCAGATCAACCAGATCAGCGCCAACCGGAATATCTGGCGCATCTGTTCCGAAAATTTCCGCCGCAACCTGCGCCAACCGCCAAGGCGCGCCTTGTGCCCCGCGCCCGATCATCACCCCGTCCGCCCCTGACGCTTCAAGGGCTTTGCTGGCCGTTGCCCCGTCCACAATATCACCATTGGCAATCACCGGAATATCTACCGCTTGCTTAACAGCCGCAATCGCCGCCCAATCCGCCCGTCCCTTGTAAAACTGACACCGCGTGCGCCCGTGGATGGTGATCATTTGCACTCCTGCCGCCGCAGCCCGTCGCGCCAAATCGGGCGCGTTCAGTGTGGCATCATCCCACCCCAGCCGCGTCTTTAACGTTACCGGAATATCGACAGCCTCCACCACCGCCTCAATCAGGTGCAGCGCATGGTCCAGATCGCGCATCAAGGCCGAGCCCGAATAGCCGTTCACCACCTTTTTCGCCGGACAGCCCATGTTGATATCAATTATCCGCGCTCCGTTGCCAGCCACCATGCGGGCGGCCTCGGCCATCGGTCCGGCCTCGCGGCCTGCCAGTTGCACGGCGGTGTTTTCTTCGCTTAAGCCCAGTTCCGCCCGTTCCCGTACGCCGG
>CAYYOF010000022.1:3946-43052 GCA_964473185.1 uncultured Marinosulfonomonas sp. | reverse complement strand
AGATGAGCATGCAGGCCGAGTTACTGAAGGAAGCCCTTGGAAAAAAGTGATCCGGTAATCATCCCAGAAGGCGAATATTATCGGTGCGGGGTTCCATCCAGTCTGGCGTTTGGATCGCAGCATATTCATGCACACCGATCCCCCAGCCGCGCGTTGATTTCCCGACTTTGCCACCGAATGTGTGATGCAACAACTGATGCCCAAAACAGACCCCGACAACGGGCGCGTGTTGCGCGGCCTTGATCAAAAATGCCGAAAGCTGGGTGATCCATTCGTCCGGGTCCGTCGCGTTATATGGGCTGCTGGTGACCAGATAGGCATCACACTCATCAATCGCTTCGGGCAGGGCACCATCAAAGGCCTGATAGACCGTGAATGTGAAATTATGCGGGGTTTGTGAAAATATACGGATGAACCAGTCCGCCGACCCGCCGTGGGCCGCTGACAATGCATCTGTGGCAGGTCCGGTTTCCAGTATTCCAAGTCTGACGTTTGATACCATTCGGGGCATAGTCCAGTTTTTCTAGGAGTTGGGGCCTAGACGTTTTCCACCCGTAATTCACTCGCCGCCGCACGCCCCTTCTCAATCTGCGCCTGGCAGACCTTGATCTTGCGCTCCAGTTTTTGTTTTTCCTGATCGGTCTTGGCCAGCTTCAACTTGGCCACGTATTTGGCTTCTTTCGCGACCAGCTTGATCAGCAATTCATCAATGGCATCCGCCTGTTTGGCGGCGCGGCCCTTTTTGGTATCCAGCACCTTATCAAGGCTGCTTAGAATATCTTTCAGTCCCATTTTGATCTCCCCATCTGTCGATTAGGTGTTATCTGCTCTAGATAGGCTTTGGATTTCTTCGTCTTCCAGCCCGATAATGCTTTGGCCCTCCAGCAGATCGGAATCACGTTCGCTTAGCAGGATTTTCGCAGCCCGGGTCAGGTCACTGATGATAGATTTGCTATAGGTCAGGTCGTTCATCAACGAAGTGGCCATCTCGGCGGTAATCTGGCCCTCGCGGATCATCGAGTCAATATTGCGAAGTGTCGCATTACGACCTTCTTTGGCGGACAGTTTATTGTCGTCCAGATCAAACACATCAACATCGGGATCCTTGTTTCGCAACTGTTCAAACAATCGCAGGATGCGGGCAATGTTGATGCGGATGTTGTTGTATTCACTGCGGATCGCGTCATTGTCCGAGGTGCCGAAGTGGTCGATGTTCTTTTGCAGATGTTCGGCGTCTTTAACAGCCTGAACAATCCGCTGGCTGGCACGACGCAAATCATAGAGGTGGCTGGCGTAGTCTGCACTCAGCCGGATCTGGGTGGTGCCGGTGAAATCAATGATTGCGGAATGCAGGCTTTTGATGCTGCGGATGTATTCCTCGCTCACATCCTCCTTGATAAAGACCGTGTTGGATTTCAAAATCTCGTCAAGGATGACATCCGATTCAATGGTCGTCCGATGCACATTAATCCCGTGCGCGATGATGCGGTAGGCGTTGTCATACAGGTGGAACACCTCGTTGCGCACTGCCGTCAGCAATGTTTCGGGGAAATCAATCACCGAGTCATTCAAGAACTGGGTTTCCACAATCGAGGTTTGCGGCGTTGGAATGGCACGCTCCAGAAAATTGACCAGCGCGTTGACAAAGGGCGCCATCACAATCACCCCGATCAGATTGAACACGGTGTGGAAAACGGCCAGTTTCAGGGTGTAGTTATCATTGGCAATACCGACGTTGGCGCTGATCATGTCCACCAGCCAGATGATTTGCCAAAGCAGGGCGATAGCAATCAAGCCGGTGACCAGATTGAAAATCAGGTGTGCGCCAGCCAGACGTTTGCCTTGGTGGTTGGCGCTCATCGCGCCGATGATGGCGGTGATGGTGGTGCCGATGTTGGCCCCGATCGCCAGCGCCAGCGCGTTTTCATAGGTGATCTGGCCCACCGACAGCGCAGTGATGATGATCACCAGCGTGGCGTGCGAGCTTTGCATGATCACAGTCGCGGCAATGCCGATGGCGGCAAACAGGAACAGACCGGCATAGCCGTCCACCGCGAACTGGGTCAGATCAATGGTTTCGCGGAACGCCTCGAAACCCTCTTTCATGTAGTGGATGCCTAAAAACAGTAATCCAAGGCCGGCCAGCACATAACCGATCCCCTTCAGGTTACGCGATTTCTGAAACACCAGGATCACCCCGAACACCAGCATCGGCATCGCGTAGGCCGATATTTTGACCTTTAGACCGAAACCGGCAATCAGCCACGCGCCAGTGGTGGTGCCCAAGTTGGCACCAAAGATAATGCCGATGCCCGCCGCCAGCCCAACCAGGCCCGAGGAGAGGAACGAAATGGTGATCACCGACACCAGGGACGAGGATTGCATCACCGTGGTGCTGACAATGCCAAAGGAAATGGCTTTCCACAATTTATCTGTGGTTTTGGCCAGCAGTTTTTCCAGAATACCGCCGGTAAAGGCGCGAAATCCATCCTCGAGAAAAATCATCCCGAACAGGAAGATAGCGACGCCTGCGGCAATTTCTTTGAAATTGGGGCTGATCCAGAATCCCACGGCCAACACAGCTAGGATGGCGGGGAGAACAATGCGTTTGATCACGGAAAACCGACCTTATTATTATTATATCATTTGCCCATTTATATGGGGAATCCCGTGCGCAAGTGCACAGTAGGGTATTTGAAACAGAAATGTAATAGAAATGTAAGCCGGATTGATGTGAATCATAGACAAAAATACGGTAATGATGTTGAAGATCGATCATAGAAATCTGTAACGGCTTGGCGTTATGCGGGGCGGTGTAGATGTAGGTAAATCTGTCTGGTCATTTAGGTGGATAAAGCAAGCTGACGACGCAAAAAGCGTTAGTCAGGATGGGGGACTAAATTCATGGAACTAAATAGCATCAGAGCGATTGAGCAAGCGTCAAATCTGGGGCGGGGCGAGCTGTTTCGCCTGGGCACGGCCCTACTTTTCATCGTTGGGATCATGCTGATCGTATCGGCAAGGCTTGAAGGCATTGCCGACAGTTATCTGCTGGTGGTGGCGGCGATGATTGGTGGCTATATGGCGATGAACATCGGCGCCAATGATGTGGCCAACAATGTTGGGCCTGCGGTTGGCTCGCAAGCGTTGACCCTGACCGGCGCGATCCTGATTGCCGCCATTTTTGAGGCCGGTGGCGCGATAATTGCCGGTGGCGATGTGGTCAGCACCATCAAAAAGGGGATCATTGATCCGGCGCTGATTGCCGATAGTACCACATTTATCTGGGTGATGATGGCGGCGCTGTTGGCTGCCGCGATCTGGCTGAATGTCGCAACCGCTGTGGGCGCACCGGTTTCCACCACCCATTCAATCGTCGGCGGGGTTCTGGGCGCGGGCATTGCGGCGGCTGGCTGGGGGATTGCCGACTGGGGCACGGTTGGCAAAATCGCCGCCAGCTGGGTGATTTCGCCGGTTCTGGGCGGTATTATCGCTGCCAGCTTTCTGTATATGATCAAACGCACTATCGTTTATCGTTCCGATAAAATCGCGGCATCAAAACGTATGGTGCCCTATTTCATCGCCATTATGACATGGGCATTTTCGACATATCTGATCATGAAGGGCCTGAAAAAGCTGTGGAAATTCGATATTCTTTCGGCTGGCCTGATCGGGCTGGTGATTGCTTTGGTGATCTTCATTCTGGTCAAACCGCTGGTCAATCGCAAAGCAAAAACGCTTGAGAACACCCGCGATAGTGTGAATACTCTGTTCACTGTGCCGCTGATTTTTGCGGCTGCATTGCTGAGTTTCGCGCACGGGGCCAATGATGTGGCCAACGCGGTTGGCCCGCTGGCGGCGATCAATGATGCGATCCTGCATGGCGGTGTTGCAGCCAAGGCCGAAATCCCGCTTTGGGTGATGATGGTCGGGGCGGTCGGTATCGCGCTTGGACTGGCGTTATACGGTCCCAAGCTGATCAAAACCGTTGGCACCGAAATCACCGAGCTGGATAAAATGCGCGCCTATTGTGTGGCGATGGCGGCGGCGATTACTGTGATCATCGCGTCGCAACTGGGTCTGCCGGTTTCCTCCACCCACATTGCGGTTGGCGGTATCTTTGGCGTCGGGTTTCTGCGTGAGTATCTTGAGGCAAACGAGGCTCAAGTGCTGGATGAAATTCGCGAGCACCATATTGAGGATGCCCCCGAAGTCGTCGATGCCTTCCTTGATGCTTTCGACAAGGCCGATGTGCTTGAAAAAGGCACAATGCTGGCGGACCTGAAGAAAAAGAAAGGCCCGCATTTGCTGAAAAAGGACCGCAAACAACTGCGCGCACTTTACCACAAAGAACTGGTCAAACGCTCGATGCTGTTGAAAATTGCCGCCGCATGGGTGATCACTGTGCCGCTGGCCGGTGTGTTGGCCGCGATGTTGTATTTCATGATCCGTGGTATGTTGCTGCCGCATTGATCAAGATCAACAAATGGGCAGGGCGGGTGTAAATCCGCCCTGCGACAGTTTCCCCAATCCCTGCTAGCGACTTGCAAAACCGGCAAATAACGGGTTTTTAATCGCTATGGTGAATTCAGCCCATATTTTGAAAGCAATGCGCATTGCCCTGTTGTGGCTGGGCCTGACTGGCGCTGGTTTTGCGGGCGAGGTGACGGTGGCCGTGGCCTCGAATTTCCTGACGGCTGTGCAAAAGATCGCGAACGGGTTCGAGGGCCAAACCGGGCATACGGTTCGCATCGTCAACGGCTCTACCGGCACGCTATATGCCCAGATTACCAAAGGCGCGCCTTATGATGTGTTCCTGTCGGCCGATCAGGAGCGGGTTTTCCTGCTGGCCGAGTCAGACAAGCTGCTGGGCGGCGCGCACAAACCCTATGCCTTGGGCGCACTGGTTCTATATGCGCGGGGCACGGGCATTTTGGGCGCAGATATAAAGACCAGCCTGGCCCGCGCCGACATCCGCCATTTCGCCATGGCCGACCCCGCATTGGCCCCCTATGGCCGTGCGGCTGCCGAGGTTCTGGCACGGCTGGAACTGGTTGAAGTGGGCGATGAAAAAGCGGTGCTGGGGGCGAACATCGGCCAGACCTTTGGTTTTGTCAAAACCGGCAATGCCCAGATCGGGTTTGTTGCCCTGTCGCAAGCGGTGGCGATGGATGGCGACTGGCTGGACATTCCCGCCAGCTATTACGCGCCGATTGTGCAAGAGGCCGGATTGCTGGCCCATGCGGACGGCAACGCAGCGGCACTGGCGTTTTATGACCACCTGTCCAGCGAAGCGGTGATGAAAATCCTGCTGACATCCGGCTACGGGGCACCTGAATGAACGTTTGGCCCGCCATCTGGCTGTCGGTGCAACTGGCCGGCCTGACCACACTGATCCTGCTGTTGATAGCCACACCGCTGGCGTGGTGGCTGACCCGCACCCGCAACCGTATCCGCCCGTTGATCGAGGCATTGGTGGCCCTGCCACTGGTGCTGCCGCCAACCGTGCTGGGGTTTTACCTGCTGGTATTGATGAGCCCCGATATGGCACTGGGGGCGGCGTGGTTGCGCCTGACCGGTGACACGTTGGCGTTTTCATTTATCGGCTTGCTGATCGCTTCGGTGCTTTACTCGCTGCCCTTTGCAGTGCAGCCGCTGCAAACCGCGTTCCAGTCGGTCGGCAAGGGCGTGCTGGAGGCCGCAACCACATTGGGCGCAGGCCCGTGGGACGCGTTCCGTTCCGTTGTAGTGCCGCTGTCACGGCGCGGGTTCCTGACGGCGATGGTGCTTAGCTTTGCCCATACGCTGGGCGAATTCGGCGTGGTGCTGATGGTGGGCGGCAACATCCCGGGCAAAACGCGGCTGATTTCGATCGAGGTGTTCAACGCGGTTGAAACGCTGGATTATGCCACCGCACATCGTCTGTCGGCGGGGCTTCTGGTGTTTTCGTTTCTGGTGCTGGTGTTCGTCTATGTGATGAACAGCAAGGACCGTAGCAAACGGCGGGGCGGGCAATGACCGATACGCTGCATCTGGACATCACACTTACGCTTGATGGCTATGCGCTGAGCGCCAAGGCGGATATTCCGCTGGTTGGCATCACTGCGCTGGAAGGCGCGAGCGGCAGTGGCAAGACCACATTGCTGCGGGCCATTGCCGGACTGGAAACACGCGCCAAGGGCGTGATCCGGTTCGGGGCAACCAACTGGTTGTCTGCCAATGGATCGGTGCCGCCACAGGATCGCCGGATCGGGTATGTGTTTCAGGACACGCGGCTGTTTCGACATCTGGATGTGGCGCAGAACCTTGGCTATGGCCACCAGCGGGCAGGGGCCGCGCCCGAGGTTCTGGATCGGGTGATCAAATCGCTGGACCTGTCCGGCCTGCTGGCGCGGCGCATTGGTGCGTTGTCGGGTGGCGAGACCCAGCGTGTGGCCATTGGCCGTGCTTTGGCGATGGACCCGCAACTGTTGCTGATGGACGAACCGATGTCGGGGCTGGATCAGGCCCGCAAGGATGAAATCCTGCCCTATATAGCGCGAGCGGTGCAAGCGACGGGGTGCCCTGCAATTTATGTCAGCCACGAGCGGCGCGAGACTGCGATGCTGGCGGATCATATCATGCGGATTAAGGATGGGCATCTGACCGGACCGATCCGTTGCGAAACGACGGTGTCGGGCGTTGTGCGGGAAATAGGCGATGGGCAGCTGGTTCTGTTTGTCGGTGATCAGCCAAGCCGCATTCCGGTTTGTGGCGGAGCGGGAACGCATTGTAATATCAGGATTAACGAGGCGGGCGTGGTTCTGTGCAAACAGGATCCGGGGGCCAGCACGGCCTTGATCAGCCTGCCTGCAACCGTTGCGTCGATATCAGAGGATCAGTCGGACACATATCGGCTGGTTCTGGAGGGCGCGGGGTGGCGCATTGCCATTTACCGGACCGCTGCCGAATGCGAGGCACTACAATTGCAGGCAGGACATCCGGTCTGGGTCAATACAGCGGATGCGTGGGCCACAGTGCATGAGGGTGTGCATGAGGGTTGAGGCTGTAAAGTTGACCAACCGTAAGGTTTTGGGCTTCTCCAGATCAATGATTCGGGTTTTGTAATGATGAATCGTTCGTAAATGACGTCTATTGTCCGGATTTTTCTAAAATTAGTGCTGTTATGTTAACAATGTTTTAGAAAACATAATTACGACACATTTCTGATTTGGGGCATGGCCCTGACATTCGATTGGTGCTTAATTGGAAACAGTTATGGTTAATAAACATTGAACAAAATCATACATAACATGCCCTTTTAGATAATAAAAAATTACCCGACATGCCAATTATCAGTTGTTTTCAAACATTAACATTGCTTGGTGATTGTTTATAAATTGGAGACATTATCAAAAATCAATACCTCATAGATTGAGTCGATGTCAGGAAAAACAACGCAAAGAAAGGCAGCCTGCCATCTTATAGGCATGATTTCGCCACTTTTCGCTTTTTCCCCACTCTCCATAGGTTTAAGAAGACTTAGCCCAACTGGGGGGTGATGTCTGTTTGGCCACGGGGGCGGCCGCACATGATTGACCGCAAATTCGTTTGTGGGAAGGCGTGTGTGTCCGATCTGTCTATTGGCAGTTGCGATACGCACGAATTGTTAACGACAAAAGCAGGCTGCCTGCTTTTATTTGTTGCAAGAAGGCCGCCAGAATGCGCGGTCGGACCTTCCCGGAAATGAGCATGTAGAAAACGAATGTGCGCGTCCGCCTTTAGGCCTGATGTCACTCTCGATTTTGGTGAAGAGTATTAAGAACCGAGCATTCTGCTGGTGCTCGGATGGATTTATTTCAGACCTTTAAAGGGTTCTGATCGCTGCTAAGTATAGGGGAATATATTATGGCTGATTATCTGCTGGACTGGGACGATACGGGCGCCGACGGAAGTGCCATATTTTCTTCGTCAACTGGTGGCGATGACATTACTGTCACTGTATCGACACCGACCAACGTCGATGGTGATGACTTCACGCTGAACAACGGGGTTCTTTCAAGCAGCAGTGTATGCAGTGAAACCAAAGCGATCATCAATTTCGATGCGCCGGTCGAGAATGTCAGCTTTGAGATTTACGATGTTGATACCGGCTCTGGCTGGGACGATAAAATTACCATTATCGCCCGCGATGCTGAAGGCAACATTGTTCCGGTTAGCTTTTCCGACTTGATCTGGCACCACGATGTGGACGGCAATTCGGTCGAAGGCGGCGGCAACGACAGCCCGGGCGTCGAAGGTTCCGGCGCGCCGGATTCCGTGACTGTTACGATCGCTGGTCCTGTGGTCAGCATTGAAATCATTCATGATGATGGTGACTCGGCCGGTTTAAGCGGCGTTGTTAGAATTTCCGACATTGAATTTGATGCAGCCCCAGTGATTGAGCCCGACGGTTACGTCGACGGCACCGCTGGCGACGACATCATTGATGTGGCCTATACGGGTGATCCCGATGGCGACATGGTCGACAACAATGACGCAATCCTGCCTGATCCAAACGGCAGCTATCTGCCGGATGCCGGCGACAATGACGACTGGATCCGTGCGGGTGCCGGCAATGACACTGTTTATGCGGGCGACGGCAATGACCTTGTTATGGGCGGCACAGGTGATGACACGCTTTACGGCGAAGATGGCGACGATCAGCTGTGCGGCCAAGATGGCGAAGACACGCTTTATGGCGGTGCTGGCAACGATCTGCTGGAAGGCATGAACGACAACGACCTGCTCTATGGCGGCACGGGTGATGACACAATCACCGGCGATGCTGGTGATGATGTGGCCTATGGTGGTTCGGGCGACGATACCATCAGCGGCGGCACGGGTAATGACGTGCTCTACGGTGATAATGGTAATGGTGGTGCGTCTTCCCTGACCCTCACCATCGATAGTCAAAGTGGTTCCTATAACGGTGATGTTCTGGTTGAAATCACCAGTGCTGATGGCACCGTGAGTTACCAAACGGTAACGACAGATTACGACGCCAATGTGGGCAACACGTTCACAGTGGACCTTGAGGAAGGCGACACTGTCCGTGTCGCGATTACTGCAAATGGGGGTGGGCCGTTCTGGTCAAATGTTGGCACCGAAGCCCGAACAACAATCGTTGACAGTGACACGGTCACCTTGGGTTTTGAAGATCAAGTTGACACCGACTTTAATGACGTTGTTATCACCGCCACTGTTGTGGGGGGTATCACGCTGTTGACGACTGCTGGCGACATTTCTGGCAGCGATGTTCCATCGGGTGATGCCGGCAATGACATCATTGATGGCGGTGACGGCGATGATACAATCTACGGCGAAGGTGGCGACGATGTCCTCACTGGTGGCGACGGGTCCGACACGGTTTACGGTGGCGACGGCGACGATGTGATCGACACATCCGGTTCTGACCCACAACCTGATATTGGTTATCCTGGCCTGTATCCTGCCGATACTGATCCGGATGATGACAGAGACACTGTTTACGGTGGGGCTGGTAACGATACCATCACCACGGGCGACGATGCCGACATCATCTTTGGCGGCACTGGTAACGACACCATTGATGGCGGGATTGATGACGATACAATCGATGGCGGTGACGGCAACGACATTATCATCGGTGGCGAAGGTAACGACATCATCGACGGTGGCGCTGGCGACGATGTGATCTATGCCGGACTCGATCCGTCCTTCCCGGATGCATTGAACATCCCTGATGATGGTTCTGGCCCGTTCGGCCCTGATCTGGTGCCAAACAACGGCATGGATCTGGTCCATGGTGGCGACGGCAACGACACTATCTTTGGTGCCGATGACGATGACACATTGTATGGCGATGCTGGCAATGACTACATCGACGGCGGCATTGATGACGACTACATCGATGGTGGTTCTGGTGACGATACTCTGATCGGTGGTCAGGGCGACGACACTATGGTTGGCGGCACCGGCAATGATACCTTTGACGGTGGCACTGGCACCGACATTATGTCGGGTGGCGATGATCAGGATACCTTTAGCAATATCACCGCCGGTGATGTGGTTGACGGTAACGAGGGTGGCGTTGACTGGGATACGCTGGACCTGACGGGTTCGCGCCCCGATGGTGGCACGCTTCGGGTTATCTATGATGCTGGCAATCCTGAAAACGGCCATGTTGATTTCCGTGACGAGGATGGCAATGTCATCGGCACCATGGAATTCACCAACATCGAGCGTGTTATCCCGTGTTTCACCCCCGGCTCAATGATTGCGACACCAAAAGGTGAGCGTCTGGTGGAAGAGCTGCGGATGGGTGACAAGGTTATCACCCGCGACAACGGCATTCAGGAAATCCGCTGGGTTGGCGAAAAGAAACTGGATTGGAAAGCGCTTGCTGCCAACCCGCATCTGAAACCAATCCTGATCCGCAAAGGATCACTGGGTAACGATCTGCCGGAACGCGATATGATGGTTTCTCCGAACCACCGTATGCTGGTGGCCAACGACAAAACTTCGCTATACTTTGAAGAGCGCGAAGTTCTGGCAGCGGCCAAGCATTTGGTCAACAATCAGGGTGTCCACGCAGTTGACACAATGGGCGTTAGCTATCTGCACTTTATGTTCGACAACCACGAAGTTGTGCTGTCGGATGGTGCCTGGACCGAGAGCTTCCAGCCTGGTGACTATACCCTGCAAGGCATCGGTAATGCGCAACGCAACGAAATTCTGGAACTGTTCCCCGAGTTGGCAACAGCCGAAGGGATCAAGGGTTACCAAGCGGCGCGCAGAACCCTGAAGGCGCACGAAGCGCGGCTTCTGGCGAAATAGACAGGCTTTGCGCTTGATCTGGAATTAAGCGCAAACCCAGATGAATATGCAGCTTTCTTAAGGCCCGAGTGCCTTGAGGGAATGAAGATCGGAGGTTGGTTTAACGCCAGCCTCCGATTTTTTTGTTGCAAAGGGTGTGGGGACAGTGGACCTTGGTTAGTGAATATAAACCAATAACAGGGACAGCTATGAAACCGTATCTAAAAACAACCCCGACACGTGATGGATTTTTTGGTGATTATGGCGGGGCGATGTTGCCGCCGCCACTGGTGCCGCATTTCGAGGAAATCGCGGCCGCCTATGACGAGATATCCAGTTCGGCCGATTACATCCGTGATCTGCGCTATATCCGCAAACATTTTCAGGGCCGGCCAACGCCGATTTCCTATTTCAAAAACCTGTCCAAAATCTGTGGCGGGGCACAGATTTATGCCAAGCGCGAGGATCTGAACCACACCGGCGCGCATAAATTGAACCACTGTATGGCCGAAGGCTTGCTGGCCAAACACATGGGCAAAACCAAACTGATCGCCGAAACCGGCGCGGGTCAGCACGGTGTGGCGCTTGCCACGGCGGCGGCCTATTTCGGTATGGAATGTGAAATCCACATGGGCGAGGTCGACATGGCCAAAGAAGCGCCCAATGTGGTGCGGATGAAATTGCTGGGTGCCGTGGTGGTGCCTGTGGGCGAGGGGGCCAAGACCCTGAAAGAGGCGGTGGATTCGGCCTTTGGCAGCTACATGGGTCAAGCTGACAAGGCGCTGTTCGGTATCGGATCGGTGGTTGGGCCGCACCCGTTTCCTAAAATGGTGCGTGATTTTCAAACCATCGTCGGGCTGGAATCTCGCGAACAGTTCCTCGAGATGACCGGCAACCTGCCTGATATCGTCGCGGCATGTGTTGGCGGCGGCTCTAACGCCATGGGCATATTCTCGGGCTTTATTGATGACGAAGGCGTGGCCCTTGTCGGGGTTGAACCCGGCGGCACATCTTCCAAGCTGGGAGAACACGCAGCCACAATGACCTATGGTCAGGATGGTGACATCCACGGGTTCCGCACCAAACTGCTGGTGGATGAGGCGGGCGAACCGGCCCCCGTAAACACCATTGCTTCGGGTCTGGATTACCCCGGTGTCGGGCCGGAGCACGCGCATTTGCAGAAAATCGGGCGGGCAGAATATGTGACGGCGGACGATAAGGAAGCCCTGAAAGCGTTTTACGATCTATCGCGCCTTGAGGGCATCATTCCGGCGCTGGAATCTGCCCATGCGGTGGCCTACGCGATGCGCGAGGCAAAGAACCATCAGGGTAAATCCATCCTGATCAACCTGTCGGGCCGTGGCGACAAAGACATTGATTATGTCGCTGAAAACTTCGGTTTCGGGGAGTAATTTTTCGAAAATTATTCGATGGCGCCCTGTGTGAATGGGGCGCCACATTTTCCGGCCATTTTGTCTCGTTGATCATTGCTTGCTGGTCTGGCTATTTACGGGTCAGGGCACGCGACCCAAACAACGACAAGGCCAATAAAATATGTTCATCCCGCCCAAACCCGTTTCACAATATCCGTGGTATATACGGCTGTTTTTCTGGAAGCAGAAAAAGACCTATGGCAAGGTGTTGGAACCCGGAATGCTGTGGGCGCGATCGCCCAGCGTGTTTGTCGGGGTGGCTTTGTTATACGGGGCGCTGAACCGCAAACGCTCGCGAATTGATCCGGCGTTACGCTCGCTGGTGACAGTGCGGGTGTCGCAGATCAACCACTGTGAATTTTGCGTCGATATCAACGCCTCGACCTTAATGAAACGCGGTGTGTGCAAGGAAAAGGTCGCGCATTTGGCGGGGTGGCGTCACCACGAGGGTTTTGATGCGATGGAGCAGGTCGCACTGGAGTTGACCGAAGCGATGACCTATACGGACCGCGATGTGGACGCAGTGCTAATGGACCAAGTAAAACAGCATTTTGATGATGATGCGGTGGCCGAGCTGTGCGGGTTGATCGCATTCCAGAACATGTCGAGCAAATATAACGCCGCGTTGGATATTCCGGCGCAGGGGTTCTGCCAGATACCGCTGGCGACGATCAACACGGATGTCGCCTAGGGGCGGGCACGCCACGCGGCCCAATCCTCGGGCGTGTCCAGATCGGTGATAGCATGATCATCGGGCAGGGGGACAAGCCGAACCCTGTCGGCATACTGGCGCAGCAGATGCCGCGCACCTGCATCCCCCTGAAATATATCCGGATCATTCAAGGCCCACATCGGCAATAGGACTGGGTTGCCTGCCGTGCCATCTAAACTAGTGGCGCGTTGGATGTTTCCATTAGGATCGTCTCGGAACATATTGATAAGGCTGGTGTAATCATCTGTAGTAATATCCGGCATGTCTGCCAGAGCAACCAGAATGCCGGTGCAATCCGTCGGGATTACCCGCAGTCCGGCCCGCAGGGATGCCGCCATTCCTTGGTCTGCATCCGCAACCGGAACGATTTGCACATCCAGCCCCGCCAGCGCGTCTTGGCGCGCCGTATTTCCAGTGGGTAAAGCCACCAACACCGGATGCTTTGTATCAACAGCATTGCCCACCACATGGCGTAGCAACGGGCGTCCGCCAACATCCATCAGCAGTTTGTCGCACCCGTTCATCCGGGTTGAGGCACCGGCGGCAAGGATCAGGATCGGGATTGTCATGCGGCTTCGCAATTTGCATTAAAAGGAATCGGAATTCACCCCAATTGTGGGCTAATTCCGATGCTCATACCAGATTAAATGCAAAACGCGATCAGCCGCGCATCCGCGCCCCGTCAGCATCAAACAGCACGTCCGTGATCAGGGTGGCCGCGCACATCTCGCCCAGTATCTCGATCTCGGCCTTTTGGCCCGCTTGCGCCAACCCACGCGGGATCAACGCCAGTGCGATGGATTTTCCCGCGTAATGCGAATAGCCACCCGAGGTGCAATAGCCGACGACCTCGCCATCGATCGACACAGGCTCGTAACCAATCACATCCGCGTCGCTGACCGTCACCTCAAAGGCGCACAACTGGCGGGCAGGGGGTGTATCACGTTCTGCTTCGGCCGCCGCGCGACCAATGAAGTCGGCGTTTTTCTTGAACGAAATGAACCGGTCCAGTCCGGTTTCGGCCGCCGTGTAATCCGGTGAAAACTCCCGCAGCCACGCGCCGAAAAACTTGTCCAGCCGCAGGCTCATCATCGCCCGCATCCCGAATGGGCGCAGGCCCAGATCCTGTCCCGCATCCCACAATGCATTCCACAACGCGCGTTGTGACATTGGCGTTGTGTAGATTTCGTACCCCAGATCACCGGTATAACTGACCCGCTGCACGATGCAGTCAACCAGCCCAACGGCCATGCGTTTCACGTCCAGAAATTTGAACGCCTCACCCGATACATCGGCCCGCGTCACCCGTTCCAGCAGTTTGCGGGCATTGGGTCCGGCAATCTGGAACCCCGTGCGCATGTCCGAGATGTTATCAACCGTGATGCCATCCTCCAGATGTTGCAAGAACCAGCGGTGGTGGTAATCCTGTGCACCGTATGAACCGGTCAGCTGGTATTCATCCTCGGCCAGACAGGAGACGGTGAAATCACCGATCAAACGGCCTGAGGGGGCCAGCATTGGTGTCAGCGACAAGCGGCCAACCTTGGGAATGCGCCCCGCCATGATCCGGTCCAGCCACGCGCGGGCATCAGCGCCACGCACCAGAAACTTGCCGAAATTCTGCACCTCGTTGATGCCCACAGCTTCGCGCACGGCCTTGACCTCGGCGGCTGTGGCCTCCCACGCGTTCGAGCGTCGAAAACTTGGCACCTCATAACGATCTTCACCTTCCAGCGCAAAATAATTCACCACTTCCAGCCCGTTTTGCTGGCCCCAAACCGCGTTCATTCCGTCGAAAATATCATACATCGGCGTGGTCTGGTTGGGGCGGCCCACCGGCAATTCCTCGTTCGGGTAGACCACCGAAAACCGGTTACGGTAATTCTCGATCACCTTGGGCACGGTGTAACCCGGCGAAATCCATTTGCCATATCGGGCAATATCCATCGCCGAGATGTCACGCTCGGTTTCGCCCGTCACCATCCATTGCGCCAGCATCAGGCCAACACCGCCGCCTTGGGAAAATCCGGCCATCACGCCGCAGGCCAGCCAATAACCCTGTTTGCCTGGTACCGGACCAACCAGCGGGTTGCCGTCAGGGGCAAAGGTGAACGGGCCGTGGATCACGGTTTTCACGCCTGCCGTTTCCAGAATCGGAAACCGCGAATAGGCAAATTCGATCGAGGCTTCGATCTTGTCCAGATTATCGGGCAGCAGCTCATGGCCGAAATTCCACGGGGTGCCGTCAACCGACCACGGCTGGCAGGGTTGCTCGTAAAATCCGATGCACAGCCCGCGGCCCTCTTGGCGCAGGTAGCTTTCTCCACCTGGGTCCATCACATGTGGATGCTCGACATCGCGCTCGTAAATCTCGGGTAGATCGTCGGTGACGATATACTGGTGCTCCATCGGTAGCAGTGGCGTGTAAACCCCTGCCATCGCACCAACTTCGCGGGCCCACAACCCGCCCGCGTTGACGATGTGCTCGGCGATGATCACTCCCTTGTCGGTGACCACTTCCCATGTGCCGTCGCTGCGTTGATTGGTCTCTTCGACCTTGGTGTGCAGATAGATTTCAGCACCCCCCATGCGGGCGGCCTTGGCATAGGCATGCGTGGTGCCGGACGGGTCAAGATGACCATCCAAGGGGTCATACAATGCGCCCAGAATACCATCAGTGTTGGTGATAGGCGCGATTTTTTTGATTTCTTCCAGCCCTAACAGCTCGGTATCCAGCCCCATATGCCGGTGCTTGGCGCGCTCGGCCTTTAGCATGTCAAACCGTTCGGGCGTGTCGGCCAGCGTGATGCCGCCCACATGATGCAGCCCGCAGGACATGCCGGTGATTTCCTCCAGTTCCTTATACAGCCGGATAGTATACCCCTGAAGCGCACACATATTGGTGTCGCCGTTAATGGTATGAAACCCGCCTGCCGCGTGCCACGTCGATCCTGAGGTCAACTCGCTACGTTCAACCAACACCACATCGGACCAGCCGAGTTTCGTTAGGTGATATAGAACGGATGCGCCGACAACGCCGCCACCGATGACACAGACACGGGTATGGGTTTTCATGAATTGCTCCTTTGATTTGGGTGTAACGGTGCAGGGGAAACAGGGATTTCACTGGTCAATATTCGACAAAAAATGTCGTGAACGGGCATTTCGGCAGGCGTGACGCAGGTCAGGGTGGGTCAAACTGGTTGCTAAACATAGGTCATACACATGAAAACCCACGCTCAAGCTGTTGTTATCGGGGGTGGCCTGATTGGTTGCTCGATCCTTTATCACCTAACGAAACTCGGCTGGTCCGATGTGGTCCTGCTGGAGCGCGATGAGCTGACATCTGGGTCGACGTGGCATGCGGCGGCAGGCATTCACGGGCTGCATGACAGCAACAATATTTCGCGCATCCAGCACTACACGATGGGGCTGTATAAGGAACTTGAGGCGCAGACCGGGCAGGGCTGTGGCGTGTTCCAGCCAGGGTCACTGTATCTGGCCCAAACCGAGGCCCGCGAGCATCAGTTGCGCCTGCAAGAGGCCAAGGCTCGCTATTACGGGATGAATTTTCACGAGGTGTCGCGCGACGAGGCCGAGCGCCTGCATCCGCTGGTTAATTTTGATGGTATCCGCTGCATTATGTTCGAGCCGGATGGCGGCAATGTGGATCCGTCCGGCGTGACTATGGCCTATGCCGCAGGCGCCCGCGCGGCGGGGGCGGAAATTAACCGCTTTACCCCCGTGACAGCCACGGTTCAACAGCCGGATGGCACATGGATTGTGGAAACGCCCAAGGGGAACATTCACGCGGAATGGGTGATCAATGCGGCGGGCCTGTGGGGGCGCGAGGTGGCGGCGATGGCGGGGCTGACGCTGCCGCTGATCCCGACCGAGCACCAGTATTTCGTCACCGAAACCATTGCCGAAGTTGCGGCGCTGGATAAACGTCTGCCATCTATTGCTGACCGTGATGGTGAATATTACCTGCGCCAAGAGGGGCAGGGGCTGTTGGTTGGTGCCTACGAGAAGAATATGAAGTTCTGGGCCGAAGACGGCACCCCGCCGGGGTTTGGTCACGAGCTGTTTCCCGATGATCTGGACCGGATCGAGGATAACCTGATGCGGGCGATTGACCGCGTTCCGGTGATTGGCGAGGCGGGGATCAAGCGGGTGATCAACGGCCCAATGATCTGGTCGCCCGACAGTAATGCGCTGTTCGGCCCCGTGCCGGAATTGCGCAATTATTTCTGCTGTAACGGCATCATCCCCGGGTTCTCGCAATCCGGCGGGCTGGGCTTGCTGACGGCGGAATGGATCATTGAAGGCGAGCCAAAACTGGACCTGTTCGCATGGGATATGGCGCGGTTCGATGACTGGGCCGACAAGGCATTCACCAAGGCTCGCGTGGCGGACCAATATGCGCACCGGTTCTCGATCCATTTCCCTAATGAGGAACGCGCGGCGGGTCGTCCGGTGCGGATGCGCCCGATTTACGAGGTGCAACGCCAGATCGGCGCGGTGTTTGGTCTGAACGGCGGCTGGGAACATCCGCTGTGGTATGCGGACACGCCTGATACGGTGGATACCAACGGTTTTGCTCGCCAAAACTGGTTTGAACCTGTGGGAGCAGAATGCCGGATGCTGCGGGACCGCGCAGGGATCATCGACATCTCCAACTTCTCGAAATATTCGGTGCAAGGGGCAGGGGCCGAGGATTGGCTGAACGCGCTGTTTGCCAACCGGATACCGTCTGTGGTTGGGCGGTCTTGCCTGACGCCCCTGATCGGTGTGCGCGGCGGCATTGCCGGTGATTTCACCGTGACCAAGCTGGCCGAGGATGACTTCATGATTGTTGGTTCCGGCATGGCTGAACGCTATCACCAGCGGTTCTTTAACGCCGTGCCATTGCCCGATGGCACCACGTTCAAATCGCTAACGGACGCGATGTGCGGCTTCAACGTGGCGGGGCCAAAATCGCGTGATCTGTTGCAACACCTGACCAATACGGACCTGACAACGCCCGCCTTCCCGTTCATGCGCTCAAAGCGCATTGATGTGGGCGGGGTCAATGTGGTGGCGATCCGCGTGTCTTTTACCGGCGATCTGGGCTGGGAGCTGCATTGCGCCACCGAGGATCAGGCGCGTTTGTATCAAGCACTGCTGGAGGCCGGCAAAGAATTTGGCGCGGGGCCAGTGGGCAGCCGCGCGTTGATGTCACTGCGGCTGGAAAAAGGTTACGGCAGTTGGGGGCGTGAATATTCGCCGGAATACTGGCCGCAAGAGGTGGGGTTCGCGCGTCTGGTGAAGATGGACAAGGGTGAATTTTTGAACCGTGCGGCCTATGAAGCCCTCGCTGATAATCCCGCCCGTGAAGAATTGGTGATGTTCGAGGTCACGGTTGAAAACGCCGACGCCACGGGTGGCGAGCCGATATTCCTGCCCGACGGCACACCGGTGGGTCGCGTCACATCCGGTGCCTATGGCTACCACGTCGAAAAGTCGCTCGCGCTTGGGTATGTCAAGGCGGGCATGGTCAAGGCGGGGGATGCTGTGGATGTCTACATTCTGGGCGCACCGCACCGTGCGGTGATGCTGGCTGAACCACCATTTGACGCCAAAGGTGAACGCTTACGCGGCTGACGCCGCACGCTGTTTCAGCAACACGCCAAACTTCGCCATCGCGCGGATTACCTTTTCGGCCTCACGCCCTAAATCCGTCAGGGTGTATTCGGTTTTCGGCGGCACTGTCGCATAGATTTTGCGGCTCAACACGCCTTCGGCCTCCAACATGCGCAATCGGGAGGCCAGTATTTTCGGACTGATCCCCAACAGGGCATATTGCAGTTCTGAATAGCGCCGTGTGCCCGCCAGTAATTCGCGGATGATCAGCGTGGTCCATTTGCCCGACAGGATGTCTGCCGACAGTTTGACGGGGCAATCGGGGGTGCAATCAATACCGGCTTGTAACGGGTCCATCTGGTTTCCTTTACGGGATAGCTACTTTCATTTTGGTAACTACTTCCCAAAGGGAAGTTAGGAGAATATGTCTGCCTTCCGAAATCATTACAAGCAAAAAGGCAAGCGATATGAAATACTTCAAGGCACTCTGTTACTTTATCGGCGTGGTTCAACTGGTACTTGGCGCCCTTTATCTGTTCGCGCCGCAGTTTTTCATTGCATGGCAAGGTCTCAGCCAGATCGGGCAGGATATAAACTACCCGCTGGGCATGTTGGCCGGACGGTTCATCGTTTACGGATTGGGGATGTTTGTGATTGCGTCTGATCCAGTGCGATATAAAATCTGGGCCGACGGGATGATCGCTATTCAGGCCGTCGATCTGGTGGTTGGGCTGTTTTACACGGCCACAGGTGTGGTTGCGATTGCCCATTCGGGTTTTCCAATGTTCAACGCGACCATGTTGATCATCTTGCTGGTCTTGGCGCGCCGTAGCGTGCCCAGCCACGCAGGCGCGTGATCCGGTGTTGAAAACCATTTCACAAATACCGGCAGGGCTGATGATGATTGGCAACGCGCCAGCCCTGTTTGACCGTTTGTACCGGTTTGACTGGTATAGTGACCCGCTGCGCGATTGGGCGGGATCGCTGGATATCCATCCGGATATGCAGGTGCTTGATCTGGGTTGTGGGCCAGGAAACCTGACGCGCGAATTGGCGGCGGGCGGCGTTTTGATAACCGGTGTGGACCGCTCCGACGCCATGATCAAACGCGCCAAACGCCGCCAAAGCCATGCGCAGTTCAAAGTGGATAACGCGATGGATATGGCCATGGCGGCGGCGTCATTTGACGTGGTCTTGTCGGCATCCTTGATCAATGTGGTGCCGGACCCGCCCGCGTTATTATCCGAAATGGCGCGGGTTTTACGGGGACGCGGGCAGGCGAGTGTTCTATTTCCGACGCCGCAGTTTGATCTGCACCATGCGGAACAGATCATTACAACGCGGCGGTTGGGGCCATTTGCGGCGGGTCTGATCCGGCTGTGGGCCAGCAAAGCCCGCAAACTGGACCCCGCCGTGGTGGTCGACCACTTTACAATGGCGGGGTTTGAGACACCCGTTGTAGACAGCTATCTTGAGGGGGGTTTGGCGGCGGTGACGGCTTATGTATCGGCTTGAACCACCTGCAAACCATCCCTGAACCGGCGCATGTTTTCCTGATAATGCAGCGCGCTGGCGGTTAGTCCCTGAATAGCGGTCTGGTCCAGTTGGCGAACCACCTTGCCCGGTGCGCCCACTACCAATGATCCATCGGGAATAACCTTGCCCTCGGTGATCAGCGCACCTGCGCCAATCAGGCAGTTCTTGCCAATCCGTGCGCCATTCAGAATGGTTGTGCCCATGCCGATCAGGCTGTTGGTGCCGATTGTGCAGCCGTGCAGCATTGCCTTGTGACCGATGGTGCAGTTCTTGCCGATGGTCAGCTTGAAACCCGGATCGGTGTGCAGCACACAGCTTTCCTGAATGTTGCTGCCTGCACCCACAAAAATCAGCTCGTTATCGCCGCGCAATGTGGCCCCGAACCAGACCGAGGCACCAACTTGTAGCACCACGCGGCCAATCACATTGGCGTCGGGCGCGATCCAGTAGTCATCATTGTCGGGCAGGGTGGGTGACACACCGTCGATCGTATAAATGGTCATGTGCGGTCCTCGAATTCCTTGTTCAATGCCCGCACCCGTTCCACCAGATCGGGTTGTTGCGATATGCGCATCCGTTCGGCCGATATGATGGTTTTCAACGCATCTTCGGTCTCGTCCAGATCATCGTTGATCAGCACAAAATCATATTCCGGCCAATGGCTGATTTCATCGCGGCTTTTCTGCATCCGCTCGGCGATTACTTCGTCGCTGTCTTGGGCGCGGGTGTGTAGGCGGCGTTCAAGTTCGGCGATTGAGGGGGGCAGGATGAAAATCGACAGCACATGTTTGCCCAATGATGATGCCCGCACCTGTTGGCCGCCCTGCCAGTCAATATCAAACAGCACATCGCGCCCTTCGTTGATAGCCCCATCAACTGGCCCCTTGGGTGATCCGTAGAAATTGCCAAACACCTCGGCATGTTCCAGCATGTCGCCGTTTGTTACCAGGGCCGCGAATTCGTTGTGGGATTTAAAGTAATAGTCCTTGCCGTCTACCTCACCTGAGCGCGGCGCGCGGGTGGTGGCCGAGACTGAAAAACCGATGTTTGGATCCCATTTGATCAGCCGTTTGGCCAGCGTCGACTTGCCAGCACCCGAAGGCGACGACAGGATAATCAAAAGCCCGCGGCGGTCACTCATGGTTTACTCCACATTCTGCACTTGTTCGCGCATCTGGTCTATTGTTGCCTTCAGGTCCAGCCCGATGCGGGTTAGGTCCACTGCCCCCGCTTTGGAACATAACGTATTGGCCTCGCGCATAAATTCCTGCATCAGAAAATCCAGTTTGCGCCCAACGGGGCCGGTTCTGCCCATCAGGTCACGCGCCGCATCCACATGGGCACGCAAACGGTCCAGCTCCTCCATCACATCGGATTTTACCGCCAGCATCGCCAGTTCCTGCGCCACGCGGGACGCATCTGCCCCATCCGCATTGTCCAACACGCGGGCCAGATTTTTACGCAGGGTTTTGGCAACATCGTCTTTGCGGGCCTCGGCGGCAATGGCGGCGTCTTTGGTCAGGGTCTCGATGGTCGTAATCTGGTTGTGAATGACCTGATCCAGCGCCGCGCCTTCGCTGTTGCGCATGGTGGTGAAATTGCCCAGCAATGGCGGCAGGTCGGCAATCAGCGCGGCCAGCAGGGGGGCGGTGTCCACTTGCACCACGGATGTATCAATCACCCCGCGCTGGGTCAGCACATCGGCGGCGGTGCAATGCACCAGTGTCAGCCCCGTGTCTGCGGCGGCGTCTTCAATCTGGGCCAGCGCCTGTAGAATGCGGGTCAATTGCGCCGCGTTCAGGTTCAGCGGTGCCGTGCCCTCGTCGCGCTGCACCCGCAGGGTCAGGTTGATATTACCACGGCCCACAGACCCTGCAACCAGCCCGCGCACGGCCTGCTCCAACCCGTCGACCCAGTCGGGCACCCGCAGGCGAATATCCAGCCCCTTGGAATTAACGCTACGGATTTCCCAAGCCCAGGAATATCCGGCATCTTCACCATTGCGGGCGGCGAACCCTGTCATTGATGTGATCATATGCGGTTAACCATTTAACAATTTTAGCCCCTCAATTTTCATCAAACCATGCCATATTAACCTGGCGGTAAGCATTATGAGCCAAGGGTTAACAGAGACATGCCCCTGTAACAACAATGCCGACCGATATCGGAAATTAAAGTGCAGGTGGATCGTGAAACATAAAGCAACGCTCGGACGGAATGTCATTTCAATGTTTGGCTACAAAAGCGAAACCCTGTTTCCGGTGATCAATCAGGTTGAAGCCTATTGGCAGGGCTTGCG
This sequence comes from uncultured Marinosulfonomonas sp., assembly GCA_964473185.1. Taxonomy (GTDB): domain Bacteria; phylum Pseudomonadota; class Alphaproteobacteria; order Rhodobacterales; family Rhodobacteraceae; genus Profundibacter. The sequence continues at coordinate 20,635 of CAYYOF010000022.1, read as the reverse complement.
TATGGGGCGAATTGTGCCGCAGCGCAGCGAGATTGACCCGCGCGGTATTGAACGGGCGCTGGAATACACCTTTGTTCTGGAACGCATCGCACCGGGTCTGGCGCGGTTTCGCCTGAACGGGATGCATCTGAATGATCTGCTGGGGATGGAGGTGCGCGGTATGCCGTTCACCTCGTTCTTTACGCCCACCGCACGAATTATGGTGACCGATACGCTCGAGGCGGTGTTTGACGGACCGCAAGTGGCGGAACTGACCCTGACAGCCGAACGCGGCATCGGCAAACCGCCAATGGACGCCAAGGTTATTTTGCTGCCGCTGCGCAGTGATTTGGGCGAAATCACCCGCATCATCGGCTGTCTGGTGTCGCTGGGGCCGATTGGCCGCGCCCCGCGCCGGTTTGATGTGGCGGATGTAAGGATGAAAACCCTGGCGGCGGGCCACGCGCCCGTTGATGCACCTGCGACTGATGCGCTGCTTGAACCTACGCCGGTCAAGGGATTTGCCGAGCCGAGCAACATTCCGTTTGTTGCAAATTCGCAAGATAGCGACGCAGGTGACGAAAAAGGGCCGGACGATACACGCCCGACCCTTCGATTGGTTTAATCTGATAATAGGTAAGCTAAACCGCCTGCGCTTGTTTGCTTTCGCGCAGGGCCGACAGTTCTTCGGCCACCAGAAACGCCAGTTCCAGCGATTGGCTGGCGTTCAGGCGCGGATCGCACGCGGTGTGATAACGGCTCGACAGATCCTCGTCCGTTACTGCCCGCACGCCGCCGGTGCATTCGGTCACGTCCTGACCTGTCATCTCGAAATGAACCCCGCCCGGGACCGTTCCCTCGGCCTTGTGGATCGAAAAGAACTCGCGCACTTCGCGCAATACCGATTCAAACGGGCGGGTTTTATATCCGGTCGAGGATTTGATCGTGTTGCCGTGCATAGGATCACACGTCCAGAGCACATTGGCGCCTTCCTCCTGAACCGTTTTGATCAGGCGGGGTAGGTGGTCGCCTACATTGCCTGCGCCAAAACGGGTGATCAGGGTCAAACGCCCTGCCTCGTTTTCGGGGTTCAGTTTGGCCATAAGCAGTTTCAGATCGTCCGCAGTCATGGTCGGCCCGCATTTCATCCCGATCGGGTTTTGCACCCCGCGCAGGAATTCCACATGTGCGCCATCCGGCTGACGGGTGCGATCCCCGATCCACAGCAAATGGCCGGACCCGGCAATGGGCAGACCCGTGGTGCTGTCAATACGGCACAGCGCTTCCTCATATTCCAGCAGTAGGGATTCGTGGCTGGTATAGAAATCCACGGTTTGCAGGGTGTGGGCGCGGGAACTGTCCACGCCTGCGGCCATCATGAAATCGAGCGTATCGGAAATCCGCTCGGCCAATTCACGGTATTTGGCCGCGTTTTCCCCTTTGGTGAAGCCCATTGTCCACGAATGCACCTGATGCACATCGGCATAGCCGCCGGTGGAAAAGGCCCGCAGCAGGTTCAGCGATGCCGCGGCTTGGGTATAGGCCTGCAACATCTTTTGCGGGTTCGGCGTGCGCGCCTCGGATGTGAAAGGCAGATCGTTGATGATATCACCGCGAAAGCTGGGCAGTTCCACGCCATCAATCACCTCGGTCGGGGCCGAGCGCGGTTTGGCAAACTGACCGGCCATGCGGCCAACCTTGACCACAGGCACCTTGGCGCCATAGGTCAGCACCATCGCCATTTGCAGCATCACCTTGAATGTATCGCGGATGTTATCAGCGGAAAATTCGGCAAAACTCTCGGCGCAATCGCCGCCTTGCAGCAAAAACGCACGGCCCTCGGCGGCATCGGCAAGGGCGGATTTCAGACGTCTGGCCTCGCCGGCAAAGACGAGCGGCGGATATTTAGCAAGCTGTGCTTCTACAGCATTCAGCGCGGCCTCGTCCGTATACTCGGGCATCTGAACTCGGGGCATGTTGCGCCAGCCAGATTTTTGCCAATTTGTCATCGTCTTTGCTCCAATAAAATTCTGTCAAGATTGCGAAGTATAGGGGGACAATTGCCCAGTGCCAACAGGCGATATTCAGGGGGTGGATCACAAAGTTTTTTTATCCAATGATCGTATTTGCTTGATCGGATGAAACAAACCTGTTTCGGTCAACCAAACCGCAGCAAAAAGGTCGTGTGGATGGAAGTGAGTCGCCAGCTTGTGGATGTTCCAGAAACGCAGGGAAACCCGCGCCGGTTTGTCTTTGTCCTGCTTGATCAGTTTTCGCTGCTTAGCTTTACCTCGGCGGTTGAATCCCTGCGCATCGCCAACCGGATGTCGTCAGGCAAAAGCCTGTATGACTGGCGCCTGATCAGCGAAGGCGGCGAGACCGTGACCTGTTCGGCCCAAACCGTGCTTCAGGTGGATGGCGGGTTTGACGAAATGCGGCGCGATGACACCATTCTGGTTTGTGGCGGCATGGATATTCAACAGTCCAGTACCAAAAAAACATTGAACTGGCTACGACGCGAGGCGCGGCGCGGTGCCAAAATTGGCGGGCTGTGCACTGGTGCCTATACATTGGCCAAGGCCGGATTACTGAACGGCAAACGCGCCACGATCCATTGGGAAAATCAGGACAGTTTCATCGAGGAATTCGAGGATGTGGAGCTGACAAAATCGGTATTCGTAGTCGATGGCAACCGTTTCACCACCGCTGGCGGCACATCGTCGATTGATCTGATGCTGAAACTGATTGCTGATGATCATGGCGAGGAATTGGCCAATGCGGTGGCCGACCAGTTGATCTATTCCTCGATCCGCACCGATCAGGATACCCAGCGGTTGTCGATACCGACCCGCATCGGGGTGCGCCATCCGAAACTGTCGGCGGTGATCAAAATGATGGAAGAAAACATCGAGGAGCCGATCTCGCCCTCGATCCTGTCGCGTGATGTCGGCATGTCGACCCGCCAGCTGGAACGGCTGTTTCGCCGCTATCTGAACCGCTCGCCCAAACGCTATTATATGGAACTGCGCTTGCAAAAGGCCCGCAACCTGCTGATGCAGACCGATATGAGCGTGATCAATGTGGCACTTGCTTGTGGATTTGCCTCACCGTCGCATTTTTCCAAATGTTACCGCGCGCATTACAGCACCACGCCGTATCGCGAGCGCGGCGCACAAGCGACAAGGCTGTCGATCTAGCACATTTCAGGGAAAGAATTACATATTGGCGGGCGTTCGTGCCCGCCAATAATTTGTGTGTCAGCTATTGATTCCAAGCAAATTGTGCAGTTCTTCAATCGCGGGTTCCGAAAGTGTGCGGCCGTTAGTAAGCGTAGTCATCGCGCCAGCGGCGGTTGTTGTAGCAGTGGCGAGAGTTGCCTCGGCAGTAAAGAGCTCGTCTTCTGCTGTGGCAAGATTAGCTAGAGCTTCAGTCTCACTTTTTTCGGCTTGTGCGAGAGCATCCGCATAACCGCCATTAGGATAGTCTAAGGCGATCTCACCTGGGGTGAGGTTGGTCAAGCGGTTGAGTTCGTCTCCGGCTGATGTGACAGCGCCGGTCGCCAATGTAACCGCGCCTTGCGCTGTTATTACGCCTGCTTCGGCGGTAGAGACTGCACCTTTTGCATTGCGGTAAGTGGCAAGTTTGCCGGGCATGCTATTTGGAGAAGCATTTGCCAGTGCCGTGGCGCTTGCATGGGCGGCGTTAAGCCCCTTCAATTCCGAGGCCAGCGCACCGTGATTGCGAGGAGTTCCTACCGGTGCCGTGGATGCGCTCGCTATATGGGCATGGGTATTTGTACGAACTTGTGCTGGTTTTCCGCGAGCAGTGTTGCCGCCGCCATTACCACCACCGTTACCGCCACCGTTACCGCCACCGTTACCGCCACCGTTACCGCCACCGTTACCGCCGCCGTTTTTTGCATAAGCAACATCCCACGATATTGGGCCAACTGTGAAAGCGACCGCACCTGCCATAACAAATGCAACGCTGGAAATTTTCATAAAATTCAGAGATTTTTTCATTTCAGTTCCTGCTTTGATCAATTTTGAGGCCCCCACAAATTTGATTAACCTGTTTTCCAGCATTATTGCGGCATGATTGTGGCGCGTGATAGGCATGATTATGGCGCGATTATGGCGCGTGATAGTCGCGGCAAAATAACTATGGTGAACTTCCTTGAGATCAGTGATCCGGTGCAGGAATAGAAGCCTTCGACTGTGAAAAATCATTCCCAATGACGTGATCGCGACAGATCTACGCCAGATTGCCCGTGCGGCGAAAGTGTTTGAACACCTGAATGCCTTCTTAAATACTCACTTGGGCGTCATCCGAAACACCGCCCCTTCGCCAACAGATAAAAACCAGATTGATCCGTCCGGTGCCTCGCGCACATCGCGCACGCGGATCATCTCGGATGCTTCCAGTTTTTCCTCGGCAAAACTGCGGTCGGGGTCCAGTCGGGCGATATAGCCGAACTTTAGCGAGCCGACAAAGATATCGCCGCGCCATGCAGGCCACAACCTACCGGAATAGATCATCATCCCCGAGGGCGCGATGGAGGGGGCCCAATACATCGCCGGTTGTTGCATCCCCGCTTTTGCCGTGCCTTCGCCAATCTTTTCGCCGGAATAATGCCGCCCGTAGGCAATGACGGGCCAGCCGTAATTCGCGCCTTTGCGGATCAGGTTCACCTCGTCACCGCCCTGCGCGCCATGTTCATGCTCCCAAAGCCTACCGCGCATATCCAGCGCCATGCCTTGCGGATTGCGGTGCCCGTAAGACCAGATTTCCGGCTGCTGTCCACTTTGCCCGACAAACGGGTTGTCGCGCGGCACAGTGCCATCGCGGTTAAGGCGAATAATGCTGCCGTTGTGGCGGGACAAATCCTGTGCGGCAGGCCGATCCCCACGCTCGCCGATGCTCATGTAAATCTTGCCATCCGTCCCTTCAATGATGCGCGATCCAAAATGCCGCCCACCGCTCGTGCCTTTTTGCATCTCGAACAGCAGATGAAACCCCACCAGCCTGCGCCCGTCAGATGAAAGCCGCCCAACGCCCAAGGCTGTGCCAGCCTCGCGCCCTTGCGGTTTGGCAAAACTCAAAAACACCTCACGGCTCTGGGCAAAATCGCGCGGGATCATCACATCCAGCAACCCGCCTTGACCGGTTGCAAAAACCTTGGGCACACCTATGACGTGCCACGCTTGCCCATCAGCCCCGATATTCAGTAACGCCCCGCCGCGCTCAGACACTAAGAACCGACCCTTTGGCAAAAACCCTATTGCCCACGGTTGGTTCAGCCCGCCTGCAATTTTGGTTATGCTGATCGCCCCTGCGGATGTCTGGAGCGTTGTGGCAAAAGCGGGAAAGCCCAGAACAAAAGATAAAACAAACAGGATCAACATGCGCATCGGTAATTCTCCTCTGGTTACCTGATGCGAACTATAACATTGGCGCTGCCAAGCGGGCATCACTTTTTGGATATGCTATATTCTGGCGGCTTTGTTTCTAAGGGTTTTCTTTTTTGTTCGACCACATTAGTCTGCCCCATGAACTGCTTTTCATTCAGGGAGATACAATATGAAAAAGCTACTACTGGCGAGCGCCGCAATGGCGCTTATGGCGGGATCCGCATTTGCTGACGCGCATTCCAAAGAAATCAAAATCGGGGTTATTCTGGGCTTTACCGGCCCGATTGAATCGCTGACGCCGCATATGGCGGACGGTGCTGAATTGGCGATGAAAGAAGTCACCGATTCCGGCATGCTGCTGGACGGCATGACCGTGACATCTGTACGTGCCGATTCCACGTGTGTCGATGCGGCGGCTGCAACGGCTGCTGCTGAACGTCTGATCACATCCGATGGCATCAAGGCCATCATGGGCGCTGACTGTTCCGGCGTCACCGGCGCGATCCTGTCGAACGTGGCCTTGGCCAACGGCATCGTGATGATTTCACCATCCGCTACATCACCGGGTCTATCCGAAGCTGAAGATAACGGTTTGTTCTTCCGCACAGCCCCATCTGATGCGCGTCAAGGCGTGGTGATGACCGAAATCCTGATCGAAGAGGGCATCAAAACGGTCGCTCTGACATACACAAACAATGACTACGGCAAAGGTTTGGCCGATGCATTCCAAGGCGCCTATGAGGCGGCTGGCGGCACAGTAACCATTTCAGCTGCGCACGAAGATGGCAAAGCTGACTATTCGGCCGAAGTTGGCGCACTGGCGGCTGCCGGTGGTGATCGTCTGGTCGTTGCAGGCTATATCGACCAAGGCGGCGCCGGTATCGTTCGCGCATCGCTCGACTCTGGCGCGTTTGACACGTTCCACTTCCCTGACGGGATGATCGGCTCGGCACTGGCAGAAACTTTCGGCGCTGAAATCAACGGCTCCACTGGCCAACACCCCGGCACAGACAGCCCGGGCGCTGCAAAATACGAAGCAATGGTTGCAGGCGCATTTGAAGCCACTTCGCCATTCTCGCCGGAAAGCTATGACGCGGCTGCGCTGATCATGCTGGCAATGCAGGCCGCAGGGTCCGCGGATTCGGGTGATTTCAAAAGCAAGGTGATGGACGTTGCCAACGCACCTGGCGAGCAAATCTTCCCAGGTGAATTGGCCAAAGCGCTGCAAATCCTGAAAGACGGTGGCGAAATCGACTATGTCGGTGCCACTGCGGTTGAACTGATTGGGCCAGGCGAATCCGCTGGTAACTACCGTCAGATCGTCATCACGGACGGCAAGATCGAGACAGCGAAATACCGCTAGTCCGATCCGCTTAAAGATATTGAACAGCCCGAGAACCTCTCGGGCTGTTTTTATAAAAGACACGAAGGTCATAAGGCCAGTGCAAGGGGATGAACTATATGATCGTCGTTGATGACATCTCGAAACAATTCGGGGGCTTCAAGGCTGTCGACGGGGCCACGCTGCAGATCGCCGAAGGGTCGATCACAGGACTGATTGGACCGAACGGCGCTGGTAAAACCACCCTTTTCAATGTGATAGCTGGCGTTCTTAAACCATCTGGTGGGCGTGTGACTATGCAAGGCGAGGACATCACTGGTCTTCCGCCGCATGAATTATTCCACAAGGGGCTGCTGCGGACCTTCCAGATAGCGCATGAATTTGCCTCGATGACGGTGCGCGAGAACCTGATGATGGTGCCGGGCGCGCAAAGCGGCGAAACCCTGTGGAACGCGTGGTTTGGCCGTGGACGGATCGCCACCGAGGAAGTGAGTTTGCAGAGAAAGGCCGACGAGGTTCTGGAATTTCTGACCATTGACCACCTAAAGAATGAGCGCGCCGGCAACCTGTCTGGCGGGCAGAAAAAGCTGCTGGAACTGGGCCGCACCATGATGGTGGATGCCAAAATCGTATTTCTGGACGAGGTCGGGGCAGGGGTGAACCGCACCCTGCTGCGCACCATTGGCGATGCGATCGTGCGCCTGAACGAGGAACGCGGCTATACCTTTGTGGTGATTGAACACGACATGGAATTCATCGGCCGCATTTGCGATCCGGTGATCTGTATGGCCGAGGGCAAAGTATTGGCCGAGGGCACATTGGACGAGATCAAGGCCAATGAACATGTGATCGAGGCATACCTTGGCACCGGATTGAAGAACAAAGTCAAAGCGGAGGGCAGGGTATGAGTGATCCTTTCCTGATTGGGGATGCCATAACCGGTGGCTATGGCAAGGGGCCGGACATTTTGCACGAGTGCACCATCGCGGTGGACAAGGGCCAGATCGCGGTGATCGTTGGCCCCAATGGGGCAGGCAAATCAACGGCGATGAAGGCCGTGTTTGGCATGCTGAACGTAAATTCCGGCCGTGTGCTGCTAGGGGGCGAGGATATCACCGCACTGTCGCCGCAAGCGCGTGTGGCCAAGGGCATGGCGTTTGTGCCGCAGAATAATAATGTGTTCACCTCGCTTACGGTCGAGGAAAACCTTGAAATGGGTGCATTCCTGCGCCGCGATGATATCCAACAGACGATTGAACAAGTGTATGAGCTGTTCCCGATCCTGCGCGACAAACGGCTGCAAGCGGCGGGTGAATTATCTGGCGGGCAACGCCAGCAGGTCGCCTTTGGCCGTGCGCTGATGACCCAGCCGCAAGTGTTGATGCTGGACGAGCCCACAGCGGGAGTATCGCCGATTGTGATGGATGAGCTGTTCGACCGGATCATCGAGGTGGCCCGCAGCGGCATTTCCATTCTGATGGTCGAGCAAAACGCCCGCCAAGCACTGGAGATCGCTGATAAAGGCTATGTTCTGGTGCAGGGCCGCAACCGGTTCACCGACACAGGCCAAGCGCTGCTGGACGATCCCGAAGTGCGCAGAAGTTTTCTGGGGGGATGAGAACATGAAGCAAACCTTTTGGCTTGTTATGTTACTAGTAATTTTACCTAAGCTTGGGAATGCAGAGGCTATAGAATATGAATGCAAATTCGAAATGGTATGTGTTGATGTTGAGTATTGCCAAGCCATTGAATTTAATTTCAAATTTTTGTTAGATACTATTACTAAGGATGCTTACATGGTTGGAAATCTTGGACTTTCACCAGTGCGTGTTCACAACGGCTATGAGGCACTTACATTTATTGAATCACTTCCCACTGGGGCGGTTCAAACCACTACTATCTTAAATACGGGTGAGGCAATTCATAGCCGCAACACAGTGATCTTAGGAGCACCGGCCCCAAGCCAATACAGTGGAAAATGCACGAGATTGGAGAGCTAAATTGGAATTCCTAAACGCCATCGTGGCCCTTTCAAACTACGTCCTGATCCCCGCGATTGCCTATGGCAGTCAGCTGGCCTTGGGCGCGCTGGGGGTCACGCTGATCTACGGCATCTTGCGGTTTTCCAACTTCGCCCACGGCGACACCATGGCCTTTGGCGCGATGGTGACCATTCTGTTTACATGGTGGTTCCAGAGCATGGGGATCAACCTTGGCCCGTTGCCCACAGCGCTGCTGGCGCTGCCGTTCGGCATTGCGGGCACAGCGTTATTGTTGCTGTTCACCGACCGCGTGGTTTACAGGTTTTACCGAAAACAAAAGGCCGCGCCGGTGATCCTTGTGATCGTATCAATGGGTGTGATGTTCATCATGAACGGGCTGGTGCGGTTCATCATCGGGCCAAGTGATCAGCGGTTTGCCGACGGTGAGCGGTTTATCATCAAGGCACGGGAATTCAAGGAATGGTCGGGCCTGAACGAAGGGCTGGCGTTTAAAACCAGCCAAGGCATCACCATCGTCACCGCGATCATCGTGGTGGTGGTGTTGTTCTGGTTCCTGAACCGCACCCGCACCGGTAAATCCATGCGCGCGTTTAGTGATAACGAGGATCTGGCGCTGCTGTCAGGCATCAACCCTGAACGGGTGGTGATGTATGTCTGGCTGATTGTGGCGGCCCTGACCACCATCGCGGGCGTGCTGTACGGGTTGGATAAATCGTTCAAACCGTTCACCTATTTCGCCCTGCTGCTGCCGATCTTTGCCAGCGCCGTTGTCGGCGGATTGGGCAGCCCGATTGGCGCAATTGCGGGCGGATTTGTGGTGGCCTTTTCCGAGGTCACCATAACCTATGCGTGGAAAAAAGTGCTGACGTATCTGGCGCCCGACAGTCTGGACCCAAGTGGATTGGTGCAGCTGTTATCAACCGATTACAAATTCGCGGTGTCGTTCGCCATTTTGATCATCGTGCTGCTGTTCAAACCGACAGGGCTGTTTAAGGGGAAATCGGTATGAGCGTGAACTGGAGAAATGTCGGGCTGTTTGCAGCCGTTGGCATGATGATTATTCTGGTCGGTTTTGTGCAAAGCTGGAACACCGCATTGGTGATCCTGAATATGGGGCTGATATCGGCGATTATGTCGCTGGGGGTAAACCTGCAATGGGGCTTTGCCGGATTGTTCAACATCGGGATCATGGGCTTTGTCGCGCTTGGCGGATTGGCGACGGTTCTGGTCGCCATGCCACCCACCACCGAGGCCGTTTCGGCGGGCGGTTTTCGGGTGCTGCTGGCGCTGGTTTTGGGGGCGTTGACCATCGTTGCAACGATCCTGATGCGGGGACGGATGGCGGCGGGGCGTGCGCGTTCAGTAGCCACATTGGTGCTGCTGGTTGGCGGTTTTTTCGTTTACCGCTGGGTGCTTGATCCGGCTGTTGATGCAATCGAATCCGTTAAACCGGCGACAACGGGTTATCTGGGCGGGCTGGGCCTGCCGGTGTTGTTCGCATGGCCTCTGGGCGGCGTTTTGGCCGCTGCTGCCGCGTGGGTGATCGGCAAAACCGCGCTTGGATTGCGATCAGACTATCTGGCAATTGCGACGCTCGGGATTGCCGAAATTATCATCGCAGTGTTGAAGAACGAAGACTGGCTGAGCCGTGGTGTGAAAAACGTGATCGGCATTCCGCGGCCCGCCCCCGTAGTGCCCTACGAGATCGATTTGCAAAATAGCCCAAGCTTTGTCGAGAGTGCGTCATCATTGGGTCTGGATCCGGTTATGGCGTCGACACTTTACGTCAAACTGGGCTATTCGCTGCTGTTCACCATCGTGTTGCTGATGATCCTGTGGTTGACGCAAAAGGCGCTGAATTCACCGTGGGGCCGGATGATGCGGGCGATCCGCGATAACGAGGTCGCCGCCGAAGCAATGGGGAAAGACGTGACCGCGCGGCACTTGCAAATCTTTATTCTGGGGTCCGCCGTGTGTGGCATTGCTGGCGCGATGATGGCAACACTGGACGGGCAGTTGATCCCCAGTTCGTATCAGCCACTACGTTATACATTCCTGATCTGGGTGATGGTGATTGTCGGCGGGTCCGGCAACAACTGGGGCGCGGTTCTGGGTGGGTTCCTGATCTGGTTCCTGTGGGTCGAGGTCGAACCGATGGGCGCGTGGCTGATGCAGGTGATCACATCGCCAATGGCTGACGGGTCGGCCCTGAAGGCGCATCTGCTGGACAGTGTCGCGCATATGCGGTTGCTGACGATGGGGCTGATCCTGTTGCTGGTTTTGCGGTTTTCACCGCGCGGGTTGATTCCGGAAAAATAACACGGTTGATCCGGTCGCTCACTGCCACTACACTTTCCAGTAAATGGAAGGTTAGGAGGCATCATGAACGTAGGACAAGCCGCAGATCAGGCAGGGTTGCCGGTTAAAACCGTGCGCTATTACGCCAACATAGGTCTGGTTGAACCACAGGGGCGCAGTGAGGCCGGATACCGGATATACGGAGCACCCGAGGTTAGCAAACTGACCTTTATCCGCCGCGCCCGCGCCTTTGATTTCTCGATCGGGGATTGCCGCGAATTGCTGGGACTGTATCAGGATAAATCCCGTTCCAGCCGTGATGTAAAGGCAATGGCGTTAAAGCGTCTGGAACAGATCGATGGCAAGCTGGAAGAGTTGCACAAACTACGCGACGAACTGGCCCGTGTGGCAACGGAATGCCGTGGTGATAATCGGCCCGACTGCCCGATCCTCGACAGTTTTTCCGGCGACGCTGCTGAATGAACAGCTTCGCCGTGCAATGCGTCATTAACGCGAATTAATCGTTCGCATATTATCGGGCAGGTAGGTCGCCAGTTCTGGAAACAGGATCAGAACGAACACCATCAGAACCATAATCAGGAACATCGGGATCGCGGCCTTGGCAATGAATCCCATTTCGTGGTCTGTCATGCCTTGCAACACAAACAGGTTGAACCCGATGGGCGGCGTGATTTGCGCCATTTCGATCACCACAACGATGAAAATGCCAAACCAGATCAGATCAATGCCTGCGTCGCGGATCATTGGTTCCACCACGGCCATGGTCAACACCACCGATGAAATCCCGTCCAGAAACATCCCCAGAATGATGTAGAACACCAGCAGCACCATCAACAACTCGAAGCGTGTCAGCTCCCATTGGCCAATCATATCGGCCAACCCGCGCGGCAATCCGGTGAACCCCATTGATAGCGACAGGAACGACGCCCCTGCAAGGATCAGCGCGATCATCGCCGAGGTCCGCGTGGCCCCCATCAGGGCTTGGGTAAAGGTTTTCCTCGTCAATGAACCTTGCCCAGCGGCCAGCAGCATCGCACCGATCACCCCAAACGCGGCGGCCTCGGTTGCGGTGGCATACCCCAGATACATCGAGCCAATTACCACAACGATCAGACTGATCACCGGCAATAAGAACCGCGAGTTTTCAATCTTCTCGCGGAAGGTCATTTTGGGTTCTTCGTCGGGGTTCCAATCTTTGGCGACCTTTGAATAGATCGCCACATAACCCATGAACATTGACGCCAGAACGATACCCGGCAGGATGCCAGCAAAGAACAGCTTAGTGATGCTTTCGTTAATCGTAACACCATAAACAATCAGGGTCAGCGAGGGCGGGATCATCAGGCCAAGCGTGGCGGCGCCCGCCAATGTGCCGATGATCATCTTCTCTGGGTAGTTGCGTTTGCGCAATTCAGGGATCGACATTTTGCCGACCGTGGTCAGGGTGGCTGCCGATGATCCGGACACCGCCGCAAACACTGTGCAGCCCGCGATATTGGTATGTACCAACCCGCCCGGCAATCGTGCCATCCACGGCGACAGGCCGCGAAACATGTCCTCGGATAATCGGGTTCGATACAGGACTTCGCCCATCCAGATAAACAGGGGCAGGGCAGTCAGGGTCCAGCTGGACGATGACGTCCAGATTGTGGTCAGCATCACGTCGCCGACGGGCCGTGTGGTGAACATTTCCATCCCGAACCATGCAACGCCCATCAGGGCCAGACCGACCCAGACGCCAGAGCCGAGCAGGGTGAACAGTACGAACAGAAACAGAATGATGATTGATACGTTTTCCATGCCGATTACTCCGAATAGCTTTCATCGCCCTCGCGGACGATCCGGTGGTGGCCTTTGAACAGCAGGCTGATCAGGTTGTCGGTTAATGCAATCGCAAAGATCACGGCACCGATCACCATCAGGCTTTGGGGTATCCACAGCGGGGTTTTGTCCTGCCCCTGGGAAATGTCGTTGAATTTCCATGACCAGTAGGCGAATTTTTGGGCGTAAAATACGAAATACCACGCGATTGCGGTGCCAACACCAAAGCACCAGATTTCCAGAAACCAGCGGGGGCGTTTGGGCAGCATATTCAGCACGATTGACACGCGGATATGGGCACCTTTGTTCAGCGCACTGGCAAAGGCCAGAAAGGACGCGGCGGCCATCGCATAGCCGGCGTAATCGGGCGCACCGGGGAAAACTTCGCCGGTCCAGCGGGCCAGCATTTGAACAACAATCAGAAACAGAATGGCGATCAGGCTAAGGGCTGCCATGATGCCCGAAAACTCATAAAGCAGGTCCAGACCTGTGCGTATAGATTTCAGCAAACCATATCCCCCATTAGACAGAAGCAGGGCCGCACCCTACGGCGCGGCCCCAATCGTTTGGCTTATTGCATCGCCTTGAAGGCATCGACGATGGCTGCACCACCTTCGCCTGCGGCATCCAGCCATTCAGTGGTCATGGTCGCACCGATCACTTTCAATTCGTCCACCAGTGCATCACCTGCTGGCCCAACGGTCATGCCGCCATCGCGCAAGCCTTGCAGGGTGAAGCCGGTGTATTCCTTGGAACGCCACGTGCCTGCATATTCGGCGAATGTCGCACATGCGGTGATGACGTTTTTGTTGGCGTCAGACGTGCCGGCCCAAACATCGGAATTCACCATGATATAGTTGCGCGGTAGCCATGCGTCGACCTCGTAGAAATGGGTCAGGCTTTCCCAGACTTTGCGGTCATAACCGGTGGAACCGGACGACACCATCGCTTCGGCAACACCCGTTGCAAAGGCTTGGCTGATTTCAGCCGCTTCAACCGACACTGGCAACATGCCTGTCAATTCAGCCAGACGCGCTGTGGCGCTGTTGTAGGAGCGGAACTTGATGCCTTTCATATCAGCAACTGCGTTCACTTCTTTCTTGAAGTACAGCCCCTGAGGCGGCCATGGAACCGAATATAGCAGCGTCAGGTTCTGTTCAGCCAGCACTTGGGTCAGGGTCGGTTTGGCAGCCTTCCACAGTTTGGCTGCGTCATCGAAAGACGTTGCCAGGAACGGAATGGAATCCACACCGAAAATCGGGTTTTCGTTCTGGTGGCCGGACAACAAGCGCTCGCCAATCGGGGCTTGGCCTGTCTGGACGGCGCGTTTGATGTCACCACCTTTGAACAATGATCCGGACGGATGCGTAACGATTTCAATCTCGCCGCCGGTGCCGGTGGTCACGCAGGATGCGAATTCCGCAGCCGTGGCCGAATGGAAGTTGGTCGCGGAATAGGCCAGTGGCATATCCCATTTTTCGGCCATCACGGGGGCAGCCGAAAGCGCCGCAGTGGCCGCAATCGAGGCGGAACCCGCCAGTGTTTTCAGTGTTTTCTTCATCGTCGTTCTCCCTAGGTTAATCTTGTGGTTAATCAGAATAGTTCATAGCAACGCACCATTGTTCGGCGTCATTTACTAAATCGTTGTGGATCAAACGGGGCAGTATCGAGATTCGATCCCCCCTGTGTGATCATGTCCGCAATCATGCGGCCTGTTTTTGGCCCACCTGTCAACCCTATGTGATGATGGCCAAATCCGGCATAAACGCCAGTTTCGCCGATTTCACCAATCAATGGCAGGCTGTCGGCGGGGGCGGGGCGATGGCCCAGCCACTCGACGCTGTCGTCATAGGTCAGGTCGGGAAACGCTTGCATTACAGCACGGCGCAGGAATTTTAGCGGCGCTTTGGATGGGCCCGCCTCCAGCCCGCCAAATTCAACAATGCCGGCACAGCGAAGGCCCTCGGCCATTGGCGTGGCGACGAATTTACCTGTGGTGATCATTAACGGTGCTTTTAGCTGAATGGATGGGTTTTTGAAAATGATGTGATAGCCGCGCTCGGTTTCCAGTGGCACATTCAGCCCCAGTTTCTTGGCCAGAGATTTGGACCAGACACCAGTCGTCAGCACAGCCGCGTCACAAGCGATATTCCCCTGATCTGTGGTGACAGAGCGCAGCGCACCGACGCTCAGTTCAAAACCCTGAACCTCGGCACACAGGATGGTGCCGCCCATGCTCTCGAATTCACGCGCCAGATCTTTGACATAGCCGCCAGGGTCTTTGATGTGGCCGTGGCCCTTCATCACCGCAAGGAATTTGAAGTCCGGCCCCAATGCAGGTTCATATTCATGCACCGCATCACCCTCAATGATCACCGGCTCAAACCCGGCAATCTTGCGCAACTCCCAGACATAGGCGTCGGCCTGATATGCGGCACGATCAATATAAGCGAAACTGTAATCCGACGGATGCAGCCATTTCTCGGCCAAAGTGCCTTTTGCCAGCGCCTCGTGTTGCTCCACACTATCGGCGACAATCGTGGTCAGCCCGTTGGCAATCCGCCGCGTGTCGCTGTCATTGGCGTGGCCCATATATTTACGCAGCCACGGGTATAGGCGCGGCAGGTAGGTCCAGCGCAAAAACAGCGGGAAATTGCGATCCAGCAGCAGTTTTGGCCCCTTCATCCCTAGCCCGGGCGTGGTGACAGGCACCATTGCACAAGACGCCAGCACTCCGCCGTTACCGTGCGAGGTGCCTTCACCGGGGGCGGCGCGGTCAATCAGGGTGACGGTTTTTCCGGCCCGCATCAGCCATATCGCGGTGGACACCCCGACGATGCCAGCCCCGATTACAACGATATTCTGTGCGGTTTTCAATTCGGTTATCCCATCCAGCGGCGCACGGGTGCGCGGGTTTCTTCAAGTGGTTGGGTGATGATATCAATCAGCGTCGGGCCGTCAAACGCAATCGCTTCGCGCATTACACGGGGCAGGTCGGCGGGGTCGGAAACTGTCCATGATTTCACCCCGTAAGCGCTGGCAATTTTGGCGTGATCGGTGCGATTGAAATCGACGTTATAGTAGCGCGCCCCGACATCGCGTTCTTGAGATGCCTTGATCCAGCCAAACGAGGCGTTGGAAAACACGATATAGGTGATCGGTGCGCCGGCCCGCACCACGGTTTCCAACTCGCCCACTGTGAACCCGAATGATCCGTCCCCCATCATCGCCACGACCTTGCTTTGGGGGCGTCCATACCACGCGCCAAGTGCTGCACTTAGGGAATAGCCCAAGGCCCCATGCGCACGGTTGGTGATAAACCTGCGCCCCGCCATTGGCAGTTGGTAGAAGGCCGAGAAATAGGGGCAGGAGGTGCCAGGGTCGGACAGGATGGTCGCGTCCTGTGGCAACACCTGCATCATCGTGGCGATCACCCGCTCTGGGCGGATTGGGGTGGCGTCGCTTGTGGCCAACGCATCGAAGGCTTCAAACTTGCGCTTCTTGGCCTCGGCCACTGCTGCCGCGCCGCCGAATGTTGCTGCCCCTTGGCCACGTTTGTCGAGTTCTGCGTTCACCGCGCTCAACGCCGCTTTCAAATCACCAACCACGCCGACCTCGGTCTGGTAGTTCGCGCCGATCACCATCGGGTCCGCATCGAAATGCACGATCCGCGCACCCTGTTTGGGGGCTTCCCAGCGGGAGGTGGTGGTCGAGCCTGCACGACAGCCCATGAACACCACCAGATCGGCGGCCTCCATCAACTCCCACGTCTCGTCCGTGCCGCCGTTTGATCCCACCACGCCTAAACATTGCG
>CAYYOF010000022.1:0-3846 GCA_964473185.1 uncultured Marinosulfonomonas sp. | reverse complement strand
AACTCCCACGTCTCGTCCGTGCCGCCGTTTGATCCCACCACGCCTAAACATTGCGCATGGGTTTCGGCCAGACTGCCTTGGCCTGAAATCGAGGTGGCGACGGGGATGTCGAGGCGTGTGGCAAGGCGGTCCAGTTCATCCATAGCGCCCGAAACCACCACGCCGCCAGCGCAAATAATCAGCGGCGATTTGGCCGACAGGATCGCGTCTACCGCAGCCTCGATCGCGCCTTGGTCTGGCGTGGCACGATAGGCGGGGTAGGTGGCCAGCGCGGGGTCGGACCAGATGTCGGACATATCCACCGCGTCGTATTGAATGTCATAGGGCAGGCCCAGATGCGCGGCCCCTGTGGGCGCTGTCGACATGGCGCGAAACGCCTTGCGCACCATGCGCGGGATGTGGGCGGCCTGTTTGATCACCGTGTTCCATTTGGTCAGCGGGCGCATCAATGCGTCTTGGTCGACCTCGGTCAGGGGGTATTTGCCGTAGGACGCGACGGAAATGTCGGTGGTGATGCCCAGCACCGCGTGGGAAGAATCATTGGCCTCGATCAGGCCGGGTAGAATGTAGGTCGCGCCGCCGCCCGACGGCCCCTCGCACACACCGACTCGGCCCGTGACGCGGGAATAAGCGTCGGCCATATAGGTGGCGCAACGCTCGTCACGGGTCAGCACATGGGTCATGCCATGATCCAGCCCGCGCATCGCGTCATAAAACGGCAGGGTGGTGTCACCGCATAACCCGAAGATATGCTTGACCCCGTGGGCTTCAAGCATCCGCACCATGGCTTGCGCGCCGGTCAGTGTGTTTTGCTTAGTAGTCATAAATCCCCCATCCGCCGGAGTGATTCCGTGAATTGAGTTTACGCTAGCGCCTGAATTCTATCCTGTATACAATTATTTATACAGCCCTGTATTGCTAACCGAAATTCTTCGTGTATGACTGATCCTGAACAGCGAGGACAGCCCGATGGCCACCAGCAGCGTTGACAGCATCTATGAGCAGGTGCGCGTGATGACGATGAATTTCGATTTCAAGCCTGAAGAGCGGATCAACGAGGGCACATTGGCCAGCCGTTTGGGGGCCAGTCGAACGCCGGTGCGCGAGGCGTTGAACCGGTTAAGTGCCGAGGGGTTTTTGACCTTTCAAACGGGCAGGGGGTTTTTCAACCGCGCCCTGAACCCGCAGAAAATTCTGGACCTGTATGATGCGCGTCAAGCGGTGGAATGTCATGCCGTTCTCTTGGCGATTGAGCGCGCGAGCGACAATGAAATCAGTGCATTGCAAGGCTACCTTGATGCAGCCAAAGCCTCGGTCAATGAAACCAGTACGACCGAGCGATTAGTGGAATGTGACGAGGAATTCCACATGCGCCTGACCGACCTTGCGGGCAATGCGGAACTGAGCCGGATGCTGGCCAATCTAAACGCCCGTATCCGCTATATCCGGCTGATTGATATGGCCAAACGGCGGCTGGTAAACAACCAGCAGCACAGCGAGGTGGTGGCGGCATTGGTGGCGCGGGATGCTGACCGTGCGGTGGCCGCGATGCACAACCACATTGCAAAGCGTAGCGAGGAAGCGACCGAAGCGGTGCGCATCGCCTATTCACAACTTTACGTGCCGAACTAGCAAAGGGGTCAAGGATATGACGACTGAACATGGCGGTAAAACGGTTTACGGGGCCAGCGTTGGCATTCTGATCTTGGAAACCCAGTTCCCGCGCATCATTGGCGACATCGGCAACGCGATGACATGGCCGTTTCCGGTGCAATACCGCGTTGTGCGGGGCGCGACGCCAGACGGGGTGGTGCGCAAGGGCGGGGCGGGATTAACCCAGCTGTTCATTGATGCGGCCAAGGATCTGGTGGCCTCGGGCGTTGACGGGATCACCACCAATTGCGGGTTTCTGTCGCTGATACAGGATCAGGTTAGTGCTGCGGCGGGGGTGCCGGTGGCCACATCCAGCCTAATGCAGGTGCCCGCGGTTCAGGCGTTACTGCCCAAAGGCAAACGCGTCGGGGTGATCACGATTTCCAAGGACAGCATGACCGAGGCGCATCTTATGGGCGCCAATGTGCCGCTGGATATTCCGATTGTCGGCACCGATGGCGGGCGCGAATTCAACCGCGCCATTCTGGATGACGAGGCGGATATAGATTTTGCCGCGTGCCGTCTGGACCTGCTGGATGCGGCAAAGGAATTGCTGGACAGCTATGACGACATCGGCGCGATTGTGCTGGAGTGCACCAATATGGTGCCCTATGCCGCCGAAATCAGAAAAGTCACCGGCTTGCCTGTCTATTCAATCTACACGTTCGTGACGTGGTTTCAATCAGGCCTGATGCCGCGCCCGTTCGGGGTGGAGTTGCGTGATCCGCTGTTCAGCTAGCGTTTAATTGCGAGACCAGACGCGCGGACCGTCTAAGGGCGGTGAGTAATGCACCAACGGCAATCACCCACAGCGCAATCATCATTACCGCCCCACAGCGGCGCAAACACCGCGATGATCGCGGCCAACGTAACGGTGGCCATACGGTGCGGTTTGGCCATCGGGCCACTGAAATCTGCAGCCTGACCCGAGGCGCGACCCAACTCGCGCACATAGGCCGTCAGCACCGCAAACGCCCCCGCAGCCCACCCAAGATCGGGCATGCCGATGCCATAGCCAATGCCGACAAGGATCACGATATCCGACACCCGATCCGGCATTTCATTCCAGAACGGCCCATCCGGCGAGCCTTTGCCAGCCTCGACCGCGACCATGCCATCCAGCAGGTTGCAGATCAGCCGTAACTGGCAAAACAGGGCACCACCTAGGAGGCCAACGATGCGCATTGCCCCATCCGTTTGCCCCGCCATATAAAACAGCACCGCCGCGATGGTAGCCGCGCCCATGCTGGCGATGGAAATCTGGTTCGGCGTGATCGATGTTTTCGCCAAACGTTGGGTGATGGCGTTGGCCCAGCCGGTGCTGCGGCTGGCCAATGGGCGGCGGTCGGTTTCATTCACCACGGTGGGTACCTCGTTGTTTCCAGATTATGAAATTATAGATCGTCGCGTAGCTGGCAGCGACCGTGAAGGGCAGGGCGATGGTTTTCAAAACCTCGGGCGTGCCAAGCAGAATATGCATCCCAGCCAGCACACAAAGCGATGCAGTGCAGGCGATCAGCGGCGGCGCCCAAAGGGCGCGTTTTCCATGAAATTTAGCCTGTAGCGCCTCGATGGTGCGCTTTAGAAAATAGGTGATGGTGGCCGACATCAGGCCTTGCAGCACTCCGGCATAGAGCGGCTTTGGCATCGGATGGACCCAGTTGGCGTAAACCGCCCATGACCCCATCGCGCAGAATGCAAACAGCACATGGGTAACACTGCTTTGCAAAATTCGCTGCATCAAACTGTCCAGTAAAAGCGCACGATATGGAAAAAGATCGGTGCGGAAAAGATCACCGAATCCAGCCGGTCAATAAACCCGCCGTGGCCCGCAATCATATTGCCCCAATCCTTGACCCCGCGATCGCGCTTGATCGCCGACATCACCAAACCGCCAAAGAACCCCATCAGCGAAATGATCAGCGCCAGCAATCCGGCCTGCCAAAAGGTGAACGGTGTCATCCACCACAGACAGGCGCCAACCAGTGTCGCGCTCAGCACGCATCGCAAGCTTGCGCTGGCACAAAAAATGAAACAATTTCTGCCGTAATGTCAGTAATCATACGACCAGCGATATGCTGGTGGCATCGTCAATGAAGACGAGCAGCGTGCAGGGATCAGCCCGGTCCTCGAGCCAGCGATGATCCGAGCCATCGATCTGGATCAACTCGCCGTAACATTCTCGGCGCTGTC
>CAYYOF010000021.1:3508-43852 GCA_964473185.1 uncultured Marinosulfonomonas sp. | reverse complement strand
GATCTATATGTCGGCAGCAATCATTAATTCACGGTGAACCTCAACAAGCCCTAGAGTTAAAACTCTTTCATCACCGGGAAATTTTTGGGACAAAGATACCGCTTTTTGGTAACCTTTAGAGCAATTCCCTGATGTGATCAGTCGTTCGAATGGGCGCTAGGCCAAGGCGAATTCTAAAGTCCTTGAAGTTCATTTGTTCCTATCCGCCAAACTTGGTATCATGTACATCTTGTATATTGTTCGAGGTTCTGTCGCAATCTTTGCTCCAGCTTGATGGGTGACTACATAAACCCGAACAAATGCGCTGCACCCTAAGCGGGTTCAGGCTCTGCCGCCTCGCTTGCGAAACATTCGGCCAGATGGGCGAAACTGGCGGCGGTGTTGTCTGGCTCGGGGCGAGCCAAGAAGCTGTCGAGCTGTGGCCAGACCTGAATGGCGGCGTCAATCATCGGGTCTGATCCAGTCGAATACAGCCCCGCCTGAATCATCATTTCGGCGCGGTCATATGCCCCCAGTAAGCGGCGGGCCTGATTGATCAGATCGTTCTCGCCATCGGTGGCGGCGGCGGGCAGGCTGCGCGATACCGAGCGCAACAAATCAATCGCCGGAAACCGCCCGCGTTCTGCGATTTTACGGTCCATCACCACGTGCCCGTCCAGCACCCCGCGCAGGATATCGGCCACTGGTTCCTCCATATCGGAGCCCGCGACCAGCACGCTGAACACCGCCGTAATGTCGCCCACATCATCGGTCCCCGGCCCAGCCCGTTCGCAGAGCGACATGATCATGTGCGAAGTTGATGGCGGGTAACCGCGCAAGGACGCGACCTCGCCTGATGCCAGTGCGACCTCGCGATGGGCTTCGGCGAAACGGGTTATGGAATCGGCCAGCAGCAATACATGTTTGCCCTGATCGCGGAAATGTTCGGCCACGGCCATTGCTGTCCATGCGCAGCGTCGGCGCACCAGCGGCGATTGATCCGAAGTGGCGGCGACCACGACGGCGCACTTCATACCCTCTGGACCCAACACATGGTCAATGAACTCGCGCACCTCGCGGCCACGCTCGCCAATCAGGGCGATCACCACCACATCGGCAGAAACCCCGCGGGCGAAATCGGCCAGCAGGGTAGATTTACCAATGCCGGACCCCGCAAACAGGCCAATCCGCTGGCCCCGCACAATGGGTAGCATCGTGTTAAAGATCGCCACGCCGGTTTCCAGACGTTCCCCCAGCGGGCGGCGTTCCGTGGCCTTTGGCGGGGCGGCACGCATCGGGCGCGGGGCTGTTCCGCGCATCAGGAGGCGCCCGTCCAATGGCTTGCCGGACGGATCAATCACCCGCCCGATCCAGTTGCTGTCAGGCGCGATTGATGCTTCGCCCAGCAGAGTGACTCGATCTCCGATCACCACCCCTTCGGCAGAACGGTCGGGCAGAATCACCACCACATCGCGCGTTAGTTGCAAGACCTCGCCGCCCATCGTGACATTGCCACGACGCGTAATGCTGACCTGATCGCCCAGGCTGGCGGTGGTCGACAGCCCTTTGACGGTGAGCGTTCCACGCCCGACTTCGACCACGCGACCCACATTATGCACGGGGCGCAACGCTGCGATTTCTGCCGTAAGGCAATCCATATCTATAACCGTCACCGGATTCTCCTGATTGGTTCTGACAACCTTTTCTAAAGGAATCACAGTTAAGCATTGGTTGAAATTACTCGAGGGAGAAGCCCCGATGTTTGAAAAACTTGAGATATTCCAGATGGCGGGCGCTATGGCCCGCCACGCTGCATCGCGTCAGGCACTGACCGCGCAGAATATCGCCAATGCAGATACGCCGGGTTATAAGGCCCGCGATCTGGCCTCTTTTTCCGATACATATCGTGATCAATCCGGCGGGATGGAAATGCGCACCTCGCGGGCGGGGCACCTTATGGGCAACAGCGCCCTTTCGTCCACGCCACGCATCATCGCAGGGGCGGGCAGCGAATCGCCCAATGGCAACAATGTGTCGCTTGAGGGCGAGATGATGAAGGCCACAGAAATCAGCGGGCATCATAAGCGTGCACTGGCGATTTACCAATCATCGTTGGGCATTTTGCGCACCAGTCTGGGCCGCAGGTAAGGAGATAGTATCATGAGTGAACTAGCAAATATCCGCGCACTGGCGACCAGCGGCATGGAGGCACAAGCCGCCCGCCTGCGTCATGTTTCAGAAAACATTGCCAATACAGATACCCCTGGCTACCGCCGGAAAACGGCATCTTTTGAAGATGTGGTTTCAGGGGGGCAACGCACGGGTGAAGTGAAAATCGGTCAGGTGGAACTTGACCGGTCCGAACTGACGCGGATCTATGATCCGGGGCATCCGCTTGCAGACGAGAGTGGTCACTATGATGGATCGAACGTCAGTCTGGTGATCGAAATCGCTGACGCGCGCGAAGCGCAGCGCAGCTATGAGGCAAACCTCAAAATGTTTGATCAGGCACGGCAAATGTCGTCCAGCCTGCTTGAACTTTTGCGTAGATAAAAGGTGATCTAGAATGGATATTAAATCCTCACTCGCAGCCCAGCAATATGCAGCAACCCGCCCCGCGACAGCGCCAAAGCCTGACGCGGGTGCGGGCGGGCTGGGGGCCTTTGGCCAAGTCGCTGCCGATTTTGCCTCGACCCTGCAACAGGGTGAAGACGTGGCCAAGGCGGCCATGACAGGTGGTGCCGATCCGCATTCACTGGTCACCGCATTGGCGCAAACCGAACTGGCGATCGAAACCGCCGTGACTGTGCGTGACAAGGTGGTCGAGGCCTATCAGGAAATCCTGAGGATGCCGGTTTAATGGATGAGCTGATTTTCTTTGATACCCTGCGACAAGGGTTATGGATTGCGGTGGTCATATCGCTGCCGATTCTAACGGTTGCGCTGATAACGGGCCTGACGGTTGGCCTATTTCAGGCGCTGACTTCTATTCAGGAAATGACCCTGACGTTTGTGCCCAAGCTGGGCGCCATTCTGGCGGTGTTCTGGGTTTCAATGAGTTTCATGACCGAAACGCTGGTGTCGTTTTTCACCAGCACAATCATTCCACTGATCGCAGGAGGCTAAGCATGGATAACGCCGGATACACCACCCTGACCCGTCAAGCTGGGCTGTTGCGCGAAATGTCGACCGTGGCGAACAATCTTGCCAATCTGTCGACCACCGGATTTCGCAAAGAAGGTGTGATTTTTGCTGAACACATCAAGGCGCTGGACGGCAAGGAAAGCTCGCTCTCTATGGCCACCGCAAATGTGCGGCTGACCATGCAACAGCAGGGCACCCTGACCCAGACCAACGGCAGCTTTGATTTTGCCATCGAGGGCGAAGGGTTTTTCATGATCGAAACGCCGGATGGGCAGCAATTAACCCGCGCTGGTAGTTTCACCCCCAATGGCGAGGGTGAGCTGGTCACGCCGGATGGATACCGTCTGCTGGATGGCGGTGGCTCGCCGATTTTTATTCCGCCCGACGCACTAACGATCGCAGTCTCGGCGGACGGAGCGCTTAGTGCCGATGGTCTGCCACAAACCCAGATCGGGTTATATACGCCCGCTGATCCCACCGATTTAACCCGCCAGAACGGGGTTCGGTTTCAGGTTAAAGGCGATGTTATTCCGGTTGAGGATTCCGCCATTATGCAAGGGTTTGTCGAGGATTCCAACGTGAACCCCGTGATCGAAATTGCCCGCATGATCGAGGTTCAGCATGCTTATGAACTGGGTCAGAGCTTTTTGGATAAAGAGGATGAGCGCATTCGCGGCGTTCTTTCTACCCTTGGCCGATAGATAAAGGAGACTGTAATGCGCGCCCTTAAAATTGCTGCCACCGGGATGATGGCCCAACAGATGCGGGTCGAGGTGATCTCGAACAACCTCGCCAATATGAGCACCACGGGGTATAATGCTCGGCGTGCCGAATTTGCTGATCTGCATTATCAACAAGCCACCCGCGCCGGCACCATCAATGCCGCCGATGGCACGGTTTTGCCGACTGGCGTTCAACTGGGGCTTGGCGTTCGCCCCGCCTCGGTTTCCGTGCAACTGGCCCAAGGGTCGCTGGCCGCCACCGGTGGTGATCTGGATTTGGCGATCGAGGGGGCGGGATATTTTGAAGTAACCCTGCCATCCGGCGCATCTGGCTACACGCGTGATGGTGGTTTGAAACGCTCTGCCGACGGGTTGATCGTGAATTCGGAAGGCTATGGCGTGGTGCCGGACATCACCATTCCATCCGACGCCCGCAGCATCGCCATCAACGCCGAGGGCGAAGTTTATGCCTATTTCAATGACCGCGTGGAACCCGAACTTCTGGGTCAGTTCACACTGGCCACATTTACCAACCCAAAGGGAATGGAGGCGATCGGAAGTAACCTGTTTCTGGAAACTGGCGCCTCTGGCCCTGCCCTTGTCAGCTCGCCTGGTGAAAACGGTTTGGGGGTGTTGCGTCAAGGGTACCTTGAGGATTCATCCGTTGATGCCGTGCGCGAAATTACCGAGTTGATCGAGGCCCAGCGCGGTTATGAACTGAATGCAAAAGTTATCTCTGCCGCCGATCAAATGCTCGGCGCAACCACGCAGATCCGCTGATGGTGAAATGGATTTTGATAATATTTTCGCTTTGCGCCTCTCCGGCTTTTGGCGAAACTCTTGTTGCGACGCGGACCATACGCAGTCACGCAATTATCGGCTCCGAAGACGTCACTCTAAAGGATGTGGACATTGCCGGGTCGCTTAACCGGATAGAGGATGCCGTGGGGCTGGAGGCGCGGGTGGTTTTATATGCAGGCCGCCCTATTCGTCCGGGTGACGTTGGGCCAGCCGCAATCATCAAGCGAAACCAGATCGTCATGCTGGTTTATCGACGCGGCGGATTGCGCATAGCGGCTGATGCACGCGCGCTGGGGCGCGGTGGCGTTGGTGATTATTTGCGGGTGATGAACCTGACATCCCGCACCACTGTTACCGGAATTATTGGTGCGGATGGTACTGTCACCGTTGGCCGTTAATGTTAAAAATAAGGACCTGTTAATGTCTCGATTCTCTTGCCTATCTCTGATCATTATCCTGCTGGCCACAACAGGCTGTGCCAAATTGAAAACCGTTGGTCAGGTTCCGCCACTTACCCCGATTCAGGGCTCGGATGAACATTATGCAATGATGACCCCTTCGCTTCCGCAAACCGTTGAGCGGCATCGGCCCGCAGATACAGCTTCGCTCTGGGATCCAGGCAGGCAGTCATTGTTGGGAGATCGGCGTGCCGTTCAGCGCGGTGATATTTTAACGGTTGTTATCGAGATCGATGAAAAGGCCGAGATTTCAAATTCTACCGCACGTAATCGCAATGGATCCGAACGTGCGGGCCTGCCAAACTTGCTGGGCATCCCGCAGCGCATCGATGAAAAACTGCCGGATGGGGCAACGATGGGCACCGCTTTTGAAAGCAATTCGACCAGCACCTTTACCGGAGACGGATCGGTCCGGCGCAAGGAAAAGATCACTCTTAGGATTGCCGCGACCGTTGTGGATGTGCTGCAAAACGGTGTGCTGGCAATTCAGGGCTCGCAAGAGGTTCGGGTGAATTTTGAAATCCGCGAGCTGTTAATCACAGGTTACGTTCGCCCCGAGGACATTTCACGCCAAAACCAGATCACATATGACAAGATTGCTTCGGCACGGATTTCATATGGCGGGCGTGGCCAAATTTCAAGTGCGCAGCAGCCCCGTTATGGCCAGCAAGCTGCCGATATTATCCTGCCGTTTTAACGTTAACGAGGTTAGTTATGGGTAAAATACTCCCTATTCTATTTGCACTTATTGGTGTTGGCGCTGGCATCGGGGCGGGCGTGATGCTGAAACCCGAGCCGGTTGTGGAAACTGATGTTGCCACTTGTGGCCCCGAAGCCAAGGACGATCACGCCGAGACCAGCCATGACGTAGATGATCACGGTGACGACGTTGTCCCCGAATATGTGAAAATGAATAACCAGTTTGTCATACCCGTGGTCAAGGACGGGAAAATGGCCGCACTGGTTGTACTATCAATCAGTATTGAAGTGACGTCCGGCGGGAAAGAGGCAACGTTTCAAAGAGAGCCGAAACTGCGGGATGCATTCAATCAGGTGCTGTTTGACCACGCAAATGCGGGCGGGTTTGAAGGAACATTCACCAACAGCAATAATATGACTCTGCTTAGGGATTCCCTGTATGAAATTGCCAGAAAGGTAGCAGGTCCCGTTGTCAGGGACGTGCTGATTGCGGAAATTGTGCGGCAGGATGTTTAGCTGATATTTTCACAGCTTGCTATGCTTTAGCCTTGCCGTATCTGAAGCCTTGGAAACAAGCCGCCGCACGGCTTCATCTTTACCGAATGCTTTTTGCGTGTGCATTTTTTGCTCATCCTTTGCCGCGATCAAGGATGCTCTTTGGGTGTTCAGGGTCATTATTTTCTTCTGCTTCCACATCCTCCAACGATCATCGGCCCCAGCATAAAGAGCAAAATCTGCACACCCGTTATTCGTAAGCGATGCGTCCCTATCCGCACCTGATTTATTCAGGCTCTGGATCTGGCCCGCTTTTCTTTGCTCTGCCCTTACGAAGCGTTGAAGTTTCATCATTTCAACGTCTAGTGCCATTCGGGTTAAGGCGCGTAGCATTTTCAACTGTTTTTCCAATTACACACGCCCCCGAGGTTGTGCTATATTTCGCAGCTTTTCTGCAAAGCGAATTGCGGCAGCCACAGCGTGATAATGTTCTGGTCGAATTTCCTGCCCGATCTCGACTGTTGCAAATAACGTTCGGGCCGTTGGCGGGTCACGATGAATTGGCACTCCGGCTTCGGCGGCTGCCTCTCTTATTCGCGCGGCAATTTCATCCACACCCTTGGCCACACAGGACGGTGCGGCGCCAGATTTGCGGTCCCATTTCAATGCAACTGCATAGTGCTCTGGGTTAACAATGATAACATCAGCCTCCGGCACATCAGCCAACATCTGGTTCATCGCAATGGCATACCCCTTTTGCCGGCGTTGTTGCTTCATGTGTGGATCACCCTCGCTCTGCTTTGCTTCGTCGGTCATTTCCTTACGTGACATCATGTTGCGGCGGGTGTGTTCGGCCTTTTGAAACAGAAAATCCACAGTTCCTATGGCAAGGGCAATGATTAAAACAATGGATAAAAATTCCACGACCAACCGCAACAAAACGCTCGTCACCATTGCCGGGGAAAGATGCACTGTTCCCAGGATTTCAGGCAGTTTGGCTTTCAAAAACATCGCCAGCACGATCGAGTAGATCAACAGCTTGAAAAAGCTTTTCCCAAACTCGAACAACCCGCTGCGCCCGAATTTATTCTTGGCATTCGAAAGTGGCGAAATGCGCGAAAGTTTCGGGATCAGTTTATCTGGCGCCACAATAAAACTGCGCTGAGCAAGAATTGTAAGTAACACAAGCAACCCTGGAATGAGAAACCAGGGGCCAACAGAGGTCAGCAATATCTGTATTACTCCGCCAGATGTCGACTGTGCGCTGTCATTAAAGAATACATCGGAAATCTGGTCGGAATTCTCTAGTATATTGGCCAACAACTGCCCAAAATTGGACGTCATTACCGCGCCCATCGCAACGGCAACCAATAATATCCCACTATACGATGCCGCGGTATTCAAATCCGTCGATTTGGCAACCTCGCCCTTTTTGCGTGCATCATCCAGCTTCTTTTGTGTTGGCTCAAATTGCTTGTCCTCGCCCTCGTTTCCCCCGCTCATCTGTGCCACCCAAACGGATTTTGTAGATATTCTGACAGCTCACTCGACCAGACCGACAACATCAACGGCAGAACCAGAAACATCAGAATGAGCGCCCCGGCTGTGATCGCGGGCGCGCCCACGAACGCCACCATCAACTGTGGCATCGCGCGATTAATCACGCCCAGCGCCACATTATATATCAATGAGGCGATGACAAATGGTGCTGCCAATGTAAACGCCAGTGCAAAGGCGCGGGCCACCTGTGACACACCCCATTCGCTTAGTACCGCTGCACTAGGAAACTGGCCGGGCAACAATACATCATAAGACAGGATTATGGCTTCGGCCACGCGCACATGAAGCCCGCCCATTACTGCAAGGGCAAGACCCCCGAAAACCAGAAGGTGACCAATAGCCGGTTGCGGGTCAAATCCGGCGCTGCCCCCGAAAACCTGCGACAAAGATGTTGCTTGCGCCGCAATTGATCCAGCCATTTGCAGCGCAAGAATAAACAGGCGCAGCCCGACCCCGAGCGCAAGACCTGCCAATGCTTCGGTGGCAAGGAGTATCGACAAGACGCCCTGATCTTTGGTTAATGGCTCTACTTGGCTGGCAACAGCTGGAGTGACAATTGCTGTGAATCCCAGCGCGAGCCCAAGACGAACGCGCTGCGGAACTGAACTTTCTCCGAAGGCTGGAAGCACAGCCATTGCCGCCCCCACCCGCAAAAAAACGATAATACCTATTAGTAAGCCTTCTTGTCCAAATTCCTGAAGGGCAGTTAATGCTGCATTCATGCCGGAACTAAACCGACAAGAGAAGGCCGTGCCTCTATTCCGATTTCTTCAAACGAAAGTACCGGATTTGTAATCCCTTTTGCCGAAAGAACCGTTCGTAAAAACCGCCGCCGGTGGCTCGGTGTTGCTATTGCAGGATAAATTCCAGTCTC
Organism: uncultured Marinosulfonomonas sp.; assembly: GCA_964473185.1. Classification (GTDB taxonomy): domain Bacteria; phylum Pseudomonadota; class Alphaproteobacteria; order Rhodobacterales; family Rhodobacteraceae; genus Profundibacter. Next base: position 35,120 of record CAYYOF010000021.1, on the reverse strand, counting down.
CGATGCCCGCGCCAGTTTTTCGGCCACGCCATTCGCCAACCTGTTAAAATCATCCGGCGGCAAGGCGACATCACCATAACCACGATCCCCCTCAATCTGGTACGTGGTAAAGGCTTGCTCCCATTCCGGTGCAAGCTGGATTAGCGGGATTGTGCCATCATCCCGTTTCATCTCGGCAACCAGTTGGAATCCCAGGCGTTGCCGGACGTGCTCGCAAACTACCTCGGGTGATGGATTTATTGGCCGCGCTTCAGCAATCGCTTCAAGAATCAAGGGCAAGTTGCGAACAGAAACTCGCTCCTCCAATAACAGACGCATCACCGACAACAGTAGACCTACTGGCACTTTATCTGGCATCAGTTCGTCCAGCATTCGCCGGTTTGCTTCTGCACGTTGGTCGTCCGATAGATTAACAAATTCATCAAGCAATCTACGCAATGCTTTCAACGTCAACAGCCGCGCAAAATTTCGTTTGATCACTTCTAGAAGGTGGGTGGCTAATACTTCGGTCGCTGTGACAATCGTCACACCGGATAGGGCCGCTTCTTCTTGTGCTTCGGTTCCAATCCAGCGGGCGGGAGCGCCGTAAACCGGCTCGCTCACATCCTCGCCTCCGGGCAAAATATCCGGCCCATCCGGCAGCAATGCCAGGGCGCACTCCGGTCGTAGTTGATCGCGTACCTGCTCGACCCCTTGAACCTTAACCACGTATGTGCCCGCAGGCAGAGATGCGTCATCTGTCAATCGGATTTCGGGCAGAATCAGCCCAAAGGATGACGCGACATGGGTTCTCATATTTGCGATGCGTGCATCCAGACCTGTTGCCGGATCCAACACCATGCTGACCAGATCGGGGGCAAACTCAACATGGATATCTTCCAGATCGAGCAAATCCCCCATCGGGGTTCTTGTTGGTTGCGTCTCTACCTCTTTTGCTGTTTTCTGATCCTCGGATTTCTTTTTTATTGCAGATTTACGCATAGCCCATGCACTGGCCGACAGCACAACCGCACCAACCATGAACGGGAAAAACGGCAAGCCCGGAACCAGTGCAAACAAAGCCATCAATACCGCTACTGTCGCAAGCGCTGCCGGATATCGTCCCAATTGGCCGATAAGTTCACGGTCAACCGACCCTTTTGTGCCGCCTCGTGACAATAACAAAGCCGACGCAATTGAAATAATTACCGCCGGTATTTGCGTGACAAGACCATCGCCAATCGTCAGGATTGCATAGGTTTCAAAGGCGTTGGACAATGGCATCCCATGCATTACAACGCCCATGATCAAGCCCATCACAAGGTTTAGCAATGTGATAAGCAATCCGGCAACTGCATCGCCTTTGACAAATTTTGACGCCCCATCGAGGGAGCCAAAAAATGTCGTTTCTGCCTGCTCTCTCTCACGGCGCGCTTTTGCTTCGGCGTGATCAATTGCACCGGCGGACATATCGCTATCAATCGCAAGCTGCTTGCCTGGCATTCCATCAAGCGCAAATCTTGCGCCCACCTCGGCCATACGCGCGGCCCCTTTGGTGATCACAATAAAATTTACGATCATCAACACGCCGAAAACAACAAGCCCCATAAAGACGCTTCCGCCCATAACGAAATTTGCAAACCCTTCGATGACATTACCTGCAGCTCCGGTGCCTGTATGGCCCTCGCCAATAATCAATTTTGTCGAAGATACATTCAGCGATAAGCGCAACATCAGGGATGCTAGTAGAACCGTTGGGAATGCCGAAAATTCCAGTGGGCGCTCAATAAAAAGTGTTATTGTGAACATTAGAATGGCCAGCGCAAATGATGCAGCCAATCCAATGTCCAAGACCCACGACGGCACCGGCAGAATCATCATTACGATGATTGCCATTAACGCCAACGCCAGCAGAATTGTGGGCTGGAAAATGCTGGAAAGCATAGATAATGGTTTATCCATCATCTCCTCCTATCGTGATCAGGCGCTGTGCTGTTTGCCTTGTCCCCAGTGGGACCAGTGAACCGAGAGCACGAGGGCCGCTATTCCCTAGCAGAAGCGGATAACGGTTAGTGCGAGCAACCGGTTTAGGTACCAGCAAAATTGGCGCATCCACGGCAACCGTTAATAACGGGGGCGGTGATGCATCATTTCCAAGCAGAGCCTTCCGAAATGCATTAAACCGTTTTTCGTATTTATCCGCATATTTGGGTGTACGTGAATGATATGCGCCCGCGGCACTGCTCCAGTCCCCTTTCTCCCGATATAGTTTCAGAAGAAAATTCGCGGCGTATAACGCGTTTGGATTTGGCTCAAACATCTCCTCAATCGAGGCAAACTCATGTCCGTGCCACTTATAGTTTATCTGAAAACATCCAACATCAAAACTGCGAGCACCACGCTTATAATTCTTGTAAACATAGGCCCTAGCGTCATCTTCATTATCAAACCAGACACCTTTCCCCTCCATGTTGACCGTCCATGGCCAGGGGCGCATTTTCCCACTTCGATTACGCCCTGTTTCGGTTAGTGAAATTGCTTGTAACACGGAAACCGGAATTCCGGTTTTCTGTGCAGCATACGCCGCAGCCTGATCGCAAATTCGCGATAAGTCCTGCGCAGAGTTCACGCGATCCGGCACAAAAATGGCCGCGAAAAGCATTAATATTATAAGAATAAAGCGATGGGTAAATTTGCAAAGATATTTGCAATAACTGGCAGGTTTTATGGCCAGCACATTTCTGGTTTTCAAGGCAGTTCTAGCCATTATTTGATGCAATTCTTGCTATGATTTCTCAACCAAGCTACGCCACAACCCTTTATAAAACATGACTAAAGTAAGTGCTATGAGTCTTCTTGAGTAAGGGTTGGATATTCCTCCAACATCCGCTCGATAGTCTCCCGTTCTGTTTTGCTCATCGTTAGCAAAAAATTGTCTTGCGCAATAACGTCATTGATAAATGGCCCCACCTCATACACGGCTTTGTTTTGTGTTAGCATCATCTGTGCAACTGCTTGTTCTATCTTTGATCCTGTCAAAGCCAGTTGCGTCCAGTCCTCTGATCGCCACGTAGCATATTTCTGATTTTCACTATCCTGCCCCACACCATATTCACGCGCGGCATCCAAAAAATTTCCTATTTTTTCATGCGCCGATGCCCGTAGTTTTGCGGCCTCTTCACCCGCGACATTTTCAAGCATAATAATTGCTCGCTCTGCTCTCCCGTTGAGGATTGAAGCTTGGGCCAATATCATACGGTCATCCGTTACCGGGGGCGTGGGTGCTGCAAGCACCTTCTCGGCCATAACCGGCCAACCTTCTTTTAACAGCCGTAATGCCAATTTTCTTCTGGTTTTCCGAGATAATGCCTGGCGCTCTATTTCGCCATGAGCTGCCAAAACAAACTGCAACAAAGCAACTTCCGTGGCATCATCAGTGACGCTTTCTAATACATCCTCCCAAGTTTCTTCTTTCTCTTGCTTATCTAATTGTGCAAATGAGTCCAGTTTTTGAAGCGCGTCTAGTGCTTTTTGATAGTCTCCCGTCTGACCAAAAGACATCGCAATCAATCGCGTTAGATCTGCACCAATTTTTGTATCTCGCTGCTCAAAAATATGGGATTCAGCTGTAGCAAGGAGCGTGTGATCAATATCGCCACTCCCATCCAATCGCGCCTCAAGCAGTTCGATTAATGCATTTGGTGCAATCGCGCTATCTTCAACGATTATTTCCTCTAATGCATGTTCTGCGGAATTATTAAGGCCTCGCTGCAGATCAAGCCGCGCTTCAAGTAGGCGAAAATCCGGCCCGATTTCTCCTGGTGCACGGGCAATTGCATTTCTTATTGAACGGGCAGTACCAAGGTCATTGAATTCAAGAAACTTCTGCGCCAAGCGAGGGCCAAGAAGTTTTCTAAGATGAACTGGCAAGCTGGAAAATGCGCCAAGAACTGGGACGCGATTGATATTGTCTTGTTTTGAAAAAGATGGCGCTGCCAAGGCAGCCCACAAAGCAACATCAGTGTCACAACTAATTTGCCCTTCAAAATACGGATTTCGCTCAGATGCTATTCCGTCAACAATTCGCGCCATTGCTTTTAAGGTATTTTCATCCTCAAGTGTCACATCAAATGTCGCAAGAACATCCAAGGCTTCTGTGCCGAAACCCGCGTAAATATACGCTTTTACCAGATCCTCCACAGCCCGTTCATTAATCTGGTCAAACTCGCCTGAGATATTACCTCTTTTTTCGGAGACTCTGGCCAATACTGAATCTGCGTCACCCCAATTCGCCACATTAAATTGTGCGTCGGAAAGGCATTTTGACCCGTTATCCGTCATTAAACCGGATGTAGTTAAATTTGCAAACTCACGATCTATGCTGCTTTCAATATGAATGTTGATATGCGGTTTTGTGGATGGTGCCGGCGCTTCTATTGCCACAAAATTTGCAGGTTCTTCTCTACCTTGCTCCACGCCTGGTGGGTGTGGAAGGTTGGCATCCAGCAATCCTTGTGAGGCAGCGCGGCCAATCTGGCGTAATATCGTAGACTGTATTTCCGCGACACGCTTTGTTGGTAGTTGACTCCCAGCGTCGGCATTTTCAACAAACACTCCAACCCTGGGACTGGTTAGTGACCGCACAAGCGGCACCCCAAACGGAAGAATATCCACTGGCAAAACCTGTGCACTTTCGGCAAAATGAATAGGGGTATTTTCAGGCGCGCTCGCACCGATATTCTGATCTGCAGAAAGCTCACCAGAGTCGAATGCAATCTCAAACCTTGAAGTAGCAGATGGCTGCCCGTCTTTAACATCTACAACTAGCAACCCGGGCCTGAATTCAAATGCATCTGCATGGCACTCGCATCCCAAAACCAAGGTGATACGCGTGTTATCCTCGGAAACTGTCAGGCTTTTTATTCTGTCACGAGAAATCCGGCGAAAAACATCCGAGACATCAATTACAGTTCCATCCCCTTTTAACCTGATTTCATACCCGTGTTCGGCGCGACCCATTTCCCAATCAACTGGTCCGCTAAACTCGAATGCCAATCTCGAGAAATCAGCATGCTCACCAGAGCGGACAGTAACACGCTCCGCGAAAACCATCGTTGGAAAACAGATAATAACCACCGCAAGCAGGAAACGCATCACGCCGCTTCCTGCTTGAGTGCTTTTAATGCTTCTTCCAGTTCACCATAACTGGGGCGGCAGTGTCCTGGCGCATTCTGACGACCCACTTCGATGCAGATGTTTGTGGCGTGCTTGTATAAGTTCGCAACCAGCACCTCGCGGATAAGCAGGTAAAAGTGGCCGTCTTCTTCGACAATCGTTTTCACCTTACCTGCAAATGGCCCGACCAAACCGTAAGCCAGAAAAATACCTAAAAATGTTCCGACCAACGCCCCGCCGATTAGTTTACCAAGGATTTCTGGCGGCTGGTCTAGCGAGCCCATCGTTTTGATAATCCCCAAAACAGCGGCAACAATTCCCAGCGCAGGAAGGGCATCTGCCAGAGTCTGCAATGCATGGCTGGAATGAAGTGCGTGATGCATATTCGCAGTCATGCGTTTTTCCAAAACCTCTTCTACCTGATACGGATCATCATAATTCATCGAGGCCGATCGTAACGTGTCACAGATCAGGGCAATTGCCTCTTCGTCTTTCAGGATTTTGGGGTAGCGCGAGAAAATTGATGATTCATTCGGGGCCTCGATATGTTCTTCCAGCCCAACCGGATTCTGACGTGCGAACCGGATCAGTTCAAACAACAGGCACAACAAATCCCGATAATCTTCATGTTTCCAGGTCACTCCTTTGAACACTTTTCCCAGATCCTTGAGGGTTTGTTTTACCTGCGGGATATCATTGCCGATCAGGAAGGCACCAACGCCAGCCCCCCCGATCATTGTCAGCTCGAACGGGGCCGCCTTAAGGATGATACCCATCTTGCCGCCAGCCGCCAGATAGCCACCAAAGACCATGACAAAAATCATGACAATTCCGATAATTCCGACCATTCAGATCACTCCGCCAATATGACACATTCCGCTGCAAGTCTCGCAGACGAGAGTTAAGAAACTCTCATTTTTCTGTTGGAACATCGGCGTTTCGACCGGCCAGAATAACGCTTATCGAATATGCTTTGGCTGGCGTTAGTCCGGCAAATATTGCCGCAGCTGCATCTGGCCGCATCCGGCCAAGAAAACCGGCCGAAAATTGCGGATCCATTTCCTCAAACAAAGCCGCCGCATCTTTTGCCTTCATGTTTTCATAAACCGAAGTCAGGCGGGCTAGATCTTCTTCGGCCGCCGTATTTGCGGATGCCATTGTCGATTTCAGTTTTTGTTCAGCTTCAATCAATGCTGTCAGGTTCCGCTTCATGCCAACTTCGGCCACGGCGAGCGCCTGCATCCGGTTTGCCAGCGCCGTTTCTTGTTGTTCGATACGTGCTTCCCGTTGCTTTATCACCGCAAGCAACTCGCCAATTCCTTCGCCGCTTTCGCAGGCAACAGGCGTATGCACTTCTTCTTTTTCAGAATGGCGCAATGCTTCGACCTCGCGTGCGATTGCGCTGCCTGTTCCAGACCCTAACCGCAACAACCCCGACGCAAGGAAAAATCCGGCGATCAGGATTAGTGCGCTGCGGCCACCTTTGCGCACACGCTTTTTTTCATTCTTTTTTCTGGTCACTCTGCTGCCTCTACCATCCTGTCCTGATGCCGCAAAAACAGGGCCTCGGGATTTGCTCCCTTTTTCGGTTCTTTGCGGTGTTCAACGGGCTCCGGCAAGTCGTGCATTGACGCCATCAACAGCTCAAGCCGTTTGGCTACATCTTCGGCCTTGCCTGTCAAACTCTCCAGAGATGATGTCGAATCACTCGCAGCACCCCGCGCCCGTTCAAGGGTTTTTGTCATATCATCAACCTGAACCGACAGCACGGCAACGGCACCGCCAACACCCTTTTCCAGATCATTAAACCGGTTCAACCGGCGCGACAAAATCATACAGTAAAACGCAGCACCAAGGGCACCAGCTACAAGTAAAATATCAGCAATCAGTATCATTGCACCCTCCTAATTCAACACAAATTCCATTATCAAAAGATCCTTCACGCGCCCTTCGCCTGTCACGATCTGAATCCGTCTCAGCATCTGGGCCCGCAAGCGGATCAAAGCGCTAGGATCCTCAAGGTCATGCACGTCGACGGCGCGCAAATACCCGTTCAGAATATCCATTACTCGTGGCAACAACGTCGTCACTTCAGTCTCGAATGCACCCCCAACTTCGAGTTGCGCCCGAAACCGCAAATACTGATTCTTTGCCCCGCTGCCTAAATTGATAATCAGCGGGTCCATCGGCACAAAAACTACATCCGGCATGGGTGCAACGTCTTCATGCGAATCAGCCTCGACCTCTTCGTGGGCACCAAAAAGCATGCCCGACTGCACGGCGAAAAACCCGCCGCCACCGCCCGCCAATGCCAATACCAACCCTATTATCAAGGGTTTCTTCGACTTTTTCTTTGGGCTGTCTTCTTCAACTTCTGCTTCATCTGCCATAATCACACCGGTTTTTCGCTCCTCCCTATAATACCTGTCAGGAGCTAACCGATTATTAAGCCTGTTCGGCGAAACATAAGGAGACGTCCGGGCAGAAGGCCCACCTAATATCGGAGGAACGTCTTGCAACAGCTACTGTCTGTCTGGACCACACTTGAACCACGCCGCCGCATTATTGTTGTGCTTGCCACCGTTGCGATGTTCGCAACCGTTCTGGCGCTTTCACGCATGGCAACTGCGCCGGGAATGTCACTGTTATACGCGGGGCTGGAAAGCAGCGCCGCGGGCGAGGTTGTGGCCACGCTGGAACAGCGCGGCGTATCCTACGAGGTGCGGGGCGGGACCATCTTTGTTGACAGCAGTAGGCGGGACGAGTTGCGTATGACATTGGCCAGCGAAGGGCTGCCTGCCAATAATTCCGCGGGCTACGAACTACTTGATTCGTTGTCCGGCTTTGGCACCACATCGCAAATGTTCGATGCCGCATACTGGCGGGCAAAAGAAGGTGAATTGGCCCGCACAATTATATCCAGCCCGCATATTCGCGGCGCACGCGTGCATATCGCCAGCCCGTCATCACAACCATTCCGGCGCGAAATTTCGGCAACTGCATCGGTCACTGTCACCACATCTTCCGGCACGCTAACCGCCACCCATGCGAAGGCGCTAAAATTTCTCGTGTCCTCGGCCGTTGCCGGATTAATGCCCGAGGATGTTGCGATTATTGATGCCCAGGGCGGATTGATATTGGCGGCCGATGGTGCTGCATCTGGCGTGGGTGGCAGCGGCGATCGCGCCACCGCACTAAAGAAAAGCGTCGAGAGGTTACTTGAAGCACGCGTCGGGTATGGCAATGTGATGGTCGAGGTGAGCGTCGAAACGGTGACCGACCACGAATCAATTGTAGAGCGGACGTTCGATCCTGATTCGCGCGTGGTGATCAGCACCGACAGCGAAGAGCGCACGACCGCATCCGAGGATGCGCGGGGCGGTGCAGTGACTGTAGCCAGTAACCTTCCTGATGGCGATGGTGGCAGTGATTCAAATTCCTCTAGCCAGAATAGCGAAACCCGCGAGCGGGTGAACTATGAAGTCTCAGAAACCCAGCGGGAAATTGTCAAATCTCCGGGTGCAATCAAACGCCTGACGGTGGCTGTTCTGGTTGATGGAACACAGCAGATTGACAGCACCGGCGCGCAGGTTTTCACACCTCGTAGCGAAGAGGAAATGGGTGGCTTGCGTGATCTTGTGGCCGCTGCCGTAGGGTTTGACGAGGCGCGAGGTGACGTGATCACCCTCAAATCGATGGAGTTTCAACCGATTGCCGAGCAGGGTAGTGCTGCTGCGCCATCTTTTATGCAATCACTAAACCTTAATGTGATGTCGATCATCCAGATCGCTGTGCTTGGTATTGTTTCGCTGATCCTTGGGCTGTTTGTTGTGCGGCCAATTCTGAATAGTAAACCATCCCCCGCCGTGGCCGAACTTGCGCCTCCCGCAAATCCGATTCCGGCGGCACCTTTCCCTGATACGATCGGCAATGCCGCTTCCTCCTTGCCCGCCTTAACCGGCGAGATTGATGACGGGAGCTTTACGCCACCCGCAATGGCCACCGTTTCTGATTTTCAAATGCCTGAAATGAATACGGCAGCGATTGGTAATTTCGGGGCTGACGGCGGCATGGGCGGATTATCCAATGACCCCGTCACGCGTCTGCGCGAGATGATTGAAGAACGGCAGGAAGAAACCGTCGAGGTTCTGCGCGGCTGGATGGAAGAAGGCGAGGAGACCGTTTAATGTCTATATTTCAACTAGAAGAATTCAGCACGCACATCGTTTCAAACGATCCAAAACTGGCAACGAACACCAGTCTGGAAGAACACCGGTTAGAAGCATTCGAGCAGGGGTATAAGGCCGGTTGGGATGATGCTGCTGCGGCCCAATCCGAAGAGCAGTCCCGAGTGGCCGCTGATTTTGCGCGTAATTTGCAGGAGCTGTCGTTCACCTATCATCAGGCACGTGGGCAAATCCTTGGATCTCTCGAACCATTGTTAAAGGAAATGGTCTCAAAGGTTCTTCCCAAACTTGCGTCCGATAATCTGTCGCAAATCATTGTTGACGAGGTTTTGGCCGTTTCACAAACTCAGACCGAAGCTGGAATTCAGATTGTGATTTCTCCGTCCAATCGTCTGTCACTTGAGCGGCTTCTCGAGACCCAAGACAGCCTAGATATCACGATCATTGACGAGCCCTCAATGGCCGAAGGTCTGGCTTATCTCCGCTTTGCCCAAACTGAAAAGCAGATTGATCTGGAAAGCGTTCTATCAGGATTTTCCCAATCGGTTGATGGGTTTTTTGAACAACAAGAAAAGGTAGCGATCAATGGATGATACCCAAACTGATACTCCTGCAACGGATAGCAACACAAACCTGTTTAGTCAGGTTCCAATCGAGATTACTATTTCGGTGGGCAAGGCACGACCCAAGATACAAGAGCTCCTTAATCTGGAACAAAACGCCGTTTTGCCGCTGGATAAGCGGATCGAGGACCCTGTCGATTTATATATCGGGGATCGCTTGATTGCACGCGGCGAACTACAGGAACTTGATGGCGAGCAGGAAGGCCAGCTCGCGGTTCGCCTGACTGAGGTGGTAAACCTTCAGGACGGCCTATAATCCATGAAACACAATGTTGCTCTTAGTTTCCTGCTTGGAATTTTCGCTGTTTCGTTAACCATGTTTGCGACACCTGCCATCGCCCAGGAAATCTCGATCTCTTTGGGTGATGATGGCTCTATTGCAGCCCGCAGTGTTCAACTGCTGGTTTTGATCACTGTCCTTAGCATTGTGCCGGGCCTTGCGATCATGATCACGTGCTTTCCTTTCATTGTCACGGTTCTTGCCATCCTGCGTCAGGCGATTGGCTTGCAACAATCCCCGCCCAATATGCTGATCATCAGTCTGGCGTTGTTTTTAACCTACTTCGTTATGGAGCCTGTATTCACCGAAGCATGGGTCACAGGAATCGAGCCCTTGATCAATGACAAGATCAGTGTCGAGGAATCATTCACCAAAGCGATTTCACCTTTTCGCCACTTCATGGCAGCACGCATTGATCCGGATACATTTGAATCCCTGGTTGCATTGCGGCCCAACGCAAAGCTCGTCGGTGAAACATCAGCCCAGCCACTTTCGCTTCTGGTACCTTCATTTTTGCTATCCGAAATTGAGCGGGCATTCGAGATTGGCTTTTTGATCTTCTTGCCTTTTTTGATCATCGACCTCGTTGTTGCGGCGGTTCTGATGTCTATGGGGATGATGATGGTCCCGCCGGCAATCGTATCGCTGCCCTTCAAGCTTGCGTTTTTTGTTGTTGCCGACGGGTGGAGCCTTGTTTCAGGTGCCCTTGTAAGAAGCTACTTTTAACGCCACACCTACCTCACCACAAACTCGGCATGAAGGGCACCGACCGCCTTTATGCTTTTCAATATGTCGATCATATCCCGGGGGGATACGCCCAGCGCATTCAGTCCTGCGATCACCTCGGACAGGGATGTTCCCTCAGATAATTCAGCCAACCCGATCCCCGGCTCTTCTTGGATGGATGCCGATGTGCGGGGCACTACAACACTCTGGCCCGCTGCAAACGGGTTTGGTTGAACAACAATCGGTTGCTCTTCTATGCGCAGCGTCAGATTTCCTTGCGACACAGCCACGCGCGAAATGCGCACATCTTCGCCCAGAACGATTGTGCCCGACCGTTGATCCACAACAACCCGTGCTTTGCGCTGTGGCTCGACCAACACATTCTCAACTTTCGAGATTGCATGTGCTGCGGAAGCTTGGCGCGTTGCTTTGATGTCCAGCTCAACAGTTCCCGCATCCAGCATCCGCGCAACCGAACGGCCGAATAATTTATTGATCGCCTGTTCAATACGCAAAGCCGTGGTAAAATCTGGCGTCCGCAATGCAAGCCTGATCTGCTCCAAAGCGGCAAAATCAAAATCAATTTCACGCTCTACATACGCGCCAGACGGAATGGAACCAGCCGTCGGCACCCCTTGAACAACGCTGCCCGCATCGCCGCTGGCAGATACACCGCCCGCAATAATTGTGCCCTGCCCGACAGCGTATATCTGCCCATCCGCAGCATTCAACGGGGTCATAATGAGTGTTCCCCCCAACAGGCTTTTTGCGTCACCAATTGCGGAAACCGTCACATCGATTCGGCTGCCCGCGCGGGCAAACGGAGGCAAATTCGCCGTTACAAAAACCGCCGCGACATTTTTTGGGCGAAATTGTTCGCCGGTGATATTCACCCCGAGGCGTTCTAGAATATTTGTCATAATTTCTTCGGTGAACGGGGCATTTCGAATGCCATCACCTGTTCCATTCAACCCGACAACCAGCCCGTAGCCGACCAGATTATTGCCGCGCACGCCGTCAAATTCGACTAGGTCCTTAATCCGGATTGGCCCTGCCAGCGAGACCGAAGGCAGTAAAAAAACAGTTAGAATGAAGACAAGGATACGATTGATCATCTTAGGAAATCCACAAGGCTGAGGCGCGACATGCGCGCGGTTAGGGCGTATAGCGTTTCCAGCTGGGTCTGGACGGCTTCCAATTCGCTGGCGGCATCGTATGGGTCAATTGACAAAAGCTCGGATTTAACAACCTCGAGCCCCGAAATCTCTGATGCGGTTTGCGCGAAAACGGTATCAATCTGGGCCTCGACCGTGCCAACACCAGCGCGCATTTCGGTTTGTTTGTCTTGGGCCGTAAGCAATTCATTTCCCGCATTGCGCAGCAACAAGGCCTGCTCTGAAAGATCACCCGCAAGGGCGCCTTCGGAGACCAGAGCGGCGAGCGCCAAACCTTTCAGTGTATCACGCACAGTAGAGTTGGCAGCCGTAATTGGCAGGCCTGCCTCTTGGCCAATCCCGATTTTAAAAGGTGTAAGCGGTGTGGTTGATCCCAGATAACCCGTTGTTTCGAACCCGCCTCCTGACGTGTTGAACCAATTGTCCACTGCCGTCTCTACATCTGCTGCGGTGGTCTGGCCTGCGATTGCAATCTGCAAATCAGCAAGGATAGAATCTGCTGATGCTATTGCCGGACCATCCGTTGCGACCCCTGCAAAGATGCTACGCCCGGCCACCTGTGTACTCAGCGCCGAAACCATAGCATCAAATTTCTGGCGCACATCACTTGCGGTATTTTGAATCTGGGTTTGACTGGCTGAGTTGCCAGTTAGCAACAACGCGGAAACGGCAGCTGTGGTCTGGTCCTGCACCCTCTCTAACGCTGTCTGCATCGATGTTGCGAAATGCGCGGCTTCGTTTGATGCACTTTTATAGGCCTCCAATGATTTCAGAGACGTCTCGATCGTCGAAACCATTGTAAAATCACCCGAAAACCGTTTGGCCACATCACTGGTACGTCCAGTAGACAGTTCTTGTGCCAATCGGGTGGCGGTGGTTTTTAACTGGGTGTTTTGACGCCGTATCATATAGGTTTGCGCCATGTCACCGATCGAGACGTAACTCATGATCTATATCCTCAACAGGGTTTGAATTAATTCGTCTATGGTCTGGATTACGCGGGCGTTGGCGGCAAAGGATTGCTCGACCAGTAACAGTTGCTGCATCTCGTAATCTGTATCGACGCCATTTTGCAGCTCTTGGGTTTTCAAAGTATCGACCTTGATTGAAGAGAACGCGATTTCTGCCTCGGCCGATTGTCGTCCGGCGCTGATGACCGATAGGAAGTCAGACGCCAGACCAGAGGCCGAGCGCGCCGCAGTGGTAAAACTGCCGGATGCGGGTAACTGCGTTGCCGTCAATGCCGTCGACAGGTTTTGAAGTAACGTGGCGTTGCCGACTTCGCCCTGGGTGGCAGCCCCGATTCCATCACGCAATCGCCAAATTGCGCCCCCTGCAACGGGATCAACCCGCGTATTTACCGACAGTCTGGCAGACAACCCATCCACATTTGCGGTATCAAAATAGGCGCCGGCATCGGTGAACAACCCTGCATCTGTGGCGGTAAGGGTCGGGTCAACAGCGGGGTCTTGAAACCGTTCAACCAGATCACGGGCCACAACGTCCAGATTGGCCTGTGCTGTTGTCGCCAGTTCGTCGCGCACTTCAAACAGTGCGGTCAATGACCCACCAGACAAGATGCCGTTCCCTCCGGTGCTGACTGGATTGCCGTTCAGGGTTAAACCTGAAAGCGACCCTGCACCAATTGTCATATCTTCGGTAATCAGGCCCACACTGGTAAATCCGATTTCCGCCGCGCGACCATCCAGCAAAATCGCACCTCCGGTTGTGATCAGTGCAATCTGGCCCCGATCCCGCGGCACGGCACGCATCGGCACAATTGATGAAATCTGGTCGACCAGCTGCTGACGTTGATCCATCAAGGCAGACGGATCCCGACCGCTGCTGTTTTGGGTTAGAATTGCTTTGTTAAGGTCTTCGATCCGTTTTAGCGTGGTGTTCAACTGGTCAACTTGCTGCGAGATCGTTTGGTCTGCCTGGGTGCGCTGGTTCTGGATTTCACGCGAGATTGTGTTGATATGATCGGTCACCCCTTGCGCATTACGCAGGACATTTTGCAAGCGTGGTTCGGAATCAGGACGGCTGGCTGCCTCTATAAAGGCAGCATCCAGCCCAGCCAACCGGTCCGAGAGTGATCCGGCAGTGCCCGGTTCGCCAACGACATCTTCAATCCGTTGCAAGAACCCTGCATGGGTCGAGGATGCCCCCAATGACGCATCCGCCAACCGCCGGTCCGCAATCACAACCTGATCGACGATGCGCGATACACCGTCAATATGAACACCGGCCCCTTCGCCACCCAACACGCGGGATGATAGGTTCAATTCCCGCCTGCCATACCCGTCTGTCAGCGCATTCGCGATGTTTGACGACACGACATCGGCTGACCGCGACGATGCGGTCAAGCCTGACAGGGCATTGGATAGTGCGCTTGACATACTCATGGTCTAGCCTCCTTCAACCCTTGCGATTATCGTTTGATATTCGTTGTCTCCTGCAGCATTTCATCCACTGTCTGGATCACTTTGGCATTTGAAGAATAGGCCCGCTGTGTCTCGATCAGCGCGGTCAACTCGCCTGCCACATCAGTGGTTGAACTTTCACGGGCGTATCCCTCGACTGAGCCAGTAGGCCCGTCGCCTGCATCCCATAGAAAGAATGAGCCAGAACTGGGCGAGACCTGATACGCCTGATTACTAAGCGAGATCAGGCCGTTTGTATTCGGCACATCCACCAGCGGAACCTGATAAATCCGTCGAATAAATCCTGTGTCATATGTGGCACTGATATAGCCATTATCGTCAATTTCAACCGAAGTCAGATTACCAACTGGAGAGCCGTCTTTGGTGATCGACGTTGGTGCAAAACTATCAGACAGTTGCGTTAATCCATTAGGGTCACCAACTTTGCCGATGGTCATGGTCAATGGCCCGCCATCGACCGTCAGGGCCAATGTGCCATCTGCCGCATTATACGCTCCACCCGAAACGGCTGTGACCGAGGCAAGTGTGCCGCCATTCGCCCGTGTATCATCAAAGACCAGCGTATATTCACCGATTACAGCACCGGCTTGGGCCGAATCCGTGATCTGCATGGTCCATGTGTTTGAGGAACCCACAGCCGGAACCGTTGGTGTAAATGTAATATCCAGCGTTTCAGATGTGCCAAGGTTACCAAAATACTCCACAGACAATGGCAGTGCATCCCCCGAAGAACCTGTAGCCGTGTCAGTTGCGGGCAGGTTAACGCCCAGATTCATTCTTGTTGTTGGATCACCTGCAGATTGGTTGGCATTGATAACAACAGGTTCAAGACCCGAGATCGTATCGCGTGGATACGTCGAAATCGTCCCGTCCGATTCAGCAGGCCAGCCCAGCAACACGAGGCCAGATTCGGTTTTCAAAACACCGCTTGAATCTGTATGGAATGACCCTGTTGTGGTCATCATCAAAGGTTGGGCGCCAGTTGTATTGCCAAGAGAAACCGCCGTGGTCACAGGCAGCATCCCGCGCCCGCCAACCGCGATATCCATGGCATTACTGGTTGAAACCAACGCTCCACGTTCTTCGATCAGCCGTACGGTCGATGCCCGAACGCCGCCCGCCGAATATTTACCAGCACCGGGGCTGTTATTGATTACAAGGGATTCAAAATTTGCCTCAGCCCGCTTGTAACCATAGGTGCCGGAGTTTGCGATATTGTCGGCAATCGTTGCCAGACGTGTGGCGTTGGCCGCGAGGCCTGCAACGCCTGCATTTAGCGAAGAAGATATTGTCATGGTGCGCCTTTCTGCTGCATCAACCCCATAGGGTCTCGACAAACAGCAATAAGGGCGCGCCATTAACAGCGCACTAACAAGTAAAATGCTACCTATTTTACCGGCATCACGGGATTACCTTCATCCCGTAAATTCCAACCCCTACTTATCAGATCGCAACAGGATCAATTCCATTCGGTTGTTCCGCACTGCCATCGGGTTTGTGACCGCAGGTTTGCGATCTGCATACCCTGTCACCCGCTGGATACGCCGCGTATCAAACCCTGCCCCTTCCAACAGCCGCCGTAACTGATCCGCACGGGCAGATGACAGATCCCAAACCGGATTTTCCGCCAACACAATGGGGTGCGACCTGATATGCCCGTTCACCGCAACCTCGTTTTTCACAATGCCAAAGGCATCGGCCATCATCTTGGCGATCTCTTTCAACATAGGAGTGGGCGTTGCACTGCCTTCCTCGAACAAGGGCACATCATCCAGATCAAACAGCTCGATGATCAGACCCTCGTCAGTAACGCGGGTCACGATGTGTTTCATCGCATTATCCATTACGAGGCTTTCACCACCACCGCCTGACAGCATCGATTCCACCTCGGATAAACTGTCTTCATCCCCGGAGGATGTCCCACCGGTACTATCCTGCATCGCAGCCGCAAAAACCGCAGCCCCTGTGCCGTTACGGGCCAGCGTTTCTTCGGTAAAAACACTATCCCCGCCAAAGGCACCATCACCCCCGCCCGAAACCCGGGCCAGCGGAACTGTCGGACTAAAATAGTCCGCAATCCCCTTGCGTTGACTTTCAGTTGTCGCGTTCAACAGCCACATCAGCATAAAGAAGGCCATCATGGCCGTCACGAAATCAGCATAGGCAACTTTCCAGGCACCACCATGGTGCCCGCCGCCTGCGATGATTTTCTTACGCTTGATGATAATGACTGGCGCGTTTGATTGCGCATCCATTCCACCACCTCGTTCATTCACCCACCGATAGGGATAACAGGCAGATGTAAACGCACGCTTAACCTTTCAAATTGTCTGGATTTAGCGTTTTAGCTGGCCGAATAGACGCCCGAAATTTGGCGCCACAGCATTAGGCGTCAGCCCTTTCATTACCGCGAACATCATTGCTTGATTGACGGTAACCACCGGTTTGTTCAGTTCCGCCTCTATCTTCCTGATTGCCTCGCCTGCCCGTAAATCTGTGCAAGCCATCACGATCACCTGGGCATCTTCACAATCCGCCCGCACCGCCAGATCAAAAACATCATCCGGTGTTAAAGCGCCTTGCTCATGGTTGCTTAATGCTTTTCCGACATCCGTGCATTTTACGGTCTCAATCCCTGCATCCGCCAAAAACCGGATTGCCTGCGTGTTCACTTCGCCAACATAGGGCGACGCGAACCCCACTTTGTTCGCGCCCAATTCGCCCAGTGCCGCTAGCATCGCACCTGCTGCCGTGATCGCCTTAGCGCCTGTCGTTGCTTTAATCCTGCCCGCCAGGTCACGATCAAAATCCAGACCATGTGTCAGCGTGGCGGATGTGCAGCCGTAAAGAACCACATCAGGCCGCACGCCAGCGATCAAATGTAACGCCTCGGATATATCCGCCTCGCCCATATCCTGCATCTGGTCCGAGGCCGGGATTTCATCAACCGGATAGCCATCGATACGGGTGAAATGAACCGACACACCACGAGGGCACATTCGCATCATATCTGGTTCAAGGTTGGTGTTTGTAAAAGGAACCAACACACCAATTCGGATCATGCGGTCTGTCTGCGAATGAGTATCCAGCGCGTTGCTCCCTTGTCAGATCGTCAAAACACCCTTGATGCTGGCGACGGCTTGGCCACCAACCCACAGGTCACTGATCTGGTTCTGCTTAACCTCGATCTCGTTGCAAATCAGGCTGGAGCGGCCGATCTCGCTGCCTTGCTCGGCCAATATCTGCCCCGATTGCGGCGGAACAAATCCGTGCCGCAACAGGTATCCCGTCATCGCCCCGTTTGTGGTGCCCGATGCCGGAACCTCGTCCGCGCCCAGTGTTGGGCAGAAATCCCGCAGGTGCAGGGTGTTTTTCGCATCTTCGGTTTCCATTGAAAAGCACGCCACTGTATGCACGCCATTGGCGCGGCTAACCTCGGCCAGTTTTTGAAAATCAGGGGCCAGCGCTTGAACCTCGGACAGGCTGGCAAAGTGCACGCATAAATGCTTTAGCCCCGCATCGGCCATATCAACGGGAGCCTTCGCACCAATCGCCGTAGCCGGCACATTTAGCGCCTCTGCAAGCGCGTCAAGATCGACGTCACTATCAACAACAGACGGAGGCGATAGCTGCATCATCACATTCGGTAAATCTCCAGCCTGCGCATCAACCCGAACCGGAACATCGCCCGCCTGTGCCTTTAGCACAAATTCACTTTGCCCCTGCGTCCCTTGCGACAGGTGTGTGAACAACCCCACGGTCACATGGCCGCACATCGCAATTTCAGCGCCAGGCATGAAAAACCGCGCCGAAACCTCGTTGCCATTTTGCGCGGTGATGAACCCCGTCACCGGCGCATTAATCTCGCGGGCAATTTTCTGCATTTGATCGGTTTCGAGCATGGCGGCATCTAACACGATACCCCCAACATTGCCGCCGAACATGCGGTTTGAGAAGCAATCGTAGATGACGATTGGCAGTTCTTTATTGTCAGTAGAATTCACGGAGTTATCCCTTTTGTGAAAGCCTTATTTCACCACCAGAACCGGACATTTGGCCAGCGTTTCAACACGGTGGGAAACCCCGCCGCGTAACATGCCACCAATGTCGCCCATACCGCGCGACCCGATAACAATCAGGTCCGCGTTAAAGGATTTTGCGCGATCAATAATCGTACGGGCAATGGGGCCTTCTTTGGTCTGGATTTCCACATCTTTCAGGCCAGCGCCATGTGCCACATCCATTGCCCCCGCCAGCAGATACTTCGCCCCTTGCATCAGCAAATCGGCGTCAATTGTCGCCATATGCTCGGCCTTGGCCAGCTTCTTTAGGCTGTCAGGCAAACGGTAAGGTTTCACAACGTGAAACAGCATTACTTTTGCGCCAACACCTTTGGCAATTTGCGACCCCATCTCGACGCTTCTTAGCGAGTGTTTGGAACCATCTACTGCAATCAATATTTTCTTAATCATAGCACGTAACCCCTATATCGTTAGTGCGCCGTAGCGGATGTTTCATCATCAGGTGCAGCTTTTTCAAAGCCATGCAAAACCTGTTGTGGCGAGTTTTCAATTTCCAGAATTTCTTCGACAGTGTGATGACAAGAAATCATATGCCCTGCACTTGGTTCGTGCGTTGGCGGTGTCTGTATATTGCAGGTGCCGTCAATCGCAATCGGACAGCGGTTATAGAACGGGCAGCCAACGGCGGTAATTTCCACACCGCGCGCGATGCCGACTGCCATTTCCCGTTTCTTCATTGTCTCTTCCAGCCAGCCAATACGCATTTCCGGCACCGAGCTGATCAGCAGGCGTGTGTAGGGATGGAATGGTGGTGTCAGAACCTCGTCAACCGGGCCCTGTTCCACAATACGTCCCGCATATAGCACGACAATTTCATCGGCAAAGGCGGCGACTGTCGACAGATCATGGGTGATGAACATGAAAGACACACCCGTCAGATCACGCAGCCGTTTCAGCAATTTCACCACGTTCGATCCTACGATGCTGTCCAGCGCTGATGTTACCTCGTCGCACAACATAATTTCGGGTAATGCGGCCAGTGATCGCGCCAGATTGACCCGCTGTTTTTGCCCACCCGACAGTTCCGCCGGATAGCGGTTTTCAAACTCGAGTGGTAATTCAACCATTTGCAACAGTTCGGCCACCTTTTCGCGCTTGGCCTTGCCTTTCAGGTTCTGGAACATTTCAACAGGGCGGCCCAGAATATCACCGATCAACTGCTTCGGGTTCAGCGCGGTATCGGCCATCTGATAGACAAACTGGACCTTTTGCAGGTCTTGTTTGCTGCGCCGTTTATAAGAACCCTTTAGCACATTGCCGTCCAAGATTACTTCGCCTTGGGCGGCCGGAAGAAGACCGGCGATAACCCGTGCCAGCGTGGATTTCCCACAACCGGATTCACCAATTACCCCGACCACATGCGCGTTTTTTACCGACATGTTAATATCGCGCAGCACGGTGATCGCCGGTTTGCCGTCAACAATATCACCATAGCCAGCGGTCATGTCTTTGACTTCAATGTTGGCCACATCCTTGTCGTGTTCACCAGACAGTTTGTCACCCATTCCGGGTTTTGGCCCCGCATGTGCGGCCGCCATCAGACGCTTTGTATAGGGGTGTTTCGGGTTGTTGATAATCTGGTCAACCGACCCTTGTTCTTGCACCTCGCCAGAATACAGCACCACAATGTGATCGGCGATTTGCGCCACAACTGCCAGATCGTGGGTCACGTAAATCGCGGCTGATCCTTCTTCCTTGATCACCTTTTTGAAGGCTTTCAAAACCTCGATCTGGGTGGTCACATCCAGCGCCGTTGTCGGCTCGTCCAGAACCAGCAGATCAGGCCGCCCGACCAGCGCCATTGCCGCCATCAGGCGTTGCAACTGGCCACCGGAAACCTGATGCGGATACCGCTTGCCCAACAACTCAGGGTCCGGCAATTCCAGCGCATGATACAGTTCCGTGGCACGCACGGTCGCCTCGGCCTGTGTCATCACCCCGTGCAGCACGGCAGATTCAGTGACCTGCTCGCCAATGGTTATCGCGGGGTTGAATGTAGCCGCCGCACTTTGAGCAAGGTAGGCCACCCTTTGACCGCGCAAGTTGCGCAGATCATTGTTTTCCATCGACAGGATATCGTCACCATGCAGACAGATTTCGCCGCCCGAAAACTCCAACCCCGGTTTGGTGTAGCCCAGCGCGCCCAGCGATATTGTGGTTTTACCCGATCCGGATTCACCGATCAGTGCGACAACCTCGCCCGCCTTGACGTTAAAACTGACGCCTTTGACGATAGGAATGGCTGACCCGTCTTTTTGCGGCGCCTCGATTTTCAGGTCTCTGACTTCTAATAATTCGGTCATTAGATCATCTTCTTTGCAAGGCTGCCGCCGGATGATGCAGAAATATCATCGACGATAAGGTTGATCGAAATGGTGAATGTCGCAATTGCCAGCGCAGGCCAGACAGCGGCGTATGAACCATAGCCCAACCCGTCCAGATTTTGCCGCACCATGCTGCCCCAGTCGGCCATCGGTGGCTGGATACCCAAGCCCAAGAAACTGAGGGACGAGATGAACAGCACCACGAACACAAGGCGCAGACCGAAATCGGTGGCCAGCGGCATCGCGGCGTTTGGCAGAACTTCGCGGGTGATAACCCACCACAAGCCTTCGCCACGGGCGCGTGCGGCCTCAACGAAATCCATCACCATGATGTCTTGGCCCAGTGCCCGCGCGATACGAAACACGGATGCTGCATAAATCGCCCCAGCGGTGAATATCAACGTCGGGATGGAGGATCCAAATGCGTTAACAGCCAGCAGGCCCAGCATGATGGAAGGTAGCGAAATGATCGAGTCATTGGCCCGGCTCAGGGCCACATCCAGCCAGCCACCGGAAACAGCGGCAGCAATACCCAGCGTTACCCCGACCACATAGGCCATCAGGGTTGCGGTAAAGGCGATGCCGATTGTTGTGCGGGCACCCCACAGGATACGCGAGAATATATCACGTTCGATATAATCGGTTCCCAACAGGTGAAACCCTTCACCCTCGGTTGTGGACAGGATCGGCATAAAGCTGTCGTATGCCATGATATCCGCCTCGTGGAACGGCGCGATGTATGGTCCGATAAAAACCATAACCAGCCAAAACAGCACCACGCTCACGCCCAGCTTGCCAACCCATGTCAGGGTTATCTTCTTTTTCGGCGGGGCATCGGGCAGTTCGTCATAGATCGAATTTTCTTCGGTGTTTGCAGTTGCGTCTGTCATGTTCCTGCCCCCCTACTTTGGATTACGCAAACGTGGGTTCGACAGGATCGCCGCCACATCAGCCATAATAATCAAGATTACGTATGTGCCACAAAAGATCATTGCGCAGGCTTGCACCAGCGGCAGATCGCGGGTTTGCACCCCGTCGATCATAAGTTTGGCAAGCCCCGGATAGGCAAAGATCGTTTCAACAATCACCACACCCGAAACCAGATAGGCAAGGTTCAGCGCGATCACGTTCACGATTGGCCCGATGGCATTGAAAAACGCGTGACGCAAAATGATGCGCCGACGTTTGACGCCCTTCAGGATTGCCATTTCGATATAGGGCGAATTCATCACGTTCAGAATGCCGGCCCGCGTCATCCGGATCATTTGCGCTGCCACCACAATGATAAGGGTGATCAGTGGCATCGCCATCCCCCGCATCGTTTCCCAAAGGCTGTCTTCGGGGGCGATGTGGGCAATCGCCGGTAGCCAGTGCAGCTTCACCGCAAAGATCAGAACCATGAAGGTAGCGATGAAAAATTCAGGCACCGAGATCAGGCTAAGAGTGCCGAATGTCAGCATCCGGTCAATCCATGTGCCGGGGTACATCGCTGCCAGCAGACCAAGGGCAACCGATAGCGGCACCGCAATGATCGCGACAATGCCCGCAAGGAACATAGTGTTACCGAACCGTCCGTTAATCAGGCTGGAGATTGATGCGCCACCGGCCTTGGAGGTGCCCAGATCGCCAGTCAACATGCCACCAAGCCAGAAAAGGTATTGCATATACAAGGGTTGGTCCAACCCGCGTTCGGCGCGGTAAGCGGCCAGTGATTCAGGGGTTGCTGTTTGGCCGAGGACAATTTCTGCCACATCACCCGGTAGAATGGATGTGCCGATAAACACCATTATCGATACCACCCATAAGGTGATTATCCCGATAATAATGCGTTGAATTACCATGCGTTGCATGAATGTTGCCTCCCCCTGGCGTAATTTATCTGGTTCGTCTTGCTCTTTAGATAGGTTGGCAAGTTGTGTTCGCTGGCCCAATCGTTCGGGCCAGCGATGTGTTTTGTGCGTCTAGACCTAGACGTCTGTGCGCCATGCAAACTCTGGCCACTCGTAGCCGCCGAGTGAGCCCAAAGGCATACGTGTAATGCCTTCGATCTTATCTGACTTCGCATCCAGATAGTTCCGGTGCGCTGGAATGATCATGCCGCTTTCGTTGCTGATCAAGGTCTGCATTTCGCAATACATCTCGTGACGCAGCGCCGCATCTGTGGCCGCACGCGATTGGACCAATAGTTCGCCCATACGATCATTCGACCATAATGTATCATTCCATGGTGCGTCCGGCGCGAAGGCCAGATTCATCATGACATTGGCTGTTGGTCGCATGTTCCACGAGGTCACATTCATCGGGGTCTTCATCCAAACAGCACCCCAATAGCCATCATTCGGCACTTTGTTGATGTTCAGTTTCAGACCGATTTTCTGTGCTTCACGCTGCATCAGCAGAACGATGTCAGTCATACCTGGCGCAACTTCCGCCACCTGAATTTCGGCCTCGGTTACACCTGATTTTTCCAGATGGAATTTGGCTTTATCCAAATCATGATCCCGAATTGGTAAATCCGCGCAAAAATCAGCCCCATATGCGGCATTGATCGGGTTGTCGTTACCGATCGTACCTTGGCCTTTCAGGACCGAACGCACAATCTTTTCACGGCGCTGAATATATTTCATTGCCAGAACAAAATCAGGGTTATTGCCCGGCGCAGAATTGGACATAATACAGATTCCCGGGTAGGCCCCTGAGGCAACAGACCAGATACCAACGCCATCCGCAGCTTCAATTTGCGGAACAGCCTTAGGATCAAGCGCCTGCATCAAATCAATGTCACCGGAGATCAGCGCGCTGGTGCGAGCAACTTTATCGGTGATCGCTGTGATCTCCAGCTCATCGGCATTCGCGCCTTCGCGCCAGTAATCCTCGTTACGCACGTGCAACGAGCGAACACCAGGCTGGAATTCTTTCAGTGTGAAAGGACCCGTGCCAACAGGATTCTGGAAATCCGATGTGCCATCTTTTATGATCTTGAATTGGGATGTGCCCAGAATTTTTGGAAGGTCACCGTTCGGTCCGGACATGACAGCCTTAACCGTGTGGTTATCAACCTTGACCCATTCTGCAACATCAGAAACCAGCGTTTTAGCGGTTGATGTAGATGCCTCGCCATAATGGCGGCCCATTGAATACATCACGTCGTCAGCCGTCATCGGGCTGCCATCGTGGAACTTCACGTCCTTGCGCAGTTTGAAGGTCCATTCGGTGTTGTCACCGTTGGCCGAAAACTCCTCTGCCAGTTCGGGACGCACTGATGTGTCATCGTTGAACTGGACCAGACCGTTATAATGGGCGCGGTTACGTGAATAATCGATTGTGGATGTGTTCAGACCAGGATCAAGCGTATCTGACGGGCCGTGAAGGTCAGATGCGAATTTGATCAAACCACCCTTTTTAGGCGTCGCTGCCAGCGCACTGGTTGCCGAAGAAACGATAGTTCCAGCTGCCGCAATCGTTGCGCCACCGGCCATTAACCACCCCATCATCTGGCGACGTGTCGCGCCACGACTCAAGCCAGCTTTGACCGTTTCTTGGTCCATTGTGGATAAGCTGCTGATATCGCTTTGTTTATTATTTGAATCACTCATTGCTAAAGCTCCCTAGTTTTCTATAGCTACGTCAAAGTGTAAGGCTTGCGAGGGAAAGGGAAGTATAATAATACTTATATCTTATATAATCTGAAAGCATAACATGCTCCGTCGCAAATTACCGTCTACAAATTCGCTCTTTACCTTCGAGGTTGTCGCCCGATTGGGCAGCTTCTCAAGCGCCGCGCGAGAACTAAATGTGACACAACCTGCAGTTAGTCGCTCCATCAACAGTCTAGAGAGCCATCTGGGGTATCCGCTGTTTGTGCGCCACGGGCGCTGGATTGATCTGACCCAAAACGGGGAACGTCTGTTTAGAACGACATCCACATCATTTAACGCGATAAACGAGACATTGCGCGAGATAAGCAAACAACATGATAGCCACGAGAAGGTATCCATCTCGATGTCTACGGCTGCTGTGAATTTCTGGTTCATTCCGCGCATGCAAAATTTCAGAATGAATTTCCCTGCTGTGAGCCTCGATTTTCGTATGTTTGAAAATGATGTGGACGCCATGGCAAAAGATGCCGACCTTTGCATTCGGCTATCTGACCCGAAAGAGGGAAACACCCACCGCTGGCCATTCGCCGAGGAGCGCATTCTTGCCCTTTGCTCCTCGGAATACTTGATGGAATACGGGTCCTTTGACGAGCCCAAAAAAGGGCGCCTGCACACTGTGCTTGAAGCCCCCAACCAAAGATACACACTGGATGAATATGCGCATGCTACGGGGCGGTCGACCCTTAGTAGCCACCAGTCCATCATGTTTTCAGATTATTCCAGCATCATTCATGCCGCCATTCAGGGACAAGGAATTGCCCTTGGATGGGTGCCCGAGGTTTCACAAATGATCATCGAAGGCAGCCTGATACCTGCCTGCACACAGGTGGTGAAAACCGGACGACGATATCACGTTCTGGCCTCTAACCTTACGCCGATGCGCCCCTTGGTAGAAGATATCCGTGACTGGCTGATCAAGGAAATGCGCAGCGATTTGACGTCTATGAATTCTGCATTGCGCGCCCGGATGATAGATTTCGGCACTGCCTTATAAGTAGCTTACTGGGCGGCAGAGCTGTTGATACAGCTGCATGTCTCTCCATTCTTATGCAGGTTTTCGGTAGCAAAGGCGGATATTGACACACCTCGATATCATTGCTAGTTATAAAACTATAACCAATCAATCTCACCATTGGAGCCGATTATGCCTTCCCAAAATCCAGTTGGTCTCGCCCTAAAGATCGCCATTGTTGTCGCCCTGTTGTTTGGCCTTGTTACAATTTACTCTGGTGGAATGGCGTTGGCGGGCAAAAAGGAGGTCGGCAATGCTGTGCCCTTTGTCTTGTGGTTCAACTTTCTTGCGGGTTTTGCTTATGTCGCCGCCTCGTTCGGTTTGGCAAAGATGCTCGGCTGGGGGCTAAAGCTTTCGATTGCCATCGCTATCGCCACCGCGCTGGTCTTTGCTGCTTTCGGGTTTGTTGTGATGCAAGGCGGCGCCTACGAAATGCGCACCGTTGGCGCAATGGTTATCCGGCTTGGCGTCTGGGTGGTAATATCGGCAATCGCCATGCGGGCCTTTCGTCGACCTGCTTAATTTATCGGGTGGGCCGAAAAATGACCACTAACTGTTCCGTTCAAGATAGATCGTTGAGCGGTGGAAATGGGCCACGAACTGGCCCTGTTGACTCTCCTACAGTCAGTTCAGTTTCAAGTAATTTCTGTAGAGGTGGCTGATCAGGGTTGGCAATTATCTCGAGAAGCATTTCAGCACACAGCTGTCCGGCATAGCGCACCGAGGAGCGGGTCGCCGAGAAAATCGGGATGTCGCGCCCGTTACCTAGATAGGACAACTCGTCGTCGTGGGTGATGATTGATATGTCACGCCCCAGCTTGCGACCGCTTCCCTCGACCGCGCGACGAACACCAATTTCCGTCAGTATGGACGACACCAGAAAAGCCGTGGGAGGATTGTTGTTAACGAGCATTTCCCTAGCGTTCCGATAAGGTAATGATTGATTTGGTGCTGAGTCACACCGCTGACCAGCATCCTTGGTTTTTCGAAAGCCGCAAAAGTAGCGATAATGTGAAATCCAATTGGTATGTTTGGGCTGATGCCAAACCTGACGGAACACCCCCCAACAACTGGTTGTCAATTTTTGGCGGGCCCGCATGGCATTGGGACCCGCGGCGTTGCCAGTATTATTTGCATAATTTTCTAGCCTCCCAGCCCGATCTGAATTTCCACGAACCAGAGGTTCAAGAAAGCCTGCTGGATGTGGCCCGCTTTTGGTTGGAGCGGGGGGTGGGCGGGTTTCGGCTTGACACAATCAATTTCTATTTTGCGGATAAGGCGCTGCACGATAATCCGGCACTTGCCCCTGAGCTGCGAAATAGCCAGATAGCGCCCGAGGTGAACCCCTATAATCATCAGGATCATATCTATTCAAAAAATCAGCCCGAAAATCTGGGGTTTTTTCGCCGCCTACGCGCCGTGATGGAGCCGTATAGCGGACGTTAAGAGGTCAGATTTTGCGGAAGCAACGTTGTCATTTGACCGCTAAAATTGTTCGAGTAAAGTGTAATAAGGTGACCTCAATATATCAGATATTGCGCTTGAAGGGGGCTAGTTCCTGCAACCCAGCGTCGTGAAAGGTGCACGTGTGCCGGTGCAGGTATTTATCAACTGGCGCGGTTACAAACTCATCGAGCGGCGGAACAGCGCAAGGCTGGCTATGAAAACCCAATCCCCAACCCTGCCATCAACAACAGCTGGGGCCAGACCGCCCCGAGGCCTGCGCCTCGAAACACCACGGCCTTGGCGAACGACAGAAAATGGCGCGAAGGCAGCACATTGGTTAACCGCTGGACTACATCGGGTTGGCTTTCAATCGCTCCCATGCCGCCCGATAGCATAATGAACGGAATGATCACCATGATCACCAGCAGCGCGAATTGCGCCATACTGCGGGCCAATGTGCCCAGAAACATGCCGATGGTCGCAGCCGCCCCCAGATAAATCGCCGTGCCCATCAGCAACAGCGGCACCGATCCGGTGACAGGCACCTGCAACGCTTCTTGTACCACCAGAACCAGTGACACGGTAAAGGCTGCCAGCACCACGACCACATTGGCCAGAACCTTGGATATGGCAATTTCGATCGGGGTCAGGGGCATCACCATAAAATGTTCAATGGTACCGGTTTCGCGTTCGCGCAGCACGGCGGCCCCTGTCAGGGCGATGGTCAGCAAGGATGACACCGCCTTGAACCAGACCGGATTGCCATTGGGGTTAAAGGCGCGGCGCAACTCCAGCGCAATCGCGGGGTCCGGTGCTGCGGGGCTGCCAGACAGGAAGGCGCGGGTTTCAGCCTGCAGGATATTGGCGATGTAATCGGTGCCCAGTTGCGCTTGCGACACGGCCGTTGCATCGACCTCGAGCTGTGCCACGGGGCTAAGCCCGGCAATCACATCGGCCTCGAACCCGGGCGGGAAACTAAGGACAAACATGATGCGTCCCGCGTCCATCTCGGTGCTGACCTGATCGGGTGTGATCGTGACAGGTGGCTGGAACCACGGCGGCCCCAGCGCGCTGGTCAGATGCCGGGTCAGGGTGGTGCCATCCTCGTCCAGAATGGCGATGGCGGCGTTATAAACGGTATCGCCGGCCCCGCTTGCCTCTAGCAGCACCGCCACCACAAAGGACCACAGGATCAGGATCACCATCACCGGATCGCCCAGAACACTTTTCAGTTCCTTACCTGAAAGCCAGAAGATGTTTGTCAGACGCCGCATGATCATCGCTCCTGCTTGCGCAGGGCCAGCACGGCCAATGTGATGAACACGGGGCCAAACACCGCCAGCTTCATCAGGTGGCCCGACAGTTCAGCCAACCCCAGCCCTTTGGTGAACACGCCAACACTGATGCCCATATACCATGTGGTTGGCCACAGGGTGCCCATGATCTGCGCCGCGCCCTCCAGTGAAGAAACCGGTGTGATCATGCCGAAAAACTGCAACGTCGGCATCACCGACAGAATGGCGGCGGCAAACACCGCCGTGACCTGCGTGCTGGCAAGGGACGACACGATCAGCCCGAACCCCGTGGCCGCTACCGCATACAACATAGCGCCAAACACCAAGGTCATCGGATCACCCCGCAATGGCACATCCAGCACCGTCACCACCAGCGCTGTCATGATCGCAATGTTCAGCAGGCTGATGCCGATATAGACCAGTTGCTTGCCCACCAGAAATTCAACGCGGTTGGTCGGGGTGACGTAGAAATTGGTGATGGTACCGATTTCCTTTTCACGCGCCACGCTGACTGCCATCAGGATGGCTGGAAACAACAGCAACAACAGCGGCGGGATCGAGGGGCCGATTGCGGGCAGGCTCTCCATCGCCGGATTGTAACGAAAGCGCGGTACCAATTGGGCTGGCGGGGCCTGATCCGGTGCGCGGGGTATGGCCAGCACGTTTAGCGCCAATGCGCCGCCAATACCTTGGGACAAGACATGCGCGTGCGCTCCGCTGACGTAACTGGCGACAGTTCCGGCGCGCTGGGTGTCGGTGCCGTCGATCATCGCTGCGATGGTTGCAGTTTCGCCGCGTCGCAGGGTCAGACCAAACCCCGGCGGGATTTGCAGCGCCAGTGCCAGTTCGCCACTGACCATGCGTTGATCCAGCGCATCTGCACCCAATATCGGTGGGCGTTGCCCGAACCAGCTGGTTTCCTCAAACGCCGACAAATAAGCGCGGCTTTCGGGGCTTTGGTCCAGATCGTAGACCGCATAAGGGATGGAGCGCACCTCTTGCGAGATGCCGAACGGCATGATCAGCAACAGGATGGCGCTGCCGATAAAGGAAAAGGCCAGCCGCACCGGATCACGGCGCACCTGCATCGCCTCGCGGGCGGTATAGGCCAGCAGTCGGGTCAGGCTAAATCCCTGACTGGTTTCTTTGGTTTTGCTGCTCTGCGCGGCATTCAATAACCCCTCGGCAGGGGCATCATCGGGCGGGATCACCTCGGATATATGGGCGATAAACGCCTCTTCCAGCGTCGCAACCCCACGCGCTGCGATCAGGGCTTCGGGTGTGTCCGACACCAGAACTTGCCCCGCGTGCATCAAGGATATGCGATCACAGCGCATGCCCTCATCCATGAAGTGGGTCGAGATAAAGATCGTCACCTCGTCGACACGCGCCAGTTCCAGCAGCAATTCCCAAAAGGTATCGCGCGCTTGCGGGTCAACGCCGGATGTGGGTTCATCCAAAATCAGGATGTCCGGCTGGTGGATCACCGCAACCGCCAGTGACAGACGCTGGCGCAGGCCAAGCGGCAGATCGCCCGAGCGCTGGTTCATGTAGGGTTCCAGACCAAAGCGCGGCACCAGTTCAGTGATCCGCTGCTCGGTCAGATCACGGCCCAAGTGGAACAGGCGGGCGTGCAGCAGCAGGTTTTCATGCACCGTCAATTCGCCATAAAGCGAGAATGATTGCGACATGAACCCGACGCGGTGGCGGGTGTTCAAATCTTGTGCGTCCACGGGTTTGCCGAAAATCCATGCCTCGCCCTCGGAGGCGGGCGAAAGACCGGTCAGCATTTTCATCGTGGTGGTTTTACCGCAGCCGTTGGAGCCAAGGAAGCCGAAGATTTCACCCTTGGCGATGTCGAAACTGACGTTATCGACCGCCACAAAATCACCAAAGCGCCGCGTCAGGTTGCGGGCGCGGATCGCGGGCTCGGACGACTCGACAATGGCGGGCTTTTGTGGCGTGGGTGGGGCGGCAGAAGGCACGGTTTCCCCTGCCGTTAGCAGCGATATATAAGCGACTTCGATTGTGTCAGTCGCGGTTTGGCCCATCAGGTCGGTGGGGCTGGCCTGTGCCAAAACACGGCCCGCGTCCGTCGCCACCAAATGGTCAAATCGCGCGGCCTCTTCCATATATGCGGTCGAGACCAACACGCTCATATCAGGCCTATCCGCGCGGATCGCGTCGATCAGATCCCAGAACTGGCGGCGCGACAGCGGGTCAACACCTGTTGTGGGTTCGTCCAGCAACAGGAAATCGGGGTCATGGATCAGCGCGGCACACAACCCGAGCTTTTGCTTCATCCCGCCCGACAATTTGCCAGCGGGTCGGTCCATAAACGGATGCAGACCGGTGGCGCGGGTCAGACGGGCGATGCGGGTGCTGCGTTCTTCGCGGTCCAGCCCGAACAATTTGCCAAAGAATTCCAGATTTTCGCGCAAGCTGAGGTCGTGATACAAATTGCGCCCCAGCCCTTGCGGCATAAAAGCAATACGCCGCCCGATGCCAGCACGGTGCCGCGATTTGGACATGTCACCACCCAGCGCTTCGACATGACCTGTTTGTAATTTCTTGGCACCGGCAATCAGCCCCATCAGGGTCGATTTACCCACTCCGTCGGGGCCAAGCAACCCAACCATCTGGCCTGCCGGCAACGTCAAAGACACCTCTTTCAGCGCCTTGACTTTGCCATAGCGATGGCTGACCGATGTTAGCTGTGCCACCGGACCGGAATGGTGGGCGGGATCAGTCACCAGTAGCCCCATCCAGATTGGTCACCAGCGGTGGGGTCAGGCCGTCAGGCCAGTTCGGCAATTGTTCATCCGGCCCCCACAGGCACTCCGCGAACACCGGTTTTGATCCGCTCAATCCGGGCCTCGATCAGTTCTTGCGGGATGCGCACGCGGATACGGAACATCAGGCTTTCGCGTTCCTGAAGGGTCTCCACCTGTTTTGGGGTGAACTGTGCCTGTGGTGCTACAAAAGTGACAATCACGGGGATTGAAATCTGCGGCAAGATATCAATCACGATGCGGGCCTCGTCCCCCAAACGCAGCCGTGGAGCGGCGCTGGCGGGCAGGAAAAACTCCATATAGACATCGGCCAGGCTGACCATTGTCAGCACCTTGCCGCCACTGCGAACAACCTCGCTGGGCTGGGCCAACCGGTAGAGCACCCGACCGATTTGCGGCGCATAGAGCGTGCC
>CAYYOF010000021.1:0-3408 GCA_964473185.1 uncultured Marinosulfonomonas sp. | reverse complement strand
CGTGCCTCGATCTCCTGAAGGGCGGCATTCTCGGCGTCGACCGCGCGTAACTTGGCAACCACACCGGCCTGCGCCGCGACCAGACCCGCCCTTGCCAATTGGGTTTCGGTGCGCCGGATGTCCAGATTCTCCTGCGAGACCACGCCGCGCGTCTGCAATTCCTCGGTTCGCGTTAATTCACTGATGGCCAGTGCGAGCTTTGCCTCGGCCTGACTGACGGCAGCCTCGGCCACAGCCACCGCCGCCTCGCTACTGGCAACCGCTGCGGCGGCCCGCATCTTTTGGGCGGACAGTTCGGTCGTGTCCATGATGGCCAACACATCGCCCTGTTGCACCAGATCGCCCTCGCGCACGAGGATACTGGCGACGCGGCCCGCTGTGCGGGTTAAAATATCAATCAGATCGGCCTCGATCCGGCCATTACCACGAGCAAAACCGTCTGGCGGCAGATCGTCAGGGGCCAAAAGCACCTTCCATGCGCCAAAGCCAAGAAACCCTGCCAAGGCAAGGAAAACAAGAAAGATGGATATTTTACGCGACATGGTGAATGGCTCCTGTTGTCCCTGGATGGGTGTTCATCGCGGCGGGCTCCCCTGATAAAATTCCTGTAATACCTCGATGGCCTGCTCGGCGGTTTCGACCATGGTGAATAAATCCCGATCTTCAGGTGCAATCATGCCCTCTTGTATCAGGAAATCAAAATTGACGGCCTGTTGCCAGAACGTGGTGCCGAACAGCACAATCGGGATGCGATCCATTTTGCCGGTCTGGATCAGGGTCAGAACCTCGAACAATTCATCAAAGGTGCCAAAGCCGCCAGGAAAGGCCACAAGCGCCTTGGCTCGCATTAAAAAATGCATTTTGCGCACCGCGAAATAGTGGAACCGGAAGGCCAGGTCAGGGGTAATGAACGGGTTTGGCTGCTGCTCGTGTGGTAGGGTGATGTTCAACCCGATAGAGCGCGCGTCAGCCTCGAATGCACCCAGATTGGCGGCTTCCATAATTCCGGGGCCACCCCCTGTCACCATGACAAAATCACGCCGGTCCTCTTGTTGAAAGCGCGTTGAGACCAGCGTGGCCAGACGGCGGGCTTCCTCATAATATCCGGCTTGGCGCATCTGGCGTTTGGCCTCGGCCAGATCATGCAGGCATTGCAGATTTTCGGGCTGTTCCAAAAGGCAGGCTTCAGCCTGCGCTAACCGTGCCTGCGCAACGTCGTGTGAAACAATACGCGCACTGCCAAAAACCACCACGGTCGAGCCAATATCGTGCTTTTGCAAGGCACGTTCGGGTTTGAGCAGTTCCAATTGCAACCGCAGTGGTCGCAGATCATCCTCGGCCAGCAGTTCGGTATCCTCATAGGCCAGTCGGTAGGACGGGTTGCGCATGATCTCTTTACGGAGCTGTTCGTGATCAGGGTTGGTCATTGCGTAAACTCGATTCCGCAGCGATAAATCGCAAAGGTTCGCGGCGCATCATCTCGCATGCGCTCAATATCACCCGTGATCAAGGACTGGATGACCAGCCCTTGAATTGTGCCGATGAACAATGTTGCTGCCGCCTTGGAGTCTAGATCAGGGTCCATTTCGCCACTGGCCTTACCGCGCTCAAGATGGTGATGCAGGCGCGCCTCATAACCCTGAAACATTGTTTGAGCCATCTGTTTTGCCGGTGTTTGTTCCGCCCGTTGCAGCTCGCCAAGCAGCATTCGGGGCACACCTGGGTGATCAGCCACAAACTCGATATGGCTTAGAAACATGGCTTGCATCGCCTCGATCGGTGATCCAATATCCTGTGCAGCAAGATCAATCCTTGCAAGCAGCCGGTCAGCAACCCATGACATTACGGCCTGCCAGATCGCCGCTTTGGTCGGGAAATGGCGAAACAGCGCGCCTTGTGTCAGATTCATGTGTTCGGCGATAGCAGACGTTGTGATGTCTGCAGGGTTTACTGTGCCAGCAAGCTCGATCACTGCTTCAACGGTCACGGCGCGGCGTTCTTTTGCAGGGAGGTGTTTGGATCTGGTATTCACACGGGCCTCATGAAATAAGAAAGTAATCAATTACTACCTTACTACAGTAATTTCAAGGCCTCCAAACATCTGTTGTTATGATGGCCTTGTCGGGAATGATACCGCAAATGGGGTAAGCGTTGTCCCGTTCCCACCTAAGCCTTAAAATTCCACGGTAGCAGGTCTTCAATGTCACTTTGTTTGTGCCCATTGACGATGGCGGTAAGGCTTCCGGAGATATAAGCGTGCGGTTCCACGGTATTCAGTTTGCAGGTTTCGATCAGCGAGGCGAGCATAGCCCAGTTTTGGGCACCGGTCTCGTGGCCCGCGAAGAGGGCATTTTTGCGATTCAGGGCGATAGGGCGGATGGTGCGCTCCACCGGGTTGTTATCAATTTCGATGCGGCCATCGGTGATGAACTGATTCAGGCCAGTCCAGTATTTGACAATGTATCTTAGGGCCTCGCCGGTCGGGGATTTAATCGAGACTTGCGCGCGGCTGTGGGTCAGCCATTTTTCAAATACGTTTAGCTTTGGCTTTGTGCGCTCAATACGCGCAGCAAGACGTGTATCGGCAGACAGGCCTTTGATTTCGGCCTCTATCCGGTAGAGGGCGGCAATCTGTTTCAGGCCTTCCTGTGCAATCGGGGCGGCATTGGCTTTGGCCACATCATAGAGCTTGCGCCGCGCGTGTGCCCAGCAATACGCCAGTTGCACATCCTGACTGACACGCTTGAGCAAGCGGTTGTAACCGGCATAACCGTCCACTTGCAGGATGCCGCTAAAGCCCTGCAAAATATCATCGGCATATTTGCCGCCGCGCCCCGGCGCATAGCTTCTCGGGCATTTTCAATGCCCTGCCAGCCGATGGGTAAAGGCCACGCCCGGCGGGGCCTGCCCCAGCCAAGGTCGGTCATCGCGGGCCAGTGCCCAGAAATAACCGGTTTTGACCTTCTTTCGCCCGGGGTCGAGCACTGGCGCTGTGGTCTCATCTATTACCCGGCAGGCGATTGCAATGCAATCTGCCGAGAGGGCATAAAAAGCTTGCTGGATTGTTTGAGGTTCGCCAGCAGGCAATCATACACTGGCTTCAGTTCATAAGCTGCCTTGCCAACCCAAGATGCCAATGTAGAGCGATCCAGGTCAACACCTTGGCGGGCATATATCTGGGCTTGGCGATACAGTGGCAGATGGTCAGCGTATTTGCTGACAATCACACTGGCAACCGTGGCTTCGGTCGGCATGCCACCCTCGATCAAGCGGGGTTTTGCAGGGGCCTGCACAATTCCGGCCTCGCAGGAACGGCAGGCGTATTTTGGGCGGCAGGTCACAATCACACGGAACTGGGCCGGGATGATGTCCAGTCGTTCGGAAGTGTCTTCACCAATGACGTGGCGT
>CAYYOF010000020.1:0-44271 GCA_964473185.1 uncultured Marinosulfonomonas sp. | reverse complement strand
ACACCTTAACTCAGCCGCAAAACTGTTCGGAAAAGCAGGACCACTTCAGAGTTCACTTGGGAGTCTATGGTATTTAATGAAGGCACCCTAACGCTTACGTTAAGACAATTTAACAGCAAAAAGCGCTCTGAAACTGTAACGGATTTCTCTTGCTTGCGTATACCAGAAAAGTAATGGCAAGCGGTAGGGCGCGTGATTTCATGCACCTATCCCGCGTTTTCGTCATATCCGAACACCTAAAAATCACACCGTAATCCTGCAACCTCGCACCCGTTTTACACCAATGGACGCATCAGGTCACACAACCTGCGGTCAGTCATTGTTCAACCGATCCAGCCGCGCCCGAACGGACAGGCCGTGCGCCTCTAAACTCTCGGAAATTGCCAACCGTTCGGCGGCAGGGCCAATGGCAGCCAGCGCTTGCGGTGTCATTTTGGAAAGCGTGGTGCGCTTCAGGAAATCCATCACCGACAGGCCGGAAGAAAACCGTGCGGACCGCGCTGTGGGCAGCACATGGTTCGGACCGCCCACATAATCGCCAATTGCTTCGGGCGTCCATGCGCCGATGAATATCGCGCCTGCATGCTTCACCTTGGTCGCCATCCCGTCTGCATCGGCCACGCATAGCTCCAGATGTTCGGGGGCAATCCGGTCTGACAACACCACCGCCTCGTCCATATCCTGCACCGTAATCACCGCGCCAAAGTCACGCCAGCTGGGTCCGGCAATCTCGCGCCGCTCCAGCGTTTCCAGCCGCACCTCAACGGCATCCGCCACCTGCTGACCGAACCCCGCGTCGTCCGTAATCAGGATTGATTGCGCACTTTCGTCGTGCTCGGCTTGGCTTAGCAGATCAACCGCGATCCAGTCCGGCTCGTTATTTCGATCCGCGATCACCAGAACCTCGCTGGGCCCCGCGATCATATCTATGCCGACGCGCCCGAAAACCCGTCGCTTAGCTGCCGCCACAAAGGCGTTGCCAGGTCCGGTGATTTTATCAACCGCCGCGATGGTTTCGGTGCCATACGCCAGCGCCGCAATCGCTTGTGCGCCGCCGATCCGGTAAATCGTATCAACGCCCGCAATACGCGCCGCCAACAACACCAGCGGGTTGCAAATGCCGTCCGGTGTAGGCACCGCAATCGCCAGCCGTTCCACCCCTGCCACCTTGGCCGGAATGGCGTTCATTAATACGGACGATGGATAAGACGCCAGCCCACCGGGCACATACAGCCCCGCCGCCGACACAGGGCCCCAGCGCCAGCCCAGTGTGGCGCCGACCTCGTCGGTCCAGCTGGCATCTTCCGGCATCTGGCGGGTGTGGTAGGCGCGGATACGTTCCGCCGCCAGTTCCAGCGCCGCGCGGTCCGCGTCGGATACCTTGGCGCACTCCGCCTCGATCTCCTCGGCTGTAAAGGCCATCGTCTCGGGCGTCAGCTCAAACCGGTCAAATTTAGCCGTCAACTCGATCACCGCCGTATCGCCACGGGCCCGCACATCGGCAATGATATCGGCCACCACGGCGTCCACGTCTGGCGAATCCTCGCGCTTGGTGGTCAGGAAGGCGGCAAAATCAGCCTCGAAGTCAGCGTCGGTTGTGTTCAGAAATAGTGGCATAACCTACTCCGGATGGTGTGGCGCGTGTTTTGACGGGGCAACGTAGGGGCGTGTTACATCCTTTAGTGCCACATCCAGACATTCAACATCCAGCGCAATCACCCCGTCGCCTGCAAGGGTCATAGTGATGCGGCCCATGCCGTCTTTGCCTGCCTCAAACGCAATCGACAGCAGCGACATCACCGTATCAGCATCGCCGCGCTCGACCCCTTGGGTCTGAACCTTCACGACATCGTTAATTACCAGCACCGATTGCACCCGTTCAAAGGCGCGTTTGCGCATTTCGGCCTTGGCGCGGTCCTCCCAGCGAAACCGGTTCAACAGGATGGCAAAGCGGCGCTGGCCGGCCTGCCACGTCATTTCATTGGCCGGAAACACCGCGTCCTGCACCAATGCGGCCAGAACCGACAGATCATCGGCATCTTCGGCCCGCAGACGCAGCGGCTTTTCCCTGCCATCCTCGAATTTTGCATCTTCAACCATTGTTTTTGATCCGTTCAATCTGTGCACCTATTCCACGAAATTTCGCCACCACATGCTCGTATCCACGGTCCAGATGGTAAACGCGGCTGACCACGGTTTCCCCTTCGGCCGCCAGCCCCGCCAAAATCAGCGAAACCGAGGCGCGCAAGTCAGTGGCCATCACCGGTGCACCTTTTAGTTTATCCACACCCGTCACTGTGGCGTGCCCACCGTGGACCTCGATATTGGCCCCCATGCGGATCAGTTCGGGCGCGTGCATGAAGCGGTTTTCGAATATTTTCTCTTCCAGAACGCTGGTGCCCTCGGCGGTGCACAGCAACGCCATCATCTGCGCCTGCAAATCGGTCGGAAACCCGGGGAAAGGCTCGGTCACGATATCAACCGCCTTTAGGATGTCGCTGCGCCGCTTGACCTTTAGTCCGCGCTTGGTCTCGGTCACATCCACACCGATCTGGTCCAGCTTTTCAACAAAGGCGCTTAGCAGATTGATACGCCCGCCCAGCAGCTCCACCTCGCCACCGGCAAAGGCAGGGGCCAGCATATAGGTGCCAAGCTCGATCCGGTCGGTGACCACAGGGTGGGTCGCGCCGTGCAAACGGTCCACGCCCTGAATAGTGATGCTTGAGGTGCCATCGCCGTCGATCTGCGCCCCCATGCGACGCAAACAATCGGCAAGGTCGACAATCTCGGGTTCCCGTGCGGCATTATTAATCACGGTAGTACCTTTGGCCAAGGTCGCGGCCATCATCACGTTTTCAGTCGCGCCAACGGATGCAAAGTGAAAATCAATCACCGCTCCCTTCAGGCCACCCTTAGCTTCGGCATGAAGGTATCCGTCCTTCAATTCAATCACCGCCCCCATCGCCTCAAGCGCTGTGACGTGAATATCCATCGGACGCGCGCCAATGGCGCAACCACCGGGCAACGACACAATCGCCTTGCCGTGGCGCGCCAACAATGGCCCCAACACAAGGTTCGAGGCCCGCATCTTGCGCACGATATCATAATGCGCCAGCGGGTTATCGGCCCCGTGGCTCGACAGCACCAGAACGCGGCCCTCGTCCAGACTGGACACTTCGGCCCCCAATGATTGCAGCAATTCGGTCATGGTTTTGATGTCTGACAAGCGCGGTGCGTTGGTCAGTGTTAGCGGTTCTTCCGACAGCAATGTGGCCGGCATCAGTGCCAGACAGGCGTTTTTCGCCCCCGCAATCGGAATTTCGCCATTCAGCGGCCCGCCACCTGTTACAACTATTGAATCCATATTTTTACCCTACTCTGCCTTACCTTGCGCCGCTGCGGATGCTTTTCGCCCCCGCGTTTGCGCCTTACGCCTCGCCATATTCGCCTTCATCGCTGCTTTCAATCGCTCATCCCGACGGCTGCGCACTGTGGCCTTGCTTTCTTTGGTAGATTTTCTCTCCATAGGACACTCTCTATAGAAGGCATCGGGACGGGTCCAGATTGCGCTTGCGTCAAATGCAGATTACGCCTATTCACCCGCCAAACAGCAAGCTGCTGTAGCTCAGTGGTAGAGCGCGTCATTGGTAATGACGAGGTCGGGAGTTCAATTCTCCCCAGCAGCACCATTTCCTGTCTCACGGTGCGCAGCCACCTTCGACGGGGCGGGCTGGCCGCCCGACGAGCCGTCGCTCGTTTGGGTGAGCAAGTTCAAGGTTTGTATTGTCACCCCCCCTCCTCAAAATAATGTTCGATTTTGACAATTCCACAATCCATTCCGTGGTCGGCTAAAATATTTGACACTCTATATAGAGTTGAATTCTCGTTTCACCCCCAGAATTAGCGCAGTGTTGCGACTTATCCACATAAAAAACACCGACCAAGCGTTTGATTCTTGCAATAAAAACCGGATTCCTGCATGATCGTAAGTAATTGGGCGAATATAGACCCGCAATCGAGCCAGTGATCAGAGAGGCAGATCACAATGAAAATGAACAAATTTATCAAGGCAGCCCTATTGGGTTTTGCCGTTAGTGTAACCGCTGCTCCAACAACTGTTGAAGCTGAAACCTTGCGTGTCATGCGCGGGGCGGCATCAAGCGCACTAAAGGTTCCGATGAACCGCGCGGTTGTGGTCGAAAGCGACGTTCCTTTTGCGGAACTCTCTATCGCCAATCCCGGGATCGCGGATATTTCCACCCTGTCAGACCGCACTATATATGTGCTGGGCAAATTGCCCGGGCGCACAACACTGACCCTTTTGGGCGGTGATGGTCGGCTGATCACCAATGTCGAGGTGCAAGTCACCCCCGATATTACCGAATTTAAGGAACGCCTGCGCCAAATCTTGCCAGGCGAGCAAATCGAAGTGCGCACAGCAAATGACGGTATTGTTCTTTCGGGAACGGTTTCGAGCATTGCCCGCCTAGATCGTGCGCTTGATCTGGCCGAACGCTATGCGCCCGAACGTGTTTCCAACCTGATGAGCGTCGGCGGCACCCAACAAGTAATGCTAAAGGTGCGGTTTGCCGAAATGCAACGTACAGTCAGCAAACAGCTTTCGGCTGGTTTAATGGTTAACGGCATTGGGTCTACCTTGTCCGGCTCTATTGGCGGCGGATCTGGCTCTATTGGCGGTGCGGCCATTGGCGGTGCGGCCATTGGTTCAGCTGCATCAACGCAATTGAACCTGAACAGCGCGGCAGTTGGCCAAGCGGCCATCGGTTTTACCATTGGCTCCACTCAATTCGGCGTTTTGCTTGAAGCGCTTGAAAGCAAAGGGGTTGTTCGCACATTGGCAGAACCGAACCTGATTGCCCTATCCGGCCAAGAGGCAACGTTCCTTGCTGGCGGCGAATACCCGGTGCCTGTTTCACAGGAAAACGGCACCATCTCGGTTGAATATAAACCCTTCGGTGTCGCGCTTAACTTTACCCCGCGCGTGGTTGATGGTGATACAA
The DNA here is from genome assembly GCA_964473185.1 of uncultured Marinosulfonomonas sp. Lineage (GTDB taxonomy): Bacteria > Pseudomonadota > Alphaproteobacteria > Rhodobacterales > Rhodobacteraceae > Profundibacter. The sequence goes on along the minus strand of CAYYOF010000020.1, from coordinate 39,250 downwards.
TCAACCTGTCGCTCACGGCCTCGGTCAGCTCGATCGACCCGAGCAACAGCTTTACAGATGGTAATTTCAAGATTGACGCCTTTCGCAAACGCGAAACCTCAACCACAGTTGAAATGCGTGACGGCGAAAGCTTTGCCATTGCGGGTCTGCTTCAGGATGATTTCCGCGATCTGAACAGTCAGGTGCCATGGTTGGGTGACCTTCCCATTCTGGGCGCCCTGTTCCGCAGCGCGGAATACAAGCGCGAACAATCCGAACTGGTGATTATCATTACAGCGCATCTGGTAACCCCCACACGGGGCGAAGCACTTGCGCTACCAACGGATCGTATTCGCATACCAACTGAATCTGAACTGTTCCTGTTTGGCAAAGTTGCCGGCAAAACACCAAGAGGTGTTGCCGGAGAAGTTGCGCGGCAGGATTTCAGCGGTTCCTACGGCTATGTGATGGAGTAAGACAATGAGCACTTATCTAAAACAAGTCCTGATCGCCGCAGCACTGACCTCTTTGGCAGCTTGCGCATCAAATACCGGCTCTATGCGGGCTTTTAACTCTGAAGCGGGGGGCACGCTTGACGAAGGTGGGTTTGGCAACCCGACGATGAACAATATGCTGATCCAGACCGGCCAGAAATCATATGCTATCAATCTGGCTAACAAGTTTGCAGCCCAAGTACCCGCTACAGTGAACTTCCCCTTCAACAGCTCGCGGCTTGATGCCTCGGCACAGGCCTCGTTGCGCAAACAGGCCAACTGGATCAAACAATTCCCCGAAGTTCGCTTCCGCGTCTACGGGCATACCGATCTTGTTGGTGGCAACGCCTTTAACAAACGTCTGGGTTTGCGTCGTGCGCGCACTGTTGTCAACTACCTGACATCACAGGGAATTAGCCGCAGCCGGCTCGAGGCGGTTGCCTCTTTCGGTGAAACACAGCCCTTGGTCGTAACTTCTGGCAAGGAGAGACGCAACAGGCGCACCGTAACCGAGGTTTCCGGCTTTGTTCAGAACCACCCCACGCTATTGAACGGGAAATACGCCCAGGTCATCTTCCGTGAATATGTTGAAAGCGCCACAGAGCCAACATCAGTGCCTGAAATCATTGGTTCGGAAGTTGCCACCAACAACTAACGCCCTACTGATATAAATGGCTGTGAAACTGGCCCGCCCGCCCCTTTATCCGGGGAAACAGGGCGGGCCTTTTCATTTTGACCGTCACCACACAATTAATGCGTCAGGCCGAGGCAGCGTTTACAAGGCATAACGCGTTCGTCCTGCCGGTGAATACATTTTAATGCAACATACTCTAACCTACGCGTGACGAAACTCGGCAATGCGTATTGTAGCTCAATCAGAGACAATTCATCATTTATTAAGAACAATAAATTCGGGGAATTTCGGGGAACCCCCCTGCCCCATACCGATTAGAGCCATATTTTACAGGCATATCCTAATCAAACCTTAATAAAATAGGTACCAAACGAATTATTCTATTTGTCGAACAATTACGGTTTTTTAGCCCTAATGTTGCCAAGATTGTAGGTCACTTTCTATTCAAAGGGAAAAAACCGTGCGCGAGCGAGTCGTGGACATGGGCGATAGTGGAAGAGACCAGGTGAGCAGTAACCAACTGGTTTTATGTATAAAAACCGCCGTCGCTTAGTATTAGAAGGAAGAGGCAAATGGAGAACAGCGCTATGCTACAGCCAGAATCGGCACCAATAGTAGCCTGCACAGTTTCGCGTGACGTATCTAATTTCGATCTGTTGATCGAGGATATGGAAGCAGAACTGGGCGAGAGCTGGGGTGATCTGACATTCGAGGATGCAAAAGTATTTTTGAAGCAGCCCGATGCGGATTCACTGGAATTTATTGCAATCGCAGTTGATGATCAGGACGAAGAAGACCTGACATTGATTGGTAATCTGATTACGACGGCCAATGACAAAGGCATCAAGGTTATTCTGATCGCCGAAGAAGTCAGCCCGATTGCCCTGCACCAGTTGTTGCGCCTTGGGGCCAATGATTTCATCCCCTACCCGCTGCCGGATGGCGAATTGCACGAAGCAATCGAACGGATGCGCGCCCCCGAAGTTGTCGCCGAAGCCCCCGTGCCCAGCGAAATGAAAACAACACTCAAAGCTACTGGCAACCGTAACGGGGTTGTTTTACCGGTTCACGGTCTGGCAGGCGGCACTGGTGCCTCCACACTGGCTGTAAATCTGGCTTGGGAATTGGCCACTATCGACAAAAAAGACGGCCCGCGCGTGTGCTTGCTGGATTTTGACCTGCAATTTGGCTCGATCTCGACCTATCTGGACCTGCCGCGCCGCGAAATCATTTATGAGCTGCTGTCGGATACAGAGGCAATGGACAGCGAAAGTTTCATGCAGGCTTTGTTGACCTATAACGACAAACTGCACGTTCTGACGGCACCGGCAGATATGTTGCCGCTGGATTTGGTGAGCTCGGAAGACATCAACCGCATCATCAACATGGCGCGGACGAACTTTGATTATGTTGTCATCGACATGCCATCCACGCTGGTTAGCTGGACCGAAGCAGTGCTGAACCAGGCTCACGTCTATTTTGCAACGCTGGAACTGGACATGCGCAGTGCCCAGAACGCATTGCGCCTGATCCGGGCGCTCAAGTCCGAAGAACTGCCCTACAAGAAACTGCGCTTCGTGCTGAACCGCGCGCCAAAGTTCACCGATCTGAACGGTAAATCCCGTGTCAAACGTCTGGCCGAAAGTCTGGACATTGATATCGAATTACAAATGCCCGATGGCGGCAAGCAGACAGTTCAGGCCGGCGATCATGGCCTGCCAATGGCAGAAAGCGCTGCAAAAAACCCGCTTCGCAAGGAATTCGCAAAACTTGCAAAATCGGTTCACGATCTAAACCAATCTGCCGACACCGGTAAGTAATATAGAAAAGGGAAAACCAGTATGTTCTCGCGTTATAAAAAATCTGAAGGCAACACCGCCTCGGCCAAAGCCGAAGTTGTGGCTATGCCAGCAACCCAGTCGGTCGAGAAGATAAAAAACCTGCGCAAGGCCCCGATGGCCTCGACATCAATTGTGCTTGCGGACAAAGAGGTGAAGCGCAAAGATCGTCTGGCCGAAGTCCGGCTGGAACTGCACAAGGAATTGCTGGACAACCTGAACCTGTCAGCGCTGGAAAACGCGTCTGAAAAGGATCTGCGCGCCGAAATCAACGCCATCGCATCAGAGGCGCTGGAAGATATGAGCGTGGTTCTGACCCGCGACGAACGCAGCCATCTTTATCAGGAACTGTTTGACGAAGTGACTGGTCTTGGCCCGATCGAGCCGCTTTTGAAAGACGAAACGGTCAACGATATTCTCATCAACGGCCCGAAGCAGATTTTCGTCGAGCGCGATGGCAAACTGGAACTGAGCACCATCACCTTCAAGGATGAAAAGCACCTGATGCGGATCATCGACAAGATCGTATCGGCCGTTGGCCGTCGCGTTGATGAATCCAACCCTTACGTGGATGCGCGGCTTGCTGATGGCTCGCGTTTCAACGCCATGGTGCCGCCCGTTGCGGTGGATGGTTCCCTGGTGTCCATTCGTAAGTTCAAAAAGGACAAGCTGGGTATTGATGATCTGGTGTCCTTCGGCGCCTTTTCCGAGGAAATGGCCGCCTTCCTACAGGCCGCCGTTGCGTGCCGTTTGAATATCATCGTATCGGGCGGGACCGGCTCTGGTAAAACCACTGCCCTGAACGCACTGTCGTCGTTTATTGACAACAACGAACGCATCCTGACCATCGAGGATACGGCCGAGCTTCAACTGCAACAAACCCACGTTGGCCGGATGGAAAGCCGTCCGCCGAACGTTGAAGGCAAAGGCGAGGTAAGCCCGCGTGACTGTATGAAAAACGCCCTGCGGATGCGTCCGGACCGGATTATCGTCGGGGAAACCCGTGGCGAAGAAGTTATCGACATGTTGCAGGCCATGAACACCGGCCACGATGGGTCAATGACCACAATCCACGCCAACTCGGCGCGCGATGGTGTGTCGCGGATGGAAAATATGATTGCGATGGCCGGTATTGAAATGCCGCTAAAGGCCGTGCGCAGCCAGATTGCATCGGCTGTAAACCTGATCGTGCAGGTCTCGCGCTTGCAGGATGGTTCGCGCCGGATGACGTCGATCACCGAAATCACCGGTATGGAGGGTGACGTTATTTCCATGCAGGAAGTTTTCAAATTCCAGCGCGTCGGCCTGACACCGGAAAACAAAATCCTTGGGCATTTCACCGCCACAGGCGTTCGTTCGCATTATTCCGAACGGTTCCGCATGTGGGGCTATGATTTGCCTGCATCCCTATTTGAACCCTTTGCGGCGGAGTAACCACTATGTCCTTTAACGCAGAATTTATCATCTACGGCCTGATCTTTGTCGCCGTCCTGTTGCTGGTCGAAGGTATTTACCTGACGGTCTTTGGCAAATCTATCAGCCTGAACAGCAAGGTGAACCGCCGGTTGGAAATGCTGGAAAAAGGCGGGCGGCGTGAGCAGGTTCTGGACAAACTCCGCAAGGAGATGGGCCAGCACCTAAAGGCGAACTCGATCCCGCTATATTCAATCCTGGCCCGCAGGGCACAAAGGGCCAACATCGCCTTCTCGCCATTGCAACTGATTATGCTGATGGTCGGGCTTGGGGCACTTGCCTTTATTGGCATGACGGTTGGCACCAGTACCTCACCGCCAGTCCGCGCGGCCCTTTCTGTGGTGATGGGCATCGCCTCGGTCTTTGTCTGGGTTAACAACAAGGCCAAAAAACGCATTTCAATGCTGGAAGAGCAGTTGCCAGATGCGATTGAACTGATGGTGCGCTCCTTGCGTGTTGGTCATCCGTTCACCGCGACCCTGGCCATTGTCGCCAAAGAAATCCCCGATCCATTGGGCACCGAAATGGGCGTGATCGCCGATGAAAGCACCTATGGTCGTGATGTGGGCGAAGCCCTGAAAGACATGGCCGAACGTATCGAAATACAGGATCTACGCTTCCTTGCGGTGGCGGTGACGATCCAGCAACAATCGGGCGGTAATCTGGCCGAAATCCTGCACGGGTTATCCAAGGTGATCCGTTCGCGCTTCAAACTGTTCCGTCAGGTGAAAGCAATTACAGCCGAGGCAAAATGGTCAGGCTCGTTCCTGTCCGGGTTCCCGATACTGGCACTGATCGCCATCAATCTGGCAAAACCGGATTACTACGATGAAGTTATGGAAACACCCTATTTTGTTCCTGCTTGTCTGGTGGTGGCCGCGTTTCTGATCGTCAATATTTTCGTCATGAAAATACTTGTGAATATTAAGGTATAGGGGGAAACGATTATGGATTTTCTAGAGACACTCAATACAACTCTCACCGATAACTTTGGCGAATTCGGGCCATTGTTGGCTGTTGGCATATTGGGCATGTTCCTGATGCTGTTGACGATCCCGCTCCTGATGAACAAAAAAGAAGATCCTCTGGACAGGATGCGCAAAACAAACGCCGCCCGTAATGCCCAGGTGGGTGCCGAAACCAAATTGCGTCAGGCACAGGGCACTGACAAGCTCGACAAATACGCCAACTTTCTTGAACCACAGGACGAGGAAGAATATTCCGCGATCCGTCTGAAACTGTTGCAGGCTGGTTACCCGTCAAAAACTGCGGTCCGCACCTACCACTTTATGCAATTCATCCTTGGGCTGGGTTTATTGGCTGCGGGCACGGTTTATGCTTTGACGCTGGGTGCTACTGATGACCAAACAACAAAATCGATGGCTCTCAGCATCCTTGTGCCTGGCATAATCGGGTATCTGGCTCCGAAATTCTGGGTCACCAAGCGTAAACAAAAACGCGAAGAGGAAATCATCAACGGCTTTCCGGACGCGCTTGATATGATGCTGGTATGCGTCGAGGCCGGCCAATCGCTGGACCAGTCGATCATTCGCGTTGCCACAGAAATCCGCGCAGGGTTTCCAGCACTGGCCGATGAATTTTCAATCGTGTCGCAGGAAATGAAGGCCGGTAAGGACCGGATCAGTGTTTTGCGCGATATGTCCGAACGCGTTGGTGTGCCTGATGTGGCTTCGTTCGTGACTGTGTTGATCCAGTCCGCCAGCTTCGGGACATCGGTTGCCGATGCTTTGCGTGTCTTTTCTGCCGAAATGCGCGATAAACGTGTGATGCGGGCCGAAGAAAAGGCAAACAAGTTGCCAACCAAAATGACACTCGCCACAATGATGCTGACATTGCCACCGTTGTTGATCATTCTGATTGGCCCCTCGGTTTATGGCATGTCGACCATGTTGGCAGGTGCGAGCTTTTAACGGATGAAACAAAAATGGGTGGGTCTCATACTGGCGCTTAGCCTTACAGCCGCCTGCGATTCCGCGGGCGGTATTGGCCGTTCCGATGACAACCCTTATGCCCCTACCGGGCACCCAACACGCCAGCAATCCGTTGACGGGCTGATCGTCGGGCATCGCCTGATGGCGGCAGGCGAATACGAGCTGGCGCTCAAGGCATACTACCGCGCCGCCGGAAAACTGGGTCTGAATGCCGACATCTACAGCGCCCTTGGGTCGGCCAACCTGAAACTGGGGCGCCTTGGCCAAGCCGAAAAACTGTTGCGCCAAGCCGTCGACGCGGACGCTAAATTCGCCCCCGCGTGGAATAATCTGGGCGTCGTGATGATGGAGCGCGGCAAAACCGGCGAAGCAATGCGTGTCTTTCAGACCGCATATGCACTCGATAGTGGCGAAAGTGACTCCATTCGTGACAATTTACGCTTGGCTATCGCAAAAACCGATCAAACCGAGTATGTTGACGATAATGAGTATAATAATTTCTCGTTGGTGCGGCGAGGAAGCGGGGAATACCTGCTTCTTTCCACACCCTAAGTAGGTTCGAGCAGCAAAAAGGACGCACAAATGCGCCACCCTATTCTTGTTTCCCTGTGCCTGACAGGCGCGCTAGCCCTGTCCGCATGTGAAAAACCAGGCAATTCCGATGTAAATCGCACTCTCAAGGACCTGAACGTCATTGATGAAAGCAATCTAAGCAATATCATGCTGACCGTTGCCGACCCGAACGAGGCCGTGACCTATTTCCGCAAAGCCAGCGCTGACAATCCCGACCGGATTGACCTACAACGCGGGCTGGCCAAATCCCTGATCCGCGCCAAACACCCTACCGAGGCCGTGGCTGCCTGGACCAAGGTTGTCGCCCATGAAGACAACACAAACGAGGACCACGTTGAACTGGCCGATGCCCTGATCCGTTCTGGTGAATGGAAGAAAGCCAAGACTGAACTGGACCGTGTGCCGCCGACCCACGAAACCTATAAACGCTACCGACTCGAGGCGATGGTTGCCGACAGCAATCAGGACTGGAAAAAAGCCGACAGTTTTTATGAAACCGCTATTGGTCTGACCACAAACCCGGGCAGCGTTTTGAACAACTGGGGTTATTCCAAATTGACCCGTGGTGATTACAAGGGCGCTGAACGTCTGTTCGGCGAGGCGCTGTCCTATAACAAAGACCTGTTCACCGCCAAAAACAATCTGGTTCTGGCGCGGGGTGCGCAACGTAATTACACCCTGCCCGTCATTCCTATGTCCCAGATCGAGCGAGCGCAATTGCTGCACTCGCTGGCCCTGACCGCGATCAAACAAGGTGATGTCACCACCGGCAAAGGCCTGTTGAAAGACGCGATCGACACCCACCCGCAACATTTCGAGGCCGCTGTGCGTTCGCTTAATGCGTTAGAAAACAACGTAACGAACTAATGGAAATGGTCATTACAGCATCGTCGGCCCTGTGGTTTTTGCCCTTTGCAGTTCCCATTGCAATCTGGGTTGCCTGGAGCGATATGAAGTTTATGAAAATCCCCAACATGGCCGTTCTGGCCCTGTTGGCAGTTTTTCTGGGCGTTGGCCTGATTGCGCTGCCCTTTGATGTCTATACATGGCGACTGCTGCATCTGGCGGTGATACTGGCCATCGGGTTTGTGTTTAGCGCCGTTGGGTCTTTGGGGGCTGGGGACGCCAAATTTGCCGCCGCAATGGCCCCTTTTGTGGCGTGGGGCGATGCTGCACGAATGGCATATCTATTGTCGGCTGTTATCATCGCCGCCCTGATCACCCATCGTTTGTTCCAGCGCAGCAAGACGATGCGCAAGCTTACGCCAAACTGGAAAAGCTGGGACAACAAGGACTTTCCAATGGGTCTCGCCCTTGGTGGCACACTGATTGCCTATCTGGCGCTCGGTGTGGCTTACGGCTCGTAACCTTAATTATCGCCGCTCGATCTCCAGCAATACATATAACGGCGTGCGGCGAATTTCCTTCAGGGTCACATCCGGTCGCGCGGCAATCGCCTCTATCACCGTTCTACGGATGCCCTGTTCGGCCGGACATAACGGCACCAGCACATAATCGGCGCTACCGAACCCCGGCAGCCCGCCATAATACCATGGCGCGCCATTGATCAGCGGTTCCAGATCGCCAAACAGCCAATGGCTCGAAAACATATCTGCCATAAACAGACGCTTGCCCTGCGCCAGACCGGCCTGTTCCAGATCCTGCACAATGCTGCCGATCCAGCCCGGTAAACCCAGTTTTAACTCGCAATCCGGCAACGGTTCCCCCAACAGCATGACCGGTTCTTCGCGCCCCGCAGCGTCAGTCAGATGCTCCAGCCCCGATCCGTCCCCGTCCAGCGCCACACGCCCGTCCAGCCGCCAGACCCGCAACGATATCGCCTGCAAATCCTGATGCCTGTCGTTGCGCAGCATGATCGATTCATAGTCCGCCGTGTTCAGGCCGAAATGGCGCAACGGGCTGTATGCCAGATTGATAAAAGTCGGGGCAGACAGGGCAAAAGCCGCAACACCGACCATTGTCAACGCACCGCGCATATCCCGCCCCGCCCCCTGATCCACGGCTGCGGCGGGGCGCAACGTAATCAGCAAAATTGCCAGCATCGGCAACCATTGCGGGTCATTGCCGAAATTTTGAAAGGTGACGTAAAAGAACCCCGGCACCAGCAACAACAGCGCCAAACCGCCAATGGCTTCGCCCGAACGGCGCAGCAACATGATTCCGAGAAAGGCAAGCACCGATCCGGCCAGATACGCAGGTGACGCAACAATCACGCCCAATGGCAAACCCGGTTGTGGGCGCACGTCCGAACCCGCGACCAGCATTAAATCCGCCATATAGGCCTGCCAGAACGCAAATCCGGTAAACAGGGTGACAATTCCGGCAATCACCAGCCCCGCAACAACAGCAACACCCAGCGTCCGGTATGATTTTCGCATCGCCAAAGCTACGATGATCGCAGGTGCAAACGCCGCGAAATAGGTGACTTTGATCAACACCAGCGCTGCCATGCAAATGCCTAGGATCATACCGTCAATATCTTGGCGCATCGGCCCTAATACAGGCAGTACCGCAATCGCGATGGCCACAAATGAAATCGCCCACGCCCAGCGGTTATAATGCATCGAAATCGAGATCGAGCTTTCCGCCAACCCAAAGGCCAGCGCTGTGGCCAAAACAACCACAAGCATACCGAACAGATAGGGCATAGCCCCCCGCATCCGGCTAACACCAACCCACCATGCAGCGGGCAGCAGCACGGCCCCCATTGCAATTTGCGCATAGATCACCGCATGGCCAACCCCCATGCCCTGTCCAACCAAAAAGGCAATCGGCGCGTAGGCCAGCGCCCCGATCGGGGTCATAAAATCAAGGTGCGGCCACTGGCCCGCGTCCATCCGGAATACGATTTGCAGCAGATGCAGCGTGTCGGCCTCGTGTTTGGCGATGTATAGACCGCCCTTTAGCGCGGCCAATCCCCCCATCACCCCCAGCACAATCGCTAAAAAACCGAATAATTTCGCAGGATTTGGTCTGCTCATCCCTGCCCCCGTTACCGTTTGTTAATTTTTTAGCAACATTAGCGGGCAAACGTAGCATATGTAAAAGCCAAAGGCGGTTTTTGTTGTCCAATCGCACGATCAGAGATAGAATCGCCACAAAATATAAGAAACAGCCCTTAGTAGAACAGGTATAACCATGAATATGGAAACATCAGGCGTTACTCCCCCCCCCGCCCCGCGTCGCATGAACGAGATGAACCTCTCGATGGTGATGATGCGCGACATCCTATTGAAAACCATGTTTCGCCAGAATCTGGAAATGGTCTCGGATGTTGCGGGGGCCATCTGCCTGCCCATTCCGGTGACGCAGGAATTGCTCGATCTGGCCCGCGAACAGAAATTGCTAGAGGCCACCGGCACAATGCACGCCGGTTCCGGCGGCGAAATGGGTTATCAGCTGACCGACGCTGGCAAATCCCGCACGTTGGATGCCCTGTCGCAATCCGAATATTACGGCGCGATGCCGGTGCCGCTCGACGTTTACAAAGAACAGGTCGAACGCCAGTCGATCCGCAATATCCAAATCACCCGCGAACAGCTAACCGGCGCGATGGGGCATCTGATCCTGCCCGATGATCTGCTGGATCAGCTTGGCCCTGCCGTGAGTTCGGGGCGATCCGTCTTGATGTATGGACCACCAGGCAACGGTAAATCCGCCATCTCGAACGGCATCCGCGATGCGCTGGGGGATAAAATATTCGTGCCCCGCGCGCTGGAATACGCCGGGCAAGTGATCACCGTTTATGACCCGATTGTGCACAGCGCCGCCGAGGAACAGGTGGACGACCCCAACTCCTTGCGCCGCAGCGGCAACCGCTATGACACGCGGTACGTGCGTTGTGAGCGGCCCACCGTTATCACCGGCGGTGAATTGACGCTCGAGATGCTCGATCTGGTCTATAATCCGACCGCACGCACCTATCAGGCACCTTTGCAGTTAAAATCAACCGGCGGCGTATTTATCGTGGATGACCTTGGACGACAGGCCGAACCACCACAGGCGCTGATCAACAGATGGATTGTTCCGCTGGAAGAAGGCAAAGATATTTTGGCCCTGCAATCGGGTGAAAAATTCGAGGTGCCGTTTGACACATTGGTGATTTTCTCGACCAACTTCCACCCGAACAAGATTTTCGATAAAGCGGCTCTGCGGCGGATTTTCTTCAAAATCAAGATTGATGGGCCGATCCAGGAGGATTACTTGAAAATTTTCGCCATGGTCGCGCGAAAGAAAAAGATCGCGCTGGACGAGGCCACGTTGGTGCATCTGTTGAAAAAGAAATATCCAACCATTGATAATGTCTATGCCAATTATCAGCCGATATTCCTGATCGACCAGATGATCGCGGTTTGCGATTTTGAAGGCATTCCGCACCAGATGCGCCCTGATCTGCTGGATCGGGCATGGGCCAATATGTTCGTCGAAGAATCTGAAATCATTCACTAATGGCGGGTCGTGTTCGCATTGTGGTGGCGGGTGCAATCGCCACCGTCACCCTGACCCGCGCCGACAAACGTAACGCGCTCGATCTGGACATGATCAGCGCAATCGTTGACGCAGGCGAAGGCCTGATGCAGCAGCGTGATGTCAGGGCAGTGGTGCTGTGCGGTGATGGCCCTGCGTTTTCGGCAGGGCTGGACACGGGTACCTTTCAATTATTGATGGCCGAAGTCGCCAAGGTGGGCGGCATCATGACCCGCACGCACGGGCAATCCAACCTGTTTCAACGCGCCGCGATGGTTTGGGCTGATCTGCCAATGCCGGTGATTGCGGCGGTGCATGGCTATGCATATGGTGGCGCGTTCCAGATCATGCTGGGGGCCGACATCCGCGTGGCCGCGCCCGACACACAGTTTTCCATTATGGAGGGCAAGTGGGGGCTGGTGCCCGATATGGGTGGCATAGTTTTGATGCGCCGGTTGGCGCGTGGCGATGTGATCCGCCGCCTGACCTATACCGCCGAGGTGTTTGATGCGCACGCGGCCCTGAACTGGGGCTTTGTCACCGAACTTGCCGATGATCCTTTGGCGCGTGCCCATGCACTGGCCACCGAGATCGCCACTCGCAGCCCAGATGCTGTGCGCGAGGCCAAAGCGATGATCCGTGCAACCGAGTTGATCCCCGAAGATGAGGTTTTATTGCTTGAATCCGCAGCCCAAGGACGCCTGATCGGTAGTGCGAACCAGATCGAGGCGCTGATGGCAGGGTTCGAGAAACGCACCCCCGATTTCAAAGATTGACCCACCGCTCGTCGCTCCCTTACGGGCGCTTCTCGCTGGCGATTAACGCCCCAGCGAGGAAAGCCGTAAGGCTTGATGACCGCCCCCGTCAAACAGTCAACCCTTCAGGCTCTTCCAGCCCATTGGCGCGGCTACAGGCCGTCACCGTGTTGGCCAGCAAACAGGCAATCGTCATTGGTCCAACGCCCCCCGGAACCGGTGTAATCGCACCGGCTACTTTAACGGCACTGTCAAAATCCACGTCCCCGACCAGACGGGTTTTACCCTCGCCACGCTCTGGCGCATCAATCCGGTTGATGCCCACATCAATCACCGTCGCCCCCGGTTTGATCCAATCCCCCAGCACCATCTGCGCACGGCCAACAGCCGCCACCACAATATCGGCGCGACGCACCACATCGGGCAAATCCTTGGTGCGTGAATGTGCCACCGTCACCGTGCAGCTATCGCCCATCAACAGGCGCGCCATTGGTTTGCCAACAATGTTTGATCGCCCGATCACCACCGCATCCAGACCGGACAGCGAACCATGATGATCCCGTAGCATCATCAAACAGCCCAGCGGCGTGCAAGGCACCATTGATTTTTGCCCCGTGGCCAGAAGACCAACATTCGAGATGCTAAAGCCATCCACATCCTTGGCCGGATCAACCGCGTTCACCACCAAATCCTCGTTCATATGATCGGGTAGCGGCAGTTGCACCAATATCCCGTGAACATCGGCATCATTGTTCAGGCGTTCAATCAGCGCCAGAACATCTGCCTCGGGCGTGTCGGTAGGCAATTTATGCTCATAGGAATTCATCCCGACCTCGACGGTCATCTTACCCTTGGAACGCACATAAACCTGCGACGCGGGGTCCTCGCCCACCAGCACCACCGCCAACCCCGGCTGAATGTTATGATCCGCTTTCAGACGCGCAACATGGGTGGCCACTTTGGCCCGAACCTTGGCGGCGAATGCCTTACCGTCGATAATTTCTGCTGTCATTTCATTCTCCATCTAAGGTTATTGCGCGGGTATGGCGTAGGTCTCTCGGTAATGATCCATCTGCATCTTTGTTGCAAGAACCGCGTTTTTCATCAACGTGGCAACGGTCACCGGCCCGACACCGCCAGGCACGGGTGTGATCCAGCCCGCCACCTCGGCGCAGCTGTCAAAATCGGCATCGCCGACGGTGCGTGGCCCATCCGGTGTTTCAATCCGGTTGATGCCGATGTCGATCAGCGCAGCCCCCGGTTTCAGCATATCGCCCGTCACCAGCCCCGGTTTGCCAACGGCCACAAACACCGCATCTGCCCCACGACTGTGCATTGCCACAGATCGGGTCATGTGGTGGCACACCGTCACCGTCGCCCCCAGCCCCATCAGTAAAAATGCAATCGGTTTGCCGACAATTTCGGAATGGCCGATGACAGTCACATCCAGCCCCTCCATTTTCAGCGGCAGGGATTTCAGAATTTCGACAGACGCCACGGCGGTGCACGGCCCAAGCGCCAGATCATTATAAACGATATTGCCGATCGAGGCAGGATGCATACCCTCGACATCCTTCAACGGATGCACCGCCTTTTGCAGCGTTTTCACCGGAATATGCGCGGGCAACGGACGCTGGATAATGATGCCGTTCACATTGGGATCAGCATTCAGCCCCTGAATGACGCCAACCAACTGTTCCAGCGAAATCTCCGCTGGATAGTTGCGCGATTCAAAGGAAACTCCGGCAGATTCCGCCTGTTTCCTTTGATTTCGCACGTAAATCTCGGCAGCAGCAGCATCGCCAACCGAGATCGACATCAGGCTGGGTTTCCAGCCTGATGCCACCAGTTCTTTAGCCTCGGCCGCCGCTTCTGCACGCAGTTTCGCAGCGATGCCCTTACCGTCAATGACGGCCGCGCGTGGAGCGTTCATTGACCTAGAACAACCCCTCGATTTCGCCCGCATCGTTCAGATGGATGCCTTCAGCGGCTGGTCGGCTGGGCAGACCAGGCATGGTCATAATATCCCCGCAAACCACCACCACAAATCCGGCACCTGCCGACAGACGCACTTCGCGGATCGGGATGGTGTGACCGGTCGGTGCCCCGCGCAAGGTCGGGTCAGTGCTGAACGAATACTGGGTTTTTGCCATGCAGACCGGCAGATGGCCATATCCGGCCTCTTCCCACGCGCGCAGCTGATCACGGATTTTCTTGTCGGCGATCACCTCGTCAGCGCGGTAAATGCTTTTGGCAACCCGCTCGATTTTCTCGAACAATGGCAAATCGTCACGGTAAAGCGTTGCAAATTGCGCCGCGCCGCTGTCGGCAATTTCAGCCACACGTTCGGCCAGATGCTCGGCGCCTTTGCCGCCAAATTCCCAGTGGCGTGACAGGATTGCTTCTGCCCCTTGCGACGCCACATATTCCTGCACCGCCTGCACTTCGGCGTCCGTATCGGTGACGAAATGGTTGATCGCCACCACCACAGGCACCCCGAATGATTTCATATTGCCGATGTGCCGGCCAAGGTTCGGACAGCCTGCCTCGACTGCTTCCACATTTTCCGGCCCCAGATCTTTGCGGGCCACACCGCCGTTCATTTTCATCGCCCGAACTGTGGCAACCAGAACGATGCAATCGGGTGATAACCCGGCCTTGCGACATTTGATGTTCATGAATTTCTCGGCACCCAGATCAGCGCCAAAGCCGGCTTCGGTCACCACATAATCGGCCAGACGCAGGGCCGTATTGGTGGCAATCACTGAATTACAACCATGCGCGATATTGGCAAACGGGCCGCCATGCACAAAGGCCGGATTGTTTTCCAGCGTTTGCACCAGATTGGGCTGCATCGCGTCCTTCAGCAGCACGGTCATCGCGCCATCGGCCTGAATATCACGGCAATAGATCGGTTTGCGTTCGCGGGTGTAGGCAACGATGATGTCGCCCAGACGCTTTTGCAAATCTTTCAAATTGTTGGACAGGCACAGAATGGCCATCACTTCGGACGCCACGGTGATGTCAAATCCGGTCTGGCGCGGAAAGCCGTTGGCAACCCCGCCCAATGACGTCACCACATCACGCAGGGCGCGGTCATTCATGTCCAGAACCCGCTTCCAAACCACGCGGCGCTCGTCAATTGCCAGATCGTTGCCCCAGTAAATGTGGTTGTCGATCATCGCAGACAATAGGTTATGCGCCGAGGTGATGGCGTGGAAATCACCAGTGAAATGCAGGTTCATTTCCTCCATCGGCACCACTTGGGCATAGCCACCACCAGCGGCCCCGCCTTTCATGCCGAAACACGGCCCCAGTGACGCCTCGCGAATGCAAACTGCCGCCTTTTTGCCGATCCGGTTCAACCCGTCAGCCAGACCCACAGTCGTTGTGGTCTTGCCCTCGCCCGCAGGTGTCGGGTTGATCGCGGTGACAAGGATCAGCTTGCCTTTGCGGTTGCTCTTGACGCTCTCGATGAATTCTTGGCTGACCTTGGCCTTGTCGTGGCCATAGGGCAACAGATGTTCGCTGGGAATGCCCAGTTTCTCGCCAATTTCCTGAATCGGCTTCTTACTGGCTTCGCGGGCAATTTCGATGTCGGACTTATAGCTCATATCTGCGTATCCTTTGAGAGATCATGGCGTCTGTAATTCGACAACCTTACAAGATGCGCATGTAACCAACAGAGTGAATCCGACATTTCCAGCAATAGAATCGTCGCTTTGGCATACCGTTATATACCGCGCGCCTGATCCAGATGCCGCCACACAGGTTGGTCCGGAATATGTAGTCTGATTTCGTCGCCCAGACGCAACAATCCTTCGCGCTCGACCCAGCCGGTGACGCCGCGCAGCCCCTTGGCCGCCAACTTGAAAGCGCGCCCTTTGTCCGGCATATCCTCGTTAATCACAGGGGCCGGAAGGTTGCAGGGCCGGTTTTCCATGTCCACTGTGATGGCGGTGCCATTGCTTGTGATCAGGCGCGAGGCGGGCGGGACCGTGGTGAAATCGGGGATGCCTTCAACCACGATCGAGGTGCTGAGCCACGCCGGATCAATCGCCTCAATCCCCATGTTCGCGGCAATCACAGCCAGTTCTTCGGCCGATACAATGCATATCTGACGGGTGTTGCGGATTTCGGTGTCGCGCGGGTATTGCCCGACCACACGGCTGCACGACGGACGCGTCAGGCCCGCACGGCTTTCACCGGAACACCCCGCGAATGTCAGGGCCATTTCATCCACAGAAATACTGCGCAGCGTCTCGGTGCGGTCCTTGTTCACCCCGAGCCATGTGATACGGCCAGTGAATGCAGTGGGGAGAAGTGCGGGCATTGGTGTTTCCTGTGGTTGGAAGTTCAGACCACCAGCGTAAAGAACACCCGCTTGAAAGGAAACAGGACCGATCCATCATTTTCGGGCGGGTAATAGCCCGTCAGCGCCTGTTCATATGCCGTGATGAAACATTGCTGCTCCGCCTCGTCCAGTTTTTCTACAATCGGGCGCATTGCAGTGGACTGGGTGAAATGGCGCACGGGGTGGCCTGTTTGGGCGGGGGCAAGGCGCTGGATATATTCGGTTTCCCAAACGCTTACCTCGCCCAAGAGGGCAAGCATCTGCGCATAGGTTTCCGGTGCTGCCACAGGGGTTGCCCATTCGGTATAATCAAACCGGTCAGGGAACAGGGATTGGGCCACATCCCGCAGCGCCTGATGCGATCGCGCCGCAAACTGACGCGGCATTTGAACTGCCAAAACCCCGCCTTTGGTCAGCATTCCGGCAAGGCGGGCAAACAGCGCCGCGTGGTCGGGCAACCAGTGGCACAGCGCGTTGGAAAAGATCAGCGCGGGTGGAGCATCGGGCAACCATGTAGCAGCATCCACCTTGATCAAAGCGCTATAGGCCTCGGTCTCTTGTGCCTTGACCAACATCGCGGGTGAGTTATCAACCCCGATCAAATTACGCCCCGCAAACCGCAACGCCAGCGCCGCGCCCACAGACCCGTTGCCGCACCCCAGATCAACCACATCGCCCGCGGGCAGTTCCGGCACTTGCGTCAGTAAATCCATCGCAGGTCGAATGCGAAAACCCCGAAACTTGGTGTAAGTTTCGGGGTTCCAGTCTTGTCTATATTCTGCCGTTACGATGGTTCCGGCTCCATGCCGCCATCCTTTGGCTTGCGCTTGACCTTGACCTTTGGTTTTGGCTTGGTCTTGGGAATGGCTGTGACGCTGGGCGTGTTGCCTTTGTCGGATGCGTCATCCTCATCATCATCGTCCAGTTGCGGTGGCTCGCCTTTCATCACGCGCTTGATCTCTTCGCCGGTCAGGGTTTCATATTCCAGCAGCCCTTGGGCCAGACGCTCGAATTCGACCTTGTTCTTTTTGATGATCGCCAGCGCATCATCATAACCATCGTCAATGAATCGCTTCACTTCTTCCTCGATGGTTTCCTTGGTGTTCGCCGACACGGAAAAGCCCATCGTGTTACCCGAATAGCCTTCATGGGCCTCGGAATAGTCGATGTTGCCCACCTTATCAGACATGCCCCAACGCATCACCATCGCACGGGCCAAGCTGCTGGCCTGTTGGATATCACCCGCAGGACCACTGGAAACGCTTTCGGCACCGTATTTGAAAATCTCGGCGGCTTTGCCCGCCATCGTCATGGTGATTTTCTCTAACGCCTCATCACGGAACATCGAAACCTTGTCCATTTCAGGCAGCGACACAACCATACCCAAAGCGCCACCGCGCGGGATGATCGTCGCCTTATAGACCGGATCGGTTTTGGTCAGCTTCAAGCCAACAAGTGCGTGGCCCGCTTCATGATAGGCCGTTTTTTCTTTCTGCTCATCCGTTAGCACCATAGAGCGGCGCTCGGCCCCCATCATCACCTTGTCTTTGGCGGCTTCAAAATCTTCCATCGTCACAAATCGGCGTTCCAGACGCGCTGCCATCAGGGCGGCCTCGTTGACCAGATTGGCAAGGTCCGCACCGGAAAATCCGGGCGTGCCGCGGGCGATGATGCGCAAATCCACGTCAGGGCCCAGCGGCACCTTGCGGGCGTGCACTTGCAAGATTTTGTCACGACCTTTGATGTCGGGGAGTGGCACCTGCACTTGCCGATCAAAGCGACCGGGGCGCAGCAGGGCCGGATCCAGCACATCGGCACGGTTGGTGGCGGCCAGAATGATCACGCCCTCGTTGGCGTCAAAGCCGTCCATTTCAACCAGCAACTGGTTCAACGTCTGTTCACGCTCGTCATTACCACCGCCATAACCGGCACCACGCGAACGGCCCACGGCATCAATCTCGTCGATAAACACAATGCAGGGCGCATTCTTTTTGGCTTGCTCGAACATATCGCGCACACGCGACGCGCCCACACCGACAAACATTTCTACGAAATCAGAACCCGAAATGGTGAAGAACGGAACTCCCGCCTCGCCCGCAACCGAGCGCGCCAGCAGGGTTTTACCTGTGCCGGGAGGGCCGATCAGCAATGCGCCTTTGGGAATTTTACCGCCAAGGCGCGAATATTTCTGCGGGTTGCGCAAAAATTCAACGATCTCTTCCAGCTCTTCTTTGGCTTCATCGATACCCGCTACATCGTCAAAGGTGATGCGACCTTTCTTTTCGTCCAGCATCTTGGCCTTGGATTTACCAAAACCCATCGCGCCGCCTTTGCCGCCGCCTTGCATCCGGTTCATCATAAAGAACCAGAACCCGATCAACAGCAGCACCGGCAACAGCATCCCGATCAGCGATACAAATCCTGACTGCTCTTGGCGCTCGGCTAAAACCGCTACGTTATTTGCAATCAGCATGTCGGTGACCTTGGCATCGTCTGGCCGGATGGTAGCATAATCTTTGCCATCGGTGCCGTGGAACAGAACCTTTTCGCCATCCAGCGTCGCAGATTCCACATTGCCGTCAGTCACCGCCTGCACAAATTCCGAATAGCTCAACTCGCGGGATTGCAATGCACCCTCGCCGCTGCTGAACAGGTTGAACAAAGCGAGGATCAACATAAACAGCACGACCCAGAAAGCCAGATTTCTAGCGTTGCCCACAGGCATTCTCCTTAAACCGGTTTAGCGCACAAGAATCTTTCTCGCAGCTACCTGTCTAAAATAGGGATTGGGCCCAGTTAGTTCAATGCGATAAAATGGTGGAAATGAAATGATCTGCCCCAAATAGCGCAGATGTGACCCATCCGCTGGACAATCCGGCCAATGGTGCGGCAATTAGTGCCTGATTTCGCCACACCGCAGGGGTTGCCAGCAGGGATAAGCGTGGCGCACCCGTTTCGCGCCAATCCGGACATTGCGCCAATCCCGCCTCGCCCAGAACCCGCAGTTCTAAGTCATTGGCATGTGGGCCGGAAAACTGCCAGCGGTTGTCCCAGATGGCATCTGTCGGGCAAATCACGTTCTTGACCGCCTGATGTTCGCGCATGATGCGGATTTCGGATTTTTTCGGGGTAATCAGGCATCCGTGCAAAGTCGAAGTTTTATTTGAATGAATGCCATACTCAACATCCACTAATGCCATTCGGCGTGGGCGATATTCAGCGCATGTAACCCAACTCAAGGCATGAGACAGCAATCGGGCGCTTATTTCAGCCGACAACTTGTGAAATGCACTGCGCTCCAAAATAACGTCGCCATCCACAATCGTTACCATCATTTGTGCTGCGTTTTGTGTCTGGATTTCCAACGCGTTCCTAGCCATCCGCAAATCATCGGCTGTGCCGGCCAATCGCTCGACGTCAATCCCCAAAGGGGCCAATGCCTTCAGCACCTTGCGCGCCTTCACCCGCTCAAAACGCTCATCCTCATTTGTTGGGTCATCGATCCACTTGATATCGTGGCGGCCCAAATAATCCCGAAGTTGTTGACGATATAAAAACAGGGCCGGACGAACCCAATTAATACCGTCGGCCTTGCGCCTTTGCTGCATCCCCGACAGTCCATCCACTCCGGATCCGCGCGCCAACCGCATTAAAAACGTTTCTGCCTGATCATCCGCCGTGTGCCCCAGTGCGATTGTTTCAATGCCGCGCTCCTTGGCCCACGTCGCCATCAGCCCGTAACGCGCACGCCGCGCCTGATCTTGCAAATTGCCTTTGCCGTCCCAATCCGTCCAGTGCAGCGTGGTGTGTTCAATGTCCAGACCTGCGCAAAATCCGGCCACCGCCTTGGCCTCATCCGCGGCATCCTTGCGCAACCCGTGATCGACCGTCATCGCGAGCAATCTCACCCCTGCGCTGGACGCCCACCGGTTCAAAAGATGCAACAAAGCTGTTGAATCACTACCGCCGGATACGGCGACACCGATCACGGCAGGTGGGCTTCGGCCGAAAATACTTTCAATAAAGTGAAGTAGAGATTCGTCCTGATGGATCAATTGCAACCCAGATTGCGCATAGATGATTGTGCCTCAAGCACCATGTCAGAGCTTGGAAACCTGCTACCGACCTCGCCCAACGTCACGCAAGCCTCGCTTTGTTGGCCTAGTGCGCCAAGGGATGTGCCCAGCTTATACAACGCCTCGGGGGCTTTGGGGCCGTCCGGTGTGCCGGAAAAACTGTCCAGATAGGCGCGGGCCGCATTGGCCATTTCGCCCATGTTTTCAAAAGATTGCCCACGCATGAAATGCGCGTCAGCACTCATTGGACCACCAGGGTAGGTCTGGGTAAAGGTCGCAAACTGCTTAGCGGCGCTGCGAAAGTCACCGGATGCGAGCGCCTCCTGCGCCCGCTCAAAGTCACTTCGCTCGCCTACGGCCAACTCTGTTGTGTCAATCGTGCTTGGGAGCGGGGTTGTCGGCCCGCTGGGGGCATCGCCACCACCCAATGTGCTGGTTTCGCCCAAGGTGCTAACGTCGCCGCCTTCCAGTTCAACCAGCCGGAATTCCAGATCACCAATCCGGTTGGTGCCATCCACCACCACACGATTGATCCGGTTTTCCAACTGCTCGGATTTCGCCGTCAGTTTTTGCAACGCGGCTTCAATCGCGTCGATGCGTTCCAGCGGGGTGTTGCCACCCACGTTGGTCCCGGGTGCGCCCGTGGTGGACAGCTCGCGCTTTAGTCGCTGCACTTCGACAAACAGCACCGACAGTTCCTGGCGAATGTCAGCCAGCGTTTGATCATCGGCCTGAGCCACCACAGGGGCAGCCCCACAGATCGACAATCCAATAATAAGCGCGAGTATCCGTGTCATTTAGTCGTCCTTCAGTTACACGCCCGCGCCGGCCGAAATAACGGTGACTGCGCGACGGTTCTTGGCGTAACATGCCTCGGCCGAGCAAACCTCGATCGGGCGTTCCTTGCCATATGTTAACGTGCGCAAGCGGCTGCCTGCAATCCCTTGTGATATCAGGAATTCCGAAACAGCATTGGCGCGGCGTGCGCCCAAGGCAAGGTTATATTCACGCGTGCCCTGCTCGTCGGCGTGGCCCTCGATGATAGCGGCATATTCGGGGTTGGCTTGCAACCATCCGGCCTGTGCCGTCAATGTAGCGCGTCCAGCGGGTGTTAATGTGCTGGTATCCACTGCAAACAGCACGCGATCCCCGATGGTTTGGCTAAAATAAGCCGGTGAACTCGGGTCCGACGCCGGATCAATCGGTGTCATTGTGCCCGTTCCTATGCCAGAACCGTTTCCGGCCAGATTTCCCGGGTTGGTGCAGGCCCCAAGGCCCAGTGCCGCAACGATGAAGATCGCTTTATATAGGTGTGTCATGGGTTGTCCCTTGCTCTGTTTTTGTTGGCTCGATTGCCGTCTACATATCATCCCGCGCCCCTTTTGGGAACGCGCTTCATTTCTTGTTCTCTGAGGGGGGCAAAACATAACCACTATTCCGGAATAGTGGTTATGTTTTTCGCCCCCGCCCGTATCTATTTCAACAAAGGCGACCACGCCGGATCCGACGCGCCGCCGTCTGTTTTCACCCGGCGCAAATTACGCCCGCTGATGTCGACTGAATATAGCCCGACCTCCCCGCCTGCCCCTGCGGTTTCGCGCATGAACATAATTACGCGCCCATTCGGCGACCAACTCGGACCCTCATCCAGAAACGATGCCGTCAGCAGCCGCTCCTCGGTGCCATCCACCCGCATCACCCCGATGTGGAACCGGCCCTTGTTCTGTTTGGTAAACGCAATCAGATCACCACGCGGCGACCAGACCGGTGTGCCGTAACGCCCTGATCCAAAGCTGATCCGGCGGGCATCACCGCCATTTGCAGGCATGACGTATAGCTGTTGATTGCCGGACCGGTCGCTTTCAAACACGATCTGTTTGCCATCGGGCGAGAAACTCGGCGCGGTCTCGATTGATGGCTCTGACGTCAGGCGCACAGGCGCACCGCCACCGATGTTCATCCGGTAAATATCGGTGTTCCCGCCTGATGACAGCGAATATACCACCGTTTGGCCGTCCGGCGAAAACCGTGGGGCAAACGTCATGGTGCCGGGCTGGTCCGCCAATGCACGGCGGCCAACGGATGCCACATCCAATACGTAAATCTTGGGGAAGCCCGTTTCATAGGACGTATACAGCACGCGGTCGCCCGTAGGTGAAAACCGCGGGGCCAGAACCAGTGACCGGCTGTCGGTCAAAAACTGCACATTGGCGCCATCATAATCCATGATCGCAAGGCGTTTCTTGCGATCATTCTTGGGGCCGGTTTCCGAAACATACACCACGCGGCTATCGAAATACGCACCCTCGCCGGTGATCCGGCTATAGGCCGCATCCGCCACCTTATGCGCCATCCGCCGCCAGCTGGTGGTGGTGCCGCCAAATTGCAATCCTTCGCCCAGAGGTGCTCCGGAGAACACATCAAACAGACGGAATTTCACCGTCACCTTGTTACCGTTCACATTCACCGCCCCGACAATCAACGCCTGCGCATTGATCGCCTTCCAGTCGGCGTATTGCACGGGGCTGTCAAAGTTGGTGACGGTGGAAATGAACGCATTCTTGGGGATCTCGCGGAACAATCCGGTGCCTATCAAATCCGCCGCCACCACACGTGCAATCTGGGTGGCAAATTCACTGCCAGCCGCGTTTTCGGCGACAAAGTCCGGCACCGCAAAGGGCAATGGCTCGATCACCCCGTCGGTGATTTCGATGCGTAATGGCTCGGCTTGCGATTGTGTGGCTGCAACAAACGGCAACACGAAAAGCGCCGCCACTAGGGCCAATGCAGTCGTCACTCGGTGTTTCATGTTCATTTGATCCTCATTTTCTCTGGATTAAACGTCATTTCGATCTCCCGCCAATGGGAATATTTTTCAGTCGGCAACTTATAGCCGCCTTTGGTGCAGAGGATAATTGCCCGGCGAGCTGTCTCGAACGCCTGCTTTGCGGCGGCAGATGACCCGCCCGATGATGAAAGCATGCGGATTGAGCCGATATCTGGCTTGCCGTCTTTGGCCATTGTCACGCTTACAACAACCGTTGTTTGCAATGCGTCAGTCGAAATCGATCCTACATTCCAGCAACTGGAAACAGCAACCCGCAGAGCATCCTTTTCACCATATGACAAAGGTGGACCTGTTGGGGCCGCTGTCGGGGTTGATGCAGCTTCATCGGTCTGGACCCCTGCCAAAGCTTCGGCAATCGCATCGCGTGTGCTGTTGTCGTTTGTCGCGGTTTCAACTGGCGGCGTTGGCCGTTTGGGGCGCGCGGATGGGCGCGAAGACGATGTCGGGGCCGAGCTTGGCGGCTCGTCCGCTTCGGTCACGATCCGGTCGTTGGCCTCTTCAGGGGCGGTTGTCTCATCCACCTCGCTCGGGGTCTGCGTCTCGGCATCCGGTGTAGCCGCTTCCTGCACCTCCTCGGCCACTTCGGTATCGGGCGGCGGTGCCTCGACAGGGGTCGGGGCCACACGCGGGGCCGGACGGGGCGATGCTGTGGTGGCGGGCGGTGCCAGCACCACGGGATTATCCTGCGCCGGTGGCTGCACCACCTCTGGCGGCGTTTCCACAACATCCGCAATGGGGGGCGGTGCCTCGACCACATCAGGGGCCTCATCTGCAGGCGGTGGTGTTTCCTCGACCGGCGTATCCGGCACTTCGGGCGGGGCCTCGATAACGGGCTGCTCGGGCGGCGTATCCGCAATTTCAGGCGCAGGCGGCGTCGGGATGTTCTGCTCGGCCTCAGGTGCCAGTTGCGGCGCACTTAGGGCGGCGAATTCCTCAGCTGAAATGATCGATACTTCCGACACTTCAAACGTATCTTCGGGCGCACGCGCAAACAGCCCGCCAATCAAGGCCCAAGCCAGCAGGGCACCATGCCCGATGCCAGAAATAAGAGGGCCAGAATCCATCCGATTAGCCGCCGCTGCCGTCAAAAGTAGGGCCGCCGGACTCGGTCACCAGACCAATGTTAGAGAACCCACCGGCATTTAACGCGCCCATAACCTTGGCAAAGCTGTCATAAGGCAAGGCACCATCGGCCCGCAGGAATATCATCTTGCTGTCACGCTCGGCTGCAATCGCCCGCAATTTCGGGATCAGCTGATCCATACCGATTTCGGTTTCCTGAACCATGATCAACCCGTCCGCCGTCAGCGTAATGGTCAACGGTTCTTCCTGCTCAGCTGGCAAAGCACTGGCGGCGGTTTCCGGCAATTCCACAGGAACCCCCACCGTCACCAACGGGGCCGCCACCATAAAGATGATCAACAACACCAGCATCACGTCAACAAACGGCGTGATGTTGATCTCGCTCATCGTATTGGCATGCCCACCGCGACGCCGCCTGCGCCTGCGCCCGCTCTGGTTTTTCTGAATGACGCTGGCCATCAGCTGTCCAACTGACGGCTAAGAATGGTGGCAAACTCGTCGGCAAACGCCTCGTAACCCGATATGATCCGGTCACTGTCCGACGACAGCTTGTTATAAAATACCACCGCAGGGATCGCTGCCAGCAGGCCCAGCCCAGTGGCCAGCAAGGCCTCGGCAATGCCCGGCGCGACCACGGCCAGATTGGTGCTTTGCTGCTGCGCAATCTCGATGAACGCATTCATGATGCCCCAAACTGTACCAAACAGCCCGACAAACGGCGCGGTCGATCCGACCGTGGCGATAAACGACATGCTGGTGTTCAGCTTTTCCGCCTCTTTGGCAATCGCCACATCCATGGATCGATCAATGCGCGATTGTGCGCCGGCAATCAGCCCGCCATCCTCGCGGTGGCTGCGCCGCCATTCCATCATACCGGCCGCGAATATCTTTTCGGCGGGGCCGTCGGGGGATCCACCGATTTTGTCAAACAATTCGTCCAGCGGTTCACCCGACCAGAACGCCTGATCAAACACCTCCGCCTCGGCCCGCGATTTGCGGTAAGCGATCGTTTTGGTGATGATGATCGACCATGACCAGAACGAGGCCACCATCAACAAAAGCATCACTAATTTTACAGTAAGGGTTGCGCGCATGAAAAGCGCCAAAAAGGAGAAATCAATCTCCTGCGCCATCGCAAGGGTCTCAGTTTCCATATGCCTGCTCTTTTTGTTTGGCCACTCTAACGGCAGCTCTGATTAAAAGCAGATATAGGGGGTATTGCAGGGGAAAGCTATCAATTGCGCGTCATAACCGCTCGCTTGGGGCGGATTTTGGGCGATTAATGCAACAATTGGCGGATATTTGCCGGCATTCGGACCACTTGGCCACCGTCCGACACCACAACAACCGTGACAACCGCATGAAACAGCGCTTGCACGCCGCGTTTCACCACCTGATCCATGATCAGCCGCGCGCCGGTAACTTGGGTGACCTCGGTTTCCACCACCAGCTCATCATCCAGATGCGCCGAGGCCAGATAATCCGCCTCAACACGGCGCACCACGAAAACCTGGCCCGCCTCTTTCATCGCCCGCTGGTCAATCCCCAGCCCGCGCACCCAATCGGATCGCGCCCGTTCGATATACTTCAGGTAATTGGCATAATAGACGATTCCGGCCATGTCGGTATCCTCGTAATATACGCGTATGTCCAACTTATGTGTCATTGACTTGCCCCCATCCTCGCAAACAACCGCAGCGCATGGGATTTGTCGCGTGCGGCCACCGGCATCACCGGATCATACGCCGCCTCGATCAGTGCCGCAATCTCGGGGCGTAAAATCACCGCCCCGCCATCGGGCAACACCGCCAGCGGGGATTTTGTCGCAAACGCCGCCTCGCCCCACATCAAAATCGCCTGCACCGCCTGGCCCAGCGCCAATGTGTCAGCCTGCATTTCGGCCATCGCACCTGACATGCGGATAAACACAAAACACGCCTGTATGCCGCCGTTATTCTCGAACCTGAACGCCCTGTACTGGTTCGCATCCGCCGCCTTCAAGCGCGTGATAACCCCGTCCAGATCAGGGATCATCTCACCCAGTTTGGGCACATCCAGCAACTCGTCCCAGTCGCTGAAAAAGAACATCATCAGATTGGCACCCAACTCCATGTCGGTCTCGGCCATCTTATGCTCGGCCAATGTCACCACCGCCTCGATTGCGCCCTTGACCACTGACAGCGTTTCCTCATCCACGCCAAACACCACCGGCACGATCGGGCGCCCCCAACGGGCAAAGGCATACCCCCCATCCGTACGCGTAAAGTGCCGCTCAATTTCTTCCGGTGTCATCGCATCATTGTTCCACAAATATCCGCGCCGCAGGCATAGAATCTCTATCGCCCAACCTCAACCAAACAAATCCGTATTTGATTTCGGCGCAGCCATGCCCAAATGCGTCCACGCCTTGGCCGCCAGCATTCGCCCGCGCGGCGTGCGCTGGATCAGGCCTTGTTGCAACAGAAAAGGCTCGATCACCTCCTCCAGTGAATCGCGGCTTTCGGACAAAGCCGCGCACATGGTTTCGATCCCCACCGGCCCGCCTGCATAATTCTCGGCAATCAGCGTCAAATACCGCCGGTCCGCCCCATCCAGCCCCAGATGATCCACTCCCAACCGCGTCAGCGCATTATCGGCCAAGGCTTGCGATACCTTGCCACCGGCCTCGACCACCGCAAAATCCACCACGCGGCGCAATAGCCGCCCCGCGATCCGCGGCGTGCCACGGGCGCGTTTGGCAATCTCGCGGGCACCCGCATCCTCGCATTGCACCCCCAGTAGCCGCGCGCCCCGCACCACGATCTCGTGCAACTCGTCCTCGGTGTAAAATTGCAGCCGCACCGGAATGCCGAAGCGGTCGCGCAGCGGTGTGGTCAACAACCCCAGCCGCGTCGTCGCCCCGACCAATGTAAAGGGCTGCAGTTCAATCCGCACCGTGCGCGCCGCCGGTCCCTCGCCGATCACCAGATCCAGCTCGAAATCCTCCAGCGCCGGATAGAGTATCTCTTCGACCACCGGATTAAGCCGGTGAATTTCATCAATGAACAGCACGTCATTGGCCTCGAGATTGGTCAGAATGGCCGCCAAATCCCCCGCCTTGGCCAGCACCGGCCCGCTGGTCATGCGAAAATTCACCCCCAACTCGCGTGCCATGATCTGCGCCAGCGTGGTTTTGCCCAGACCGGGCGGGCCGTGGAACAACACATGATCCATCGCCTCGCGACGTATCTTGGCGCTCTCGATAAACACCCGCAAATTGGCCCGCGCGTCGGCCTGTCCAATAAACTCATCCAACACCTGCGGGCGCAACGCACGATCACGATCCTCGGGCTGCGGATCAGGGCGTAATGTGGGGTCTGGTTCGGTCATGCGTTCAATCCATGTTCGCGTGTATGCAGGCGTTCCATCCAACTGTGTTCCATTGCAATTACAGCATCAGGTTCCGCATCTGGCGCAAGCAGTTGCAAGATCGAGAACCTGAAATCTACAGGATCACGCTTTGCCAGCTCTTTAGTGACGCCTTTGTCCCTTGCCACATGTTCCTGCCAGCGCCCCAGCAGGTTGTCCACCCGATAAGCGGAGCCGACATATCGCGCCCCATCGCTTTCATCGACAATCAGATAAATCCCGCGCCACTCGCGCAATCGTGCAGCCCAACTTGCAGGGAGCGATCTAAGCATTGGACCTGATACAATGAAATGATCCCAATCATTCGCTGGCGGGATCAGCAGACTTTCCTCGCTCAACGCCACGATTTCAGCATCCAGATTATCTGCAATCCGCACATAGGCCCGCCCTGCGGGAACCGCAATTTGAATGCGCCCTTTGAAGCGTTGTAACGCATCAATCGGTGTCATTGTAAATTTGGTTTGGGTGCCGCCTCTTGGAATGTGGAGCCGTGGCGACGTGTCTGTCGCCCCAAACGCATATTCCAATTCGTCATACCTCTGGTCCGCGTAAATTTCCGCGACAGGGCGCTCCTCACTACTCACCTCACTTAGGCCAACGAACAACAGCTTACGGTCCCCTGTGTGAACGAAAGTCGCCGCAAAAGGCCGATTTACCAATGTTGCCGTCGCTTGTTTGCCATGAACGCGATTATACGCCTCAAACAGATCGGTGCGCTCGCCCGCCAGATACGGTAACATCCGGCGCAGTTTTTGTATGGCGGTCGTATGTAAAATCATCGAGACCTCTTTGGGCAAAATACCTTCTGCCTCCAACAAACTATTGAAACCAAGCACGGCCATCCCCTACCCCTTCGGTGCCAACAGTTTCAACGCCGCGCGGATCAGCCCAGCCGTGTCCGCATCCGGCGCTTCACCCGCTGCTTGCGCCACAGCCCCCGTCGCATCGCCTGGCCCATAACCAAGGTTGGCCAGCGCCGACAACGCCTCGGATTGTGCCGCCGCACTTGATGGCTCGATCACCGCCGCAATCGTTTCGATCACTTCTACCTCGGCCACCACGTCGCCCTGCGCCACCACCAACGTGCCGCCTAACGCCATTGCCGCTGGCGCTTTGTCCTTCAATTCCAAAACCACCCTTTGCGCGGTTTTCGGTCCCACGCCCTTGGCCACCTTGATCGCGTTCACATCGCCCAGCGCCACGGCGCGGCTGACCCCTTCGGCTCCCAATGCGCCCAGTATCGACATTGACGCCTTGGCACCGATGCCCTGCACCGACATCAACAAGCGGTGCCATTCCTTTTCCAGCAATGTGGTGAAACCGAACAGTTGCAAATTATCCTCGCGCACCAATAGTTCCGTGAACAACCCCACCGCCTCGCCCACATTGGGCAGCGCCGCCATGGTGCGGTCCGACAGGTAAACGATATACCCGACCCCGCGCACATCAATCAGCACATGGTCTGCTGCACGGTATTCCAGCCGCCCTGAAATCTTGCCTATCATGCACTCGCCTTTCGTAACGCTGCCTCGTAATGCCCCGCAGATTGCATATGATGCGCATGACAAATCGCAATCGCCAGTGCATCGGCTGCATCCGGTCCGGCCAGATCAACCCCGGGCAATTGCAACCGCACCATATGCGCCACCTGCCCCTTGTCGGCATGGCCCACACCCACAACCGTCTTCTTAACCTTGTTGGGCGCATATTCTCCAACGCTCAAACCCGCCTGCGCCGGCACCAGCATCGCAATGCCCCGCGCCTGACCCAGTTTAAGAGTGCCCGCCCCGTCCTTGTTGACAAACGTCTGCTCGACCGCCGCCGCCTCGGGCGCGAACCGCGCCATAACCTCGCTTAACTGCACATGCAGTGACAGCAGGCGCGTCGCCAGATCATCGCCGGTTGAATGACAAACCCCGTTGCCCACATGCGAAAGGCGCGATCCCGCCACGTCAATTACGCCCCAACCAAGGTTTCTTAACCCCGGATCAATCCCGATAACACGCATACTGCTCCTCACCATTTGTCGGCTTTTGTTGCCTTTGCGCCACGATTAGCACGAAACGCGAACATTTGCCAAACAGAAACCAATAAGGGCAAAAATTAGGTGCTCATGTCGGTAAAGCGCAATGCGGGCGAAATTCGACATTAGAAACGCTAAAACCGACACTCAGATGTCGCGATTTTAACAAAGATTACAAAGCATTAACCAGCAAGCCTAGCTATGCATAAAATGCATATTAGATATGCAATATTTTTATCTTGTTAGATGTTTCGCCAACCCCTAAGTGGCATTTTAGAAACAACAGCATATCGCTGCATCAACAAAAGGATGACTATCATGGCTACTTATGAAAACACCCGTCTGCTGGTCGACGGTGCACGCGGCTCCGACCTCGGCATCTCGCGCGGCGTCTATCGCATCACAACTTTGGTGACTGATCTGGCCCAAACATTCGCCAACTGGAACAGCGCCCGCAAAACCCGCAAGGCACTGGCCAAATTGTCGGACTATGTGCTGGAAGACATCGGCCTGACCCGTGGCGACATCGCCTCGTTTTCGGCTGGGCGCACATTCCGCTAACCGAAACGAACAGACACAAACGAAAAAACCGCGCCCAGAGACAGGCGCGGTTTTTTTACGTTTGAAAAGCGCTGCTGTGCTTAACGTAGAACTGAATTGATTTGTGACGCGACCCACTGCGTTACCGGGTCGGCAGACATCCCGTATGCGCCGACTTTTTCAATCGTGGTGCCCGCCTTGAGGCTTGCCACACGATTGTTGTATGTTGCCTCGCCCAACTGGGCCAGCAGAAACCCTTTGAAAGCAAAGAACGCGACAAAGCAAAGAGCAATGCCTTTCCAGGGAAAGCGCGGGCCACTGCGGCGCACTTTTGCGATGATCAAGCCATCGTGATTTATAGATGTAACATATCCATTGGCCAATTTACGGTGGCGCTTGTTGATGCGCGTCACACGTTTGCCGAAATCTTTCATATTCAAATCGATAGCCATGACAGCCTCTTGCAGCTAGGCCCCCGCCATGTAGACAATATCGTGTCCAAATGTGGCGGAACTAAGGCAATTATGACTGCATTGAGGTATTTCAGGCAGGTTACGTCGGGTCTTTTTGCAACATTAGCGTCGTCCACTCAACAATCGCATCCCGTTGCACCAGATTGAAGCCGTTCTGTGCATAAACCTCGATTACCTCGTCTGCTTGTTCGTTCAGAATGCCCGATAGAATCGCATAGCCCGCGGGCGCTATAGAATCGGCCATATCAGGGGCCAATCCAATCAACGGACCTTTCAGGATGTTGGCAAACACCAGATCAAAGGGCGCAGCGGCCTTCAACGCAGGCGCGTCAAACCCCGCAGCCTCAACGCAATTCACCTGCCCCTCCAGATCATTGCACGCCACATTGGCCTGCGCCACATCCACAGCTTGGGCATCAATATCGCTGGCCAGAACCGGATTTGGCCATATCCGCGCCGCCGCCATCGCCAAAACAGCGGTGCCACAGCCAATGTCGACCACATTCTCGCCAATAAATCCGCCGCTCGCCAAACTGTCCAATGCTCGCAAACACCCCAGCGTGGTGCCGTGATGACCCGTGCCAAACGCCATCGCCGCCTCTATCAACAAAGCGACCGCCCCATCAGGCACCTGATCCGCATCGTGACTACCATAAACAAAGAACCGCCCCGCCTGCACCGGCGACAACTCGCGCTTCACATGCGCCACCCAGTCCACTTCGGGCAATTCCGACACCACAAAGGGTTTCGCCTCAAACATCACCGCAAACAGCGCCAACCCTGCCTCGTCCGGTGGCTCGACGAAATACGCGCCAACCTCCCAAAGGCCCGACCCATCCTCGACCTCGAACACCCCGACCCCTGTGGGTTCCGGCATCAGCCGCTCTAACGCCTCGCCCAATGCTTCGGCCGGTTTTTGTCCGGTTAGGGTGGTCAGGGCTGTGAATGTGGGCATGTTGTTCTCCGATATAACATTACAGGCGGCTTAGGCAGACAGGTCAGCAGGGTCAAGCCTCCGGCCCCTTCTTCTTGCCCTAAATACCTCCCGCGCGGAGCGCATAAAATCTCTTTTACTCCACTCCGATAGAACAACTCAGCCCCGTGCCGCCAATCCCGCAATAGCCTTGCGGATTTTTCGCCAGATACTGCTGGTGATAGTCTTCTGCGAAATAAAAATCCGGCGCGGCCTCTATCTCGGTCGATATTGCCCCGTACCCCGCTGCGGCCAAAACCGGCGCGAATGCGTCACGGCTCGCCTTGGCTGCCGCGACCTGTTCATCCGAATAGGTATATATCCCCGACCGGTATTGCGTGCCACGGTCATTGCCCTGCCGCATGCCCTGTGTCGGGTCATGCCCCTCCCAGAACACCTTTAGCAAATCCTCGTAGGACACAACTGCGGGATCATAAATCACCCGCACCACCTCGTTATGCCCCGTCTGCCCGCCGCAGACCTCCTGATAGGTGGCGTTCGGGGTAAACCCGCCGCCGTAGCCAACCATCGTCAACCAGACCCCGTCAATCTGCCAGAAAATCCGCTCCGCACCCCAAAAACAGCCCATGCCGAACATCGCCTGCTCCATGCCCTCTGGCACAGGGGATTTCAGCGGGCGCGCCGTTAGAAAATGCGCCTCTGCCGTCGGGATTGCCTCATCACGCCCTGCTAGGGCGGTTTCAGCCGTCACCATTTGACTCTTTTGAAACATCGAAAACATCCTCTATTCAGCTGCGATATAGCCACGCGAAAACCGGGTCTCGTTGCCCTTTTCAGGATGCCGCGGGATCATCAGCGCCAAGGTCAGCGACACCAGCGCCATCGCCGCCGCCATCACAAACACTGCACCGGGTGACGTAACCCACAAATACCCCAGCAACGCCGGCAGGAACACCGCCGAAATGTGGTTAATGGTAAAGGCCACGGCGGCGGTGGGCGCAATATCCTGCGGGTCGGCGATTTTCTGGAAATAGGTTTTCAACGCAAAGGCCAGCGCAAAGAATAAGTGATCAATCACATAAAGCGTCGCCGCCAGCACCACGCCCCAGCCGAAATAGAATATGCCGCCGTAGAGTGAAAACACCAGCACCAACCCGACATATTCAAACGCCAGCGTGTTTCGCTCGCCAAACTTGCCGACCGCGCGGCCCATCAGGGGGGCAAACACCATGTTGGCGACCAGATTGATCAGATAGAGCGCGGTGATTTCATGCACCTTGAAGCCGAATTTCTCGACCATCATGAACCCTGCGAACACCACAAAAATCTGCCGCCGTGCGCCGGACATGAATTGCAGCGCGTAGTATAGCCAATAACGCTTGCGCAGGATCATCTTTTTGACTTGCGGGTGCGGGGCCTCGAACTGTGGATAGGCCACCAGCACAAACAACGCCACCAGCGCGGTAAAGCCGCCCGACACCATGTAAACAAAGTTATAGCCCAGATCAAAGCGCTGCCACGTCAGCACGATCAGCACATAGGCGATCAGGGTCGCGGCTGATCCCGCCGCCACGATCCAGCCCAGCGTTTGCGGGGCGCGGGCCTTGTCGATCCATTGCAATTGCAAGGATTGGTTGACGGTTTCGTAGTAATGAAACCCGATCGACGACAGCATGGTGATGGTCAAAATCCCGCCCAGTGACGGGTATTGCGCGGTCATCGCCGTGGCCACCCCCAGCAGCAACAGCATCACCGCCCCCAACACCTGTTCGCGGATAAATACGATCACCGCAATCACCCCGACGGCCAAAAACCCCGGGATCTCGCGGATCGAATGCAGCCAGCCGATCTCGACACCGGTAAATCCGGCCTCTTCAATGACGAAATTGTTCAAAAGCGCCGACCATGTTGAAAACGCCACCGGCATCGCCGCCGACATTAAAAACAACAAAAAGATCGGGCGTCGCCAATAGGGCAGTGCGCCAGCCTGCGCCAGCGTTACTCTGTTTCGGTGCGCTTCCATGCCCAACCTTTAGGCGCATTATTAACCTTACGCCAGTATTGCTTTTGTGATCTACATCAAGGAACACAATCACAAATTAGAATATGTCGTCTGCAACAGTAAACACCCGAGGCCCTGATGGACATTCTGCCCCTTGTTGAACGGATTGGTGAAAACCCGACAGCGGCGCTGTTCGGGCTGATCACCGGCGTAATCTTCGGCATCGCAGCCCAGCGCTCGCGGTTTTGTCTGCGCGCCGCCACCATCGAATTTGCCCGTGGCCGGATGGGGCCAAGCATGACGGTGTGGCTATTGACGTTTTCAACGGCCCTGTTCTGGGTGCAGGGGGCCAACCTGCTGGGCATGATGCGGGTCGAAGAAGCGCGGATCATGGCGGTCCCCGGATCCTGGTCCGGTGCGATTATCGGTGGCTTGGTGTTTGGCGTTGGCATGGTGCTGGCGCGGGGCTGTTCGGGCCGCTTGCTGGTGCTGGCCGCCACCGGAAACCTGCGGGCCGTGGTCTCCGGCCTCGTTTTCGCGGTTGTTGCACAGATGAGCCTGCACGGCTGGATCACCCCGTTTCGTAACTGGCTGGCGGGCCTGTGGATCACCGCGGACGGCCACAACATGAACCTTTTGACCGAATTGCGCCTGCCCGACTGGGGTGGTTTTGCCTTGGGCGTGGTGTTGGCGGGCGTCGCCCTTTATGAGGCACGCCGCAACCAGATGAGCATCATGCGCTTGGTCTTCGCCTCGGGCGTCGGCTTTGCGGTGGCGGTTGGCTACCTGCTCACTTTCGCGCTGTCCGAAGTCAGCTTCGAGCCCGTGACGGTGGCCAGCGCCACCTTCACCGGCCCATCGGCCAACACGCTGATGTTCCTGCTTGATAACACCTCGGTGCTTGAATTTGATGTCGGGCTGGTGCCCGGCGTGTTCCTTGGCTCGTTCATCGCCTCGACCATATCGCGCGAATTCCGCTTTCAGGGGTTTGAAAACGAGGCCAACATGCGCCGCTCGATGACCGGCGCGGTGCTGATGGGCTTTGGCGGTATGCTGGCGGGGGGCTGTGCGATTGGCAACGGCGTCACCGGCGCGTCCATCTTGGCCGGAACCGCATGGCTGGCGCTGTTTTGCATGTGGATCGGCGCGATGGTGACGGATTATCTGGTCGATCAGAGGCGGGTGGCGGTGCCCGCGTAGAGGCTACTTTCCCACTAGATAACTAAGGGTCGGGCGCGTCCCGGCGGTGCCGTGACAGACAATTTGTGAGGGCAATGTATAACAGCGGGCTTAAGAAGACAGGATAACCACTACAGATAACAACGCAAAATTAGCGCCTATCGAAATTCCAAAAAATAATTGGTTCATACCGGAAATATTAACCTCCCGTTTACCCTCTTTATTGGATATTGAAATAGTAGCAGGTTGATTCTTTATTTCTCTAAAGTTCGGACAGGGAGACGAAGTAGCAACACCTGTATTACTTATGTTAATGTCTTTAGGTAACATATTCTGATCCTCAGTATGTGTTATGGTTGAGGGGAATGGAGTTGGCGCTTCGCCCCTCAACTGCATACATTGCATAAAACCCTATACATTTTGTTAATCTATCAACCCTAATCTTAACCAATCATTAGCCTATGGGATTACCGTCTATCAATTAAGACAATTGGCATGCACCGTCATTTAGTTAGGCATACCCTACAAAAAGCTCTGCGGATCAATATCAATCGCCACCCGCACGCTGTTGGGCACCCTGAACTGCGCCACCCACGCCTTGATCGCGCCCTGCAACGCCACCCCCTTGTCGGCCTTGATCAACAATCGCACCCTGTGACGCCCGCGCACCCGCGAGATCGGCGCCGGAGCAGGCCCGAAAACCTGCGCCGATATGGCCCGCAAAGGCCCGTCGCGCCGCGCCATATCCGCCGCCAGATCAAACACCACCGCCGCGTCCTCGCAAGACAGGATAATCCCCGCCATCCGCCCATATGGCGGCACCCCTGCGGCCTCGCGTTCGCGTGCTTCGGCCTGCCAGAATGATTCCTCGTCGCCCGACAGAATGGCGCGGATCACCGGATGATCCGGCTGCGTGGTTTGCAGTAGCGCCAGCCCCTTTTTCTCGACACGCCCCGCCCGCCCTGAAACCTGTCGCATCAACTGGAATGTGCGTTCCGCTGCCCGCATGTCGGACCCCTGCAGACCCAGATCAGCATCCACCACCCCGACCAATGTCAGCAGTGGGAAATTGTGCCCCTTGGCCACCATCTGGGTGCCGATGATAATATCACAGCCCCCCGCCGCGATCTTCTCGATCTGCTCTTTCAGCGCCCGCGCCGACCCGAACAAATCGGACGACAGCACCGCCACGCGGGCGTCAGGAAACAGCGCCGCCACCTCTTCGGCCAGCCGCTCCACACCGGGGCCAACTGCCGCCAGCTTGCCCTCGACCTCGCAAGACGGACACACCTCGGGCATCGGTTTGGTCTCGCCACATTGATGGCACATCAGCCGCTTTTGAAACCGGTGCTCGACCATCCGCGCATCGCAATGATCACACCCGATCTGGTGCCCGCAAGCCCGACACACCGTGGTTGGCGCATATCCCCGCCGGTTGATGAACAGCATCGCCTGCTCGCCCTGTGCCACTCGCGCCGCCACCGCATCGCGCAAGGTCGGAGAAATCCAGCGCCCCATCGGAATATCCTCAACGCGCAAATCAATGGCCCGCAATTCCGGCATCACCGCCGCCCCGTAACGCGCCGTCAGTTCCAGCCGTTTATACTTGCCCGCCTCGGCATTGGCCCATGTCTCCAGCGACGGCGTGGCCGAGGCCAGCACCACTTGGGCTGAACACAAAGACGCCCGCAGCACCACCATATCGCGGGCGTTATACAGAACGCCCTCTTCCTGTTTGTACGAGGTGTCGTGTTCTTCATCCACCACCACCAGCCCCAAATCGCGGAACGGCAAAAACAGCGCTGATCGTGCCCCGACCACCAGTTGCACCGCCCCCTCGCCCGCCATTTTCCACAAGCGCCTGCGCTCGGTCATGGTCACACCTGAATGCCACTCGCCGGGCTTTGCCCCGAACCGCGCCTCGACCCGTTTCAAAAACTCCGCCGTCAGCGCTATCTCGGGCAGCAACACCAGCGCCTGCCTGCCTGCCTTCAAACATTCGGCCACGGCTTCCAGATAAACCTCGGTCTTGCCCGATCCGGTGACCCCCTTTAGCAAGGTGGTGCCATAGACGCCGCTGGCCACATCCCCGCGCATCACGTCCGCCGCTGTGGCCTGATCCGGCGTTAGTTCCACCCCCCTGAAATCCGCCTCCAGCCGCGCATACGGCAAATCGCGCGGGCTGTCCTCTTCCCGAACCACGCCTTGCTTGACCAACCCCTTGATCACGCTGCTCGACACCCCCGCCACCTCGGCCAATTCGCCCAAAGTGAACGACAGGCCATCGTAATCGCCCAGCGCCTTGATCACCCTGCGGCGTGCATCCGTCGCGCGATCCGGCTCGCCCACGCCCAGCCGGTAAACCTTGCGCATCATCGGACTGTCCCCCAGCCCCGGCGCACGGGTGGCAAGGCGCAACATCATTGACAGCGGCGTCATGGTGTAGGCGGCGGCGCGCGTTAAGAACCCCTGCAATTCATCGCGCATCGGGGCCACATCCAGCACCCGCAAAATGCTGCGCGCCTTTTTCAAATCAAACCCGCCGCGCCCCTTGCCCCAAACCACACCGATCACCTTGCGCGGCCCCAGCGGCACCTCGACAAACGCGCCCGCCATGCAGCCACCCTCGGGCGCTTTATAATCAAGCAGCCGATCAATAGGTTGTGAAGTTAGAACAGCAACCAGTATACCTTCGTCAAAAAACCCGTTATCAGACATTTGTTACCTCGTCATTTTGGGCTTTTCCGCCCCAAATGTTTGCGCTAACAATGGTAGAACATCGCAAAGCACACGCAAGGAATTCGTAAATGCAATTTTTCATAGACACCGCCGAAGTCGAAGACATCAAAGAACTGAACGATCTTGGCATGGCCGACGGCGTCACCACCAACCCGTCCCTGATAATGAAATCGGGCCGTGACATTCTGGAAGTCACCAAGGAAATCTGCGGCATCATCGACGGTCCGGTATCCGCCGAAGTCGTGGCGATGGATGCAGACGACATGCTGAAAGAAGGCCTCAAGCTGGCCAAAATCGCCGATAACATCGCGGTTAAGGTGCCGCTGACATGGGCCGGGCTGAAAACCTGCAAGGCGCTGTCATCTGACGGCATCATGGTCAACGTCACCCTGTGCTTCTCGGCCAACCAGGCGTTGCTGGCTGCCAAGGCAGGGGCGACATTTATTTCGCCGTTTATCGGGCGTCTGGACGACATAAACATTGATGGCATGGACCTGATCGCCGACATTCGCACGATCTATGATAATTACGGTTTCGAGACCCGCATTCTGGCCGCCTCGATCCGCTCCGTCAACCACATGACGCAAGCGGCGCTAATCGGTGCCGATGTCTGCACCGCCCCGCCTGCTATTATCAAGAAAATGGCAGCCCATGTGCTGACCGACAAAGGGCTGGAAGGCTTCATGAACGATTGGGCCAAGACGGGGCAGAAGATTCTGTAAGAGCAAACACGCCACCCCAGCATTTACTGGGGTGGCGTTGCTTATGTGTTATTATATCTGGTCAATTCTTGTGCCGAGATTTGATTGGATGAAACCAGCTTGTAGTGCTTCTCTTCGACGACTTTTATTTCGCCTTCATCAATAGCCAACTCGAACAGAGCGATCAGATCGTCTTCGATAAATTGAGCCGAAATGGCGCGCGAAATAAGGGTTGGGTATTTTTCACTGCAACACTGAATATCTTGCTCTGTCTGGATAACACTTAACTGGTCATTCCCACCTTTAGCTTGAACCGGGATAATGAACTGCCGCCCCACCTTGTCTACCCCCACATAAATCTCGTCAATCTCGATTTGTCCAATATCAACAACGGTCGTGCGCAAGTGGTTCTGCAAAGAATATGCAACGAGGCCAAGAAACAGGTCGATAAGACGATTGTATCGAACTTTGGCTAGCAAAGCCTGCTCGTCCGACAATGCGTACGCCCCGATAATTTCAGGCGTCGCATCTGGAATCTTGATGGCAACCATATCATCCCGAGGGCGGATTCGATTGATTTTCACCAGGCGGAACAGGTATTTCGCGCGACCAGCGCCACGTATAACCCACTCCATGCCATCTGGCTGGGTTTCGATAATACGCTCTGGCATAGCCGTGCGGTAACGGATTGAATAAATCACATC
>CAYYOF010000019.1:0-45235 GCA_964473185.1 uncultured Marinosulfonomonas sp. | reverse complement strand
AATGGTGCACCCGGCACGATTCGAACGTGCGACCCCCTGATTCGTAGTCAGGTACTCTATCCAGCTGAGCTACGGGTGCTAACCAGTCGTCGATTTAGCGGTCCGCGCGATGGTTTGCAAGGGGGAATCACGCACCAACAGTATCTAAATCCACTTCACCCCTCGGCAGACAGATAACAAACTCGGTGCCATCGCTGTCCGTCTTGCGCAACTCGAGCGCACCACCATGGCCGCGCACCAGTTCCGCCGCAATTGACAGGCCCAGACCAGAGCCGCCTTTGCGCACCCCGCCTTGAAACGGTGTGAACAAATGCTCGCGGGCTTTGGGGGGCAGGCCGGGGCCGGTGTCTTTGATAGTGACCCACCAGTTGTCTTCATCCTCGCGTGCACGAATGGAAATTTCACCGCTTTTGCCCGTGGCGACAATCGCCTGTCGCGCGTTGCGCACGATATTCGAGATCACCCGATGCAGTTGCTCGGGGTCGGCCCGAATAACCATTTCGGCAGGTATATCATCGCTATAGCGAACGTCATGATCCTCCACCGCAAGCCGTTCCCCATCGATTACATCGCTCACAATATCCGTCAGCGCCACGCGGGTCAGCGCGGGGGCCGCCTCTTCCGCTTTACCAAAGGCCAAGGTGCTTTCACACAGGTTGACCGCGCGTGAAATTGAATTCACCAGCTTGGGCGCTGCCCGTTGCACCATCGGGTCATCAGAGCCTTCCAGCCGGTCGACAAACAGCTGTGTGGTGGTCAGGATGTTGCGTAAATCATGGCTAATCTTGGCCACCGCCCCGCCCATCTGGGCCAAATGCTCCTTTTGCTTTAGCGATCCGGTCAGTTGTGTTTGCATAGATTGCAAAGCCTCTTCTGCCTCGCGCAATTCCAGCACGCTTGCTGATGGCTCGATAATCCGGCGCACATCTTCGGGGGCCGCTGCATAGGATTTGATGTGTCGCACCACACGGTGGATCGGTTTTAACAAAAACCCGCGCACAGCCAGAAACAGCATGATCGCGGTGATCACCGAAATGACCGCCGACAATTTCAAAATGTTCAGCCCGTAGTCGATCATTGCCGCCCGCAGGGGCATTGTGTTCATCGTCACCTCGATCAGCAGGCCAGCCTCGCGCACAGGTTCGCCCATCACCCGGATCACCCGTTCATCCGTATCCCAAAGCCGCTTTAGCGCGTCACCAATCAAGTCAGCAGGTTTTGGGTCTCGCAGATCATAGGTGGAGTGAACTTCATCCGGCAGCGGCGACGACAGCATCAACTGGCGCATATCATCACGCCGCAACACCACGTTATAGACGCCCGCATTTTGCAGCAGCTCGGCTTCCAACGCATCGCCGATCATATCGTCTGCCAGCAGGGCCAGCGACGCGATCTGGGCCTTTTCCAGCCGCAGCAGCAGGTAATCCTCGCGGAACCGCGCAACGGATGGCACAAAAATCATGATCTCGGCCAACATAACAAAAACGGTCGTCAGGATCAGGAACCGACCAGAGAGTGAATTCAAAAACATTTCAGTCCTTTCAATGCCGGATTACGGCAAGAACCGTTGAACAAAACCAACCACACGTTTGACGTTAGCACTTTCAAACAGCCGTGGGGTGAAATACGCACCTGCCGCGCGTTTGTTGACCTCGCCCACCGTCGGGTAAGGTAGAACAGTCGCAGCAATCGCCCCCATCTTCATATTGTTGGCCAGCGCCATCGCCCACAGGCCGATCAACTCGCCCGCAGATGGCCCAGCAATGGATGCGCCCACAGGGCGCCCCTTAACCACCATCACCTTGATCAGCCCCTTGGCCTTACCCTCGGCGATCAAACGGTCGCTGCCCGCGAAATCGAACCGGATAACTTCCAACCGGTCGCCGTGCTTTTCACGGGCTTGTGCTTCGGTCAGCCCAACCTGCGCCAGTTCCGGATCGGTATAGGTTGCCCACGGGATATGCGCGGTTTTGGCTTTGGATGGCAGCCCGAACAGCATGGATTTGATCACCACACCGGCGTGATACCCTGCGACATGGGTGAATTGCAGCC
The DNA here is from genome assembly GCA_964473185.1 of uncultured Marinosulfonomonas sp. GTDB lineage: Bacteria > Pseudomonadota > Alphaproteobacteria > Rhodobacterales > Rhodobacteraceae > Profundibacter. The sequence goes on along the minus strand of CAYYOF010000019.1, from coordinate 43,183 downwards.
CACCGGCCACATCGCCCACCGCATAAACCCGCTTGTTGGTGGTGCGCAGGTTTGCGCCAACCTTGACGCCAGCGCGGTGGTGCTCAATGCCAGCAGCATCCAGATTTAGACGGTCAATATTGGGTTTGCGCCCCACCGCCATCAACAGATGCGTACCTTTGAACACGCGGCCATCCTGAGCCTCGATTTCAATCGCGCCCTTTTTGCCGCGCACCTCTTTGGCCATCGCGTCCTCGGCAATCTCTATGCCCTCGGCCCTCAGGTTATCCAGCACAATCGCAGCCATTTCAGGGTCATCCTTGCCCATCGCCTTCATGCCTTCAATCACCGTCACCTCGCAGCCCAGCCGCCGGTGCGCCTGCGCCATTTCCATACCGATTGGACCGCCGCCAACCACCAGCAGGTGCTTGGGCTTGGTCCGGTTATCGAAAATGGTTTCGTTGGTATCGTAAGGCACGTTTTCCAGCCCCGGAATTGGCGGCACAAACGGCGACGACCCCGTGGCAATTACAAAACGTCGTGCGGTGATAATGGTGTCGCCCGCCTGCACCTCGGTTGGTGATAGGAAACTGCCGTATTCCGTAATCACATTGACGCCCAGCCCTTCGAACCGCTCGACACTGTCATGCGGGGCGATGGTCTCAATCGCGCTACGCACATGATCCTTGGCCTTGCCAAACGCCATACCCATCTTGCCAGCGGCCAGCAGCGCCTTTGACGGCACACAGCCATAGTTCAGGCAATCGCCGCCCATCTTGTGCCCTTCCAGCAGAACCACGCTTGCGCCCATCTGCACCGCCCCTGATGCAATCGACAAACCGCCCGACCCTGCACCGATGATGCAGATATCCGTTTTGATGTTTTTCATTTTCTTAATTCCTATTTCCGGATCAGTTTCAGCACCATTGGCAATGCGGCCAGCGCACAAAGGCCAAGAATGGGCAGAAGGATTTGTGGCTCGAAGATGATGCCAAAGTTCGGGGTTTCGCCACGGGCGAACACATCACCCAGACCGGCCCCGACAGATGTATAGACGACCCCACCGGGAATGATCCCCAGAAAGGTGGAAATCACGAACCGGTGCAGCGGCACGCCGACCATCGCGGGCACCAGATTGGCAACAAAGAACGGAACCGCTGGGACCAAGCGGATCAAAAACAGCATCGACCACTGGTTTTCATCAATCCCGTCCTTGATTTTCTTCACCGCCCCCTCGCCCGCTTCCATCTTGGCAGCCAGTTTTTCACCCAGCCCCCAGCGCGCCGCCATAAAAATCAGCGTGGCACCCGTGGTCGCCGCCATAATGTTGAACAACGAACCCGGGAAAGTAGAAAACAGGAACCCACCGGTGATCGACGCAATCGCAGCCCCCGGCAGTGAAAAGGTCACCACCGTGGTGTAGGCCGCCATAAACACCAGCACGGTGACCACATAGTTATTATCCCGAAACGCAATCAGCGCCTCGCGGTTGTCGCGCAACGCCTCGAACGACAGGTAGTCGCGCAGAGTAAATGCGCCGATCACTGCCGCTGTGAAAATAGCGATCAGGGGCAAATACCGCATCATCCCGCTTTTCTGTGTATCCGTCATGTCACTCATCTTGCCTTTTCCATTGCCGTGCCCCGTTGCAACACAACATGCAGGCAAGCGCCGCAAATAAGTAGCCCGATCACGCTGCCTTGATCACTGGTGATGGGATGTTTCACTTTACACGGGGGTTTTGCCCTGTATTGAAACATATCAGCCGGACAATTGCCGGATTTGTTGCACTTTTGGTGCGATTGACGAATTGACTTACCCCCGACAACCCCCTAAATGACGGACTTCAAACATTGTTGGCCTACGAATCCTTTATGGGTGCAGGCCATATCAGACACGACTATAAACGGAGACGGGCGATGAAACGCACATTTCAACCATCTAACCTTGTTCGCAAACGCCGCCACGGCTTTCGCGCACGCATGGCAACCAAAGCTGGCCGCAACATCCTGAACGCACGTCGTGCCAAAGGTCGCGCCAAACTCAGCGCATAAGCGCTGCCTATCTAGGTAAAACGATATGACACCGCCGAAGGCACCCGTGGTAGGCAATACGCCAGACACCACGCGCGGGCCATCGGCGGTTTCCGTTTGTCTGGTCACTATGACCAAACGCGCCGATTTCCTGCGGGCCTCAAAGGCGGTGCGCAAGGCAACCAAAGGGTTGGTGTTGCAAGCCCGCAAACGCAAGCCCGATGAAACCGACCCCGATCTGATCCGCGTTGGTTACACCTGTTCCAAAAAAGTAGGCAATGCCGTGAAACGCAACCGCGCCAAACGCCGCCTACGGGCCATTGTGCGCGAGGTGCTGCCCACGCTGGGCCATGCAGGATGGGACTACGTGCTGATCGGTCGCGCTGGTGCAACCATTGATCGTGCCTATATAGAGTTGGTCAATGATCTGACATACGCGCTCACCACCATCCACGGACCCGTCAAATGACCCCGATTGCCCATATCGTCGCCCTGCCCGTACGCGCCTACCGCCTGTTATTTTCGCCGTGGGTCGGCAATTCGTGCCGCTATCAGCCCACATGCAGCGCCTACGCCATGGAAGCCTTGGAAAAGCACGGCGCGATCAAAGGCGCATGGATGGCCGCCAAACGAGTTGGCCGTTGCAACCCGTGGGGTGGCTGCGGCTATGATCCGGTGGATGGGGAATGTGAGCACGATAAGGAGACATGATGGAAAAGTATACAATTGGCATGGCAGTTAAGGCCCATGAGTTCCCTCGCGCACCCGAAGACGACCAGCTTATCAACGATTGGATGTCAGGATTCGCCACAGCCGATTTCGTCAAAGCGCAACTCGCAATTCTAGGTTACTCAGATTCGGCTTTAATAGCTGAAGATTTTGGGTGGTGGCTCGATATTGTTCAACCTGAAACGGGTTTTCAGGCTTCCGTAGTGTTCTCGTCTTTTGCACAGGGTGAAGATGACCGAAATATGATCCCTGAAATGCGTGTAGGTATAGAGCCTGATAAGCTTTCCCGGCGGAAATGGATTTTCATGAAAGAAGATATTTCCAGCCAAGTAATGCGCCTCAGTGCGGATGTTTTCGGTATTTTAAGTAGCGCAGAAGGAATTGAAATCACTGATATAGAAGAACAAAATGAATAATGAAAAGCACATGCCCGACATTCTTGACGACATCCACCCTCTATTCCACGGTGCCCCCTCGACCACTGAATTCAAAAAGCTGCGCAAACGCATTGTTCGCCAGACCCGCGAGGCGATTGATCAATACGGTATGGTCGAGCGCGGGGCCAAGTGGCTGGTCTGTCTGTCGGGCGGCAAAGACAGCTATACCCTGCTGGCTGTTCTGCACGAACTACAATGGCGCGGGCTGCTGCCGGTGGACCTAATCGCCTGCAATCTGGATCAAGGCCAGCCGAATTTTCCCGCCACCGTGCTGCCTAAATTCCTGAAGGAAATGCAGGTGCCGCACCGGATTGAATACGAGGACACCTATTCTATCGTCATGGACAAAACCCCGCAGGGGCGCACCTTTTGCGCCATGTGTTCGCGCCTGCGCCGTGGCAATCTGTATCGTATCGCCCGCGAGGAAGGCTGCAGCGCCATTGTGCTGGGGCACCACCGCGATGACATTCTGGAAACCTTTTTCATGAACCTGTTTCACGGCGGGCGGCTGGCCACGATGCCACCAAAGCTGCTGAACGAGGAAGGTGATCTGTTCGTCTATCGCCCGCTGGCCCATGTGGCAGAGGTGGATTGCGAAAAATTCGCTCGCGCGATGAAGTATCCAATCATCCCCTGTGATCTGTGTGGCTCGCAGGACGGGCTGCAACGCCAACAGGTCAAGGCGCTGCTGGATGGCTGGGAGAAAAACGCGCCGGGTCGTCGCCAAGTGATGTTTCGCGCCCTGATGAACGCACGGCCCTCGCACCTGCTGGACCCGAAACTGTTCGATTTTGCCGGTTTAATGCGTGACCCCGAAACAATTGATGAAAATGCAATGCAAATTCCTGACCTGAATTAACAATCCGATGACCTTAGGCTAGTAGCGTCCTGCTGAATCTGTATGGCCCGCCATGCACAGCATAAGGATGCCGCTCATGGCTGGATTGCCCGCCGCCCAACTTCGCCGCAATTTACGCGCTATCATCAACGGCCCGCAGGCATTGGCATTCATCCCCGCCATCACGCTCGGTGGGTTTTGGCTGGGCGGGGAAACCGCATTGCTCGGTATTGCCCTGATGTTGCCCGCGTTTATTGCCCTTCTTGGCGGGGCTGGCCCTGCGCCACAGATGCCTGTGCAAAACGGGCTGAATGGTCTGGGGCAGCGTGAAACTATTGATAATGCGCTGGAGCAGTTCATGCTGGCTTGCAGCCACAGCGGGCTAAACACCGCCGCTTTGGTGGTTGAACTGGATGATTACAGCGGTCTCGTTTCCCGATTGGGTCATAAGGCATGTAATGACATCCTGCACCGCACCGCCGACCAGATGCACGGTGTGTTGCGCGATCAGGATGTGATTTCCCGCCTCGACGGGGCAGTTTTTGCAATCGCGCTGGCCCCCGTCCGGCGTGCAGATCTAGAATCGTTGATTCAGGTGGCGGCTCGTCTGCAAGACGCGGTGAGCCAACCTATCAGCCTTGATGCAGCCACGGTTTACGTGTCTTGCTCTGTCGGATTTTGCCTCGGTTCGCGCGCCCCGACCCTTGCGGGCGAAACCATGCTCGAGGCGGCTGAACACGCCCTGATTGAGGCGCACCTGAACGGTCCCAGCGCAATCCGCAGCTATTCTGCCGAAATGCAAAGCCACGCCAAGGTTCAGCATGATCTGATAGAAGAGGTCAGCGCGGCCCTAGAAAACGGGCAAATCCTGCCTTGGTTTCAGCCGCAAGTCTCAACCGACACAGGCAAGGTTACCGGTTTCGAGGCATTGGCACGCTGGAACCATCCAGAACGCGGTATAGTCCCGCCTTGTGACTTTTTGCCCGCAATTGAACAGGCGGGCCTGTTTGAGCGGTTGAGCGAAGTGATCCTGTATCAATCCCTCACTTCATTGAAAAAATGGGACGAGAGCGGGTTTTCAGTGCCGCAAGTCGGGGTGAATTTTTCGGGAGCCGAGCTGCGAAACCCGAAGCTGGTCGATAAAATCCGTTGGGAGCTAGACCGCTTTGACCTGGCCCCCGAACGCCTGACCGTTGAAATCCTCGAAACTGTTGTCGCCGATATGGGCGATGACATTATCACCCGCAATATTGCAGGGCTGGCAACGCTCGGCTGTGCGATTGATCTGGATGATTTCGGCACCGGCCACGCCTCTATCGCCAATATCCGCCGTTTTGCGGTTGGTCGGATCAAAATTGACCGCTCTTTCATCATGAAAGTCGATACAGACCCCGAACAACAACGCATGGTGTCCGCCATTCTGACGATGGCGGAACAGTTGGACCTTGAAACCCTTGGCGAAGGTGTTGAAACGGTGGGCGAGCACGCAATGCTGGCGCAACTGGGGTGCGGCCACATTCAGGGTTACGGTCTGGCTCGGCCAATGCCGTTCGAGGATACGCTGGAATGGATGCAAAAACATCACGAAAAACTGGCCAAAACACCTAAAATAGGGCGCAAGACAGGGTAAATTCATTTGCCATAATCCCTTAAATTACAGGAAAACCGCTTGACCTTTCCCCCCCTGCGCTGTTGAACCACTGAGACCAATTTCAGTGACAGGGTGTCCCACAATGGACGATCAAAACAAGAACCTAATTCTTGCAGTAGTGCTCAGCGGTATCGTGATGCTGGTGTGGAGCGTCTGGTTTCAACCACCTCCCCCGCCGGTTGACCTGACCTTACCGCCGTCCACCACGCAAGCCGCTGATGGCACAAGCGTTGCCACGCCCCCTTCAGTCGTTGCACAAGACAGCACCGCCGCCCCCGTCGCTCCGACCAATTCTCACTCCGAAGCGCTGGAAAAAGCGCCGCGCGTCACAATCGACACGGTCGAACTTGGCGGTTCTATCTCGCTACTGGGTGGGCGCATTGATGATCTGGAGCTCAAAAGCTACCGAGAAACGCTCGATGATGATTCCCCGCTGGTCACGCTCCTGTCTCCTTACGGCAAAGAACAACCTTATTACGCGATTTATGGCTGGGCCCCCGCAGGCGATCTGCCTGCCGATGCCGTCCCTGGCCCAAACACCCTTTGGGCGCTAGAGGCCGGCAAGGTCCTGACCACCGAATCCCCCGTGACCCTGCGTTGGGACAATGGCAGCGGCCTGACTTTCCGGCGCACAATCGCAATTGATGAACATTACTTGTTCTCGGTCAGCCAATCGGTTGAAAACACCACCGACGCCACCCGCCGCCTGTTCCCCTACGGCATCGTTGCGCGTTATGGCGAACCTGACACGGTCGGCTTTTTCATCCTCCATGAGGGCGTCGTGCGGATGTCGGACGGTGAATTGGAAGAAATCGATTACAACGACATGCCGGATCTGGACTTCGCTCAGGCCGAGGGCGCAAACGCTGATTTGATCACGGTTGAAAACGAGGGCTGGGTTGGCTTTACCGACAAAAACTGGATGACATCCATCATCCCTGCCAAGGGCCAGAAGTTTACTTCGGTCGCCAAATACATCCCCGGCAGCGACATTTACACCACCGAAGCCCGCATGCCAATCCAGACAGTCGAACCAGGTGCAACCGCCACCGTCGAAACCCGCTTGTTTGCCGGTGCGAAAGAATGGGAAACCATTCGGGATTATGAAAAAGGCGGCATCACCGGCTTTCTGGATTCGATCGATTGGGGCTGGTTCTTCTTCCTGACCAAACCGATCTTTTGGTTACTACACACGTTGAACGGGTTCATCGGCAACATGGGTTTCTCGATCATTGCCCTGACCATCATCATCAAGGCCGCACTGCTGCCGCTGGCCTATAAATCCTACGTTTCGATGGCCAAGATGAAAACCTTGCAGCCAGAAATGGAAGCGCTAAAAGAACGCTGCGGCGACGACAAACAAAAAATGCAAAAGGAAATGATGGCGCTTTATAAGAAGGAAAAGGTAAACCCCGCCGCCGGTTGTTTGCCGATCCTGATGCAAATCCCGATCTTCTTTTCGCTCTATAAGGTGATCTTTGTCACGCTTGAGTTGCGCCACGCCCCGTTCATCGGCTGGATTCACGATTTGTCAGCGCCTGACCCTTCCTCGATCCTGAACCTGTTCGGCCTGCTGCCCTTTGCTGCCCCCGAACCCGGATCAATGATCGCGATTATATCGCTGGGCGTGATGCCGATCCTGCTGGGTATTTCCATGTGGATGCAGCAAAAACTGAACCCGACACCGACCGATCCCACGCAAAAAATGATCTTTGCCTGGATGCCGTGGGTGTTCATGTTCATGCTGGGCAGTTTTGCATCGGGTCTGGTGCTCTACTGGATCACCAACAACACGATCACCTTCATCCAGCAATATTCAATCATGCGCTCGCAAGGGGCCAAACCCGACGTGTTTGGCAACATTCGGGAAAGCTTCAAGAAAAAGATGAAGGACGATAAGTGACCGGAATCCTCACCCATATCTGGCGTCACCCGATCAAGGCGCATGGGGTCGAGGCGTTAAAAACCGCTGACTTGGCCGTGGCTAAAACCCTGCCGTGGGATCGCGTTTGGGCCGTCCCGCACGAGGCCGCCAAACTGGATGGCACCAACTGGGTGCGCTGCGCCAATTTTTCGCGCGGAGCCAAGGCACCATCGCTGATGGCCATTCGCGCCACGCTGGACGAGGCAACGCGAACCATCACGCTGACGCACCCCGATTTGCCGGACATCACCTTTAATCCGGACACCGACAGCGCCAGATTTCTGGCTTGGGTCCAGCCTATAATGCCATCGAGCCGCGCCGCGTCCGCCGGTATCATCCGTGCAACCACCCAAGGCATGACCGATTCAGATTTCCCCTCGATCAGCATAAACAGCCACGCAACCAACAACGCGATTGGCGAAAAACTGGGCTACGAGCCCTCGCCACTGCGCTGGCGCGGTAACCTTTGGTTTGACGGGCTGGAAGCATGGGAAGAATTTGACTGGGTCGGCAAACGTGTGCGCATCGGCGGGGCCGAACTTGATATCAAGGAGCGCATTACCCGCTGCATGGCCACCACCGTGAACCCCAACACGGGGCTGCGTGATGCCGATACTTTGGACGTACTACAAGACAACTGGGGTCACCAGCAATTCGGCGTTTATGGCGTTGTCGTGACCCCCGGCCCGATCGCCACTGGCGACAAGATCGAGGTGCTGTAATGGAAATCCCTTTCTCCATCGCCGAAGAACCGGACTTTGATGCCAAAGAACGCGGCCGCAAGCTGTTTGCTGGCAACACCGAATTTCTAAAGGGCGTTGTGGCAATGGACGGTCTGCCCCCTGCCGACCGGCTCGAGGTTTGTTTTGCTGGCCGCTCCAACGTTGGGAAATCGACACTGATCAATGCCCTGACGGGGCGCAAAGGTCTGGCGCGGGCGTCGAACACGCCAGGTCGTACACAGGAAATCAACTATTTCACCACGCTGAACGGCCCGTTTCTGGTCGATTTGCCCGGCTATGGTTACGCCAATGCGCCGATCCCCGTGGTGGAAAAATGGCAGCGGCTGTTGAAATCCTATCTATCTGGCCGCCAAACTTTGCGCCGCGCTTTCGTGCTGATTGATGCACGTCACGGGGTGAAAAAGGTGGACGAAGAAATCCTAACGCTGCTGGATCGCGCCGCCGTCACGTTTCAGGTGGTGTTGACCAAGGCCGACAAAGTCAAAGACAAAGACCGCGCCGCCGTGTTGAAACAAGTGCGCGAGGCGGTGACAAAACACCCCGCTGCCTATCCGGAGCTGATCCTGACCTCGTCGGAAAAAGGCGAAGGCATCGCGATTTTGCGCACAATCATCGCTGATCTTGTTTAACCCGCCGCTCATCGAGCCTAACGGCTTTCTTCGCTAAAGACGGACGCACCCGTAAGGGAGCGACGAGCGGCCAAGCGCACTAAACGTGCTGCGCCCCGTTCACTTCGATCTCGGTTCCTGAAATGTAGGATGATGCGTCCGAACACAGAAAATAGATCGCCGCCGCCACTTCTTCGGGTTGCCCCAACCGACGCATTGGCAGCTGATCCACGATCTTGTCTGTGCCTTCACTTAAGATTGACGTTTCCACCTCGCCCGGCGCAATCGCGTTCACCCGCACGCCCATTGGCCCAAAATCATGTGCCATTTCGCGGGTCAGCGCCGCCAATGCCGCCTTGGATGTGGCATAGGCCGCCCCCGCGAACGGATGCACCCGTGATCCGGCAATCGAGGTCACATTCACCACGGACCCTTTGGCAGCCGCCAATTCATCCTTCAACCCACGCGCCAAAACGACAGGGGCAAAGAAATTAACGTGGAACACATGCCCCCAAGACATCAGGTCTGTATCAATCGTATTCAGTCGCTCGCCATTCGGCCCCTTGGGGGAAATTCCCGCGTTATTCACCAACGCATCCAGTTGCCCACCCAGTTTTTCGCGTATCACTTCGATGGCCTCAATCGTTTTGCGCGGGTCGGCCAGATCAATCTCGACATGGTTATCCTGCCCACCACCCCACGGGCATTCCTCGGGGAAAGGATTGCGTGAACAGGTGATCACCCGCCAACCCTTGGCGCTGAAATACTGCACCGTCGCATGTCCAATGCCGCGGCTGGCACCCGTCAACAACATGGTTTTGCGTCGCTTAGTTTTGACCATTTCAACCCCCGATCATTGCTTGCCCAGAACCTAGGCCGCGGCTGGGCAAAACACAATCCAATTGGCACAACCCTTGGCACAGCTTGCGCAAGCGATTAACAGGGTAGGGAACAAGGAACCAGTGATGAAAAATCAAGACGCCATGCACCGTGATCGCACCGCCACCGCCCGCACTCTTTCCAACGCTTTGCCACTATTGCAACGCTATGACGGGGCAACGGTTGTGGTTAAATTTGGCGGCAACGCTATGGGCAATGACGATGACATGGACAGCTTTGCCCGCGACATCGTTCTGATGCAGCAGGTCGGGGTGAATCCGGTGATCGTGCATGGTGGCGGGCCGATGATCAATGACATGCTGGCCAGACTGGATATCAAATCCGAATTCGTTGATGGCAAACGCGTGACTGATGCCGCCACCGTCGAAGTGGTGGAAATGGTGCTGTCGGGCCGTGTTAACAAACGCATCGTGCAGGCGATCAATGCGCAGGGTGGCAAGGCCGTAGGCCTGTCAGGTAAAGACGCCAACCTGATGATTTGCGAACAAACCAACCCCGAATTGGGGTTCGTCGGCACCCCGGTTGAAATGGACGCATCCGTGCTCCACACCCTGTTTGATGCCGACACGATCCCCGTTATTGCCCCGCTTGGGGCAGGCCGCAATGGCGAAACCTTCAACGTTAATGGCGACACCGCGGCGGGTGCAATCGCCACAGCCCTAAAGGCAGACCGGCTGTTGCTGCTGACCGATGTCGCGGGCGTAAAGGACGCATCAGGCGTGGTTCTGACCGAACTGACCCCGAAACAGATCCGTGCGCTGACCAAGGATGGCACCGTCAACGGCGGCATGATCCCGAAAACCGAAACCGCATTGGCGGCGATCAAAGGCGGGGTGCGGGGTGTGGTTATTCTGGATGGCCGTGCGCCAAATGCCTGCTTGCTGGAGCTTTATACAGACCACGGGGCGGGCTCTCTGATCCGTGCCAAATAGGGGTAACGCAATGATATTTAAGTGTCTTTTTATGCCTGCGCTGTTTGCCGTCCCCCTTCTCACATCGGCTCAGGCCTCGGGTATTAACGGCTGTATCACTGGCCAATGGCGCGCGGATATTGAACAGGTTGCCAATACCTACTGGCAACAGATGAACATGAATGATGTTCAGGCCGACGGAAGTGTCCAGATGAATATCACTATATTCGGCGAAGCAACGATCAGCATAAATAACTTAGCGTTTTACATCGAACTGGAAGGCGAAGACCCGTTCTCGATTACAATGGATGGCCAGATAATCTATGATATTTCGTCTTACGATGACATCATCGTTTATTCCGCCAAAACCTACGGTCACACGGCCACGGCAATTTACGGTGGCGAACTGATTGATGTTGAACTGGACGCAACCAACCGCCTGTTCAACAGTGGCGAGGCCAAATACCGCTGCACCGCGACCGAACTGACCTTTGCCAATACCGACATGCCCGGCCACTGGATCAGGCTGCCCGAATAAGCCGCTAACGCAAATGTGCATAACGGGGGTTTGCACCCACCTCCCCCGCACGCTATCCCTACCCGCATGGAAAATAAAACATACATCCGTCTGGGCATTTTTATCGGCCTGTTCCTGATCCTTGCAACGGTCGAAACACTGGTGCCGCGCCGTATCCGCACCGAAACGCGCCAAAGGCGCTGGGTGACCAACTGGGCGCTGATTATCATTGATTCCGTTGCCCTGCGTGCGATGGCCTATGTCGTGCCGGTGGTGCTGCCGCTGCTGGCTGTCGGGGCCGCCTATGACGCACAGCGGCTGGGCTGGGGGCTGTTCAACTATGTTGGCTGGCCCGCGTGGCTGGAAATACTGCTGACCATCCTGTTTCTGGATTTTGCCATCTGGCTGCAACACCTGATCACCCATAAAATCCCGATCCTGTGGCGACTGCACCGTGTGCACCACGCCGACCGCGATATTGATGTGACCACCGCCATCCGGTTTCACCCCGTTGAAATTGCCCTGTCGATGCTGCTGAAAATCGGGCTGGTTTACCTGCTCGGCCCCGCCGGTTTTGCGGTGATCCTGTTTGAAATCATCCTGAACAGCACCGCGATGTTCAATCACGCCAACATCAAGCTGCCGCTGGCGCTGGACCGCATCGTGCGTCTTGTTCTGGTCACGCCCGATATGCACCGCGTGCATCATTCCGACCTGCGCTCTGAGCATGACAGCAACTACGGCTTTTCCCTATCAATCTGGGACCGGATGTTCGGCACCTACATTGCGCAACCTAAAAAGGGCCACGATGGCATGACCATCGGGCTGCAATGGCAGGATGACCGCCCCTCGAACCTTGCGTGGATACTGGCGCTGCCGTTCTTCAAAAAATGACCTACACGGCGCTGCAATCATCCTTGCGGGTGCTGCATCTGGATATTTTCGGGGCGTTCCATCCAGCCCCGCAAGACGCCATTCCAGACAGCACCAAAACCCTGCTGTTGCTTGGCCCGTTTGAGCCAGGGTTCTGGCCAGGTTTTACCGCCACACCCGAATACAATGATGGCAAACCCGATCCGCTGGATCGCTGGTCAAAACGTGTGCTTGCCCCGTGGGTCAAAACGCAAAACGCACAGGCCATTTTCCCGTCAGATGGGCCACCCTACGCGCCGTTCATCGACTGGGCACAACACAGCGGGCGCGCGTGGATTTCCCCTGTTGGTCTGTTGGTGCATGACCACGCGGGGCTGTTCATATCATATCGGGCGGCCATCGCCCTGCCTGTGCGCATTGATCTGCCGCCAACAGGTGAAACCCCGTGCATCGGCTGCGAACAGCCCTGCCGCACCGCCTGCCCTGTAGATGCATTAACCGGCGAATATGGCGTTGCCAGCTGCAAATCCCACATAAGCACGCCCAAAGGGCACGCCTGTATGGAAACAGGTTGTTTAGTGCGAAACGCTTGCCCTACAGGGCACAATTATGGCAGATTACCCCAACAATCCGCATTTCACATGGCAGCCTTTAATCCTGATGACCCTCCGTTTGATCCTGACACGCCACGCTAAATCCAGTTGGGATGACCCGACAGTGGATGACCATGATCGTGCGCTGAACGCCCGTGGGAATATAGCCGCCAAAGCCATCGGCGCTTGGATGGCGCAAAACCGTTATTGTCCCGAAACCGTGTTTTCCTCGACCGCACGGCGCACCTCGGAAACATGGGCGCATATCGCCAAACACTGCAATCAAAACGCCGAAGTACAGTTCACCTCCGCGCTTTACCTCGCCTCTCCCGACCGGATGCTGACCATCTTGCAGGGATGCAGGGCGCGCTCTGCCATGTTGATAGGGCATAACCCCGGGACCGCGATGTTGGCCGCCGCGTTGGTCAATTCGGCCCCTGAGCATCCAAAATTTACCCAATACCCATCGGCCGCGACAACCGTGATCAGTTTTGAGGTCGACAGTTGGGCCGATGTCACCCTGCACAGCGGCCGTGTTGAAGCCTTCATCGTGCCGCGCGATTTAACAGATTAAATCTGCGCAAAAACATGCGGCTCGCCATATCCGTCCACCTGAATCGCATGGGTGATCAGCATGTTATCCGGCGTCCAGTGGTGCAGTAAATATGCCGGACCGGTTAACAGAAATTTTGATGGCGCGGCCTGGGTCAAATCCAGTGTTAACTGCATCCCCATACTGGGCGCGGTGGTCACAACCGTCCCGCGCCATCGCGCGTGGGTCAACAGGTGGATATGGCCGCATAGAATACGCTCGATATTCGGGTAATCCGCCACGATATCCCCCAGCATTTCGGCCCCTGCAAACCCGTCCTGATCCGTTTCGGGCACACCGCATTTCAACGGCGGGTGATGCATGAATATGACTGTTGGCTGATCGGCCCCCTGCGCCAGACAGTCACGCAACCACGCCGCACGAACATCGCAAATCATGCCGCCAGCTTCCCCTTGCGACAGGCTATCCAGCGCAATGATCCGCACGGGGCCATCATTAATCACATAGTTGATAAACCCATCCGCTCTGAACGGAATCGCCGCGCCACCGAACACATCCCACAGCACGTCGCGGTCATCATGGTTGCCGGGCACCAGATAGTATGGGCAGCTCAATCCGGCCAGAATATCGGCGGCCCGCATTGCCTCGTCACGGGCAAAATCATTGGTCACGTCGCCGGACAACAGCACCAGATCGGGCACCATCGGTTGGGCATTAATGCTCCCAACACATCGCGCCAGGTTTTCGGCCATAGGTGCAATGCTATAGGTTTTCAGGCCCGGCCCCGCGATGTGCGTGTCACTGATGTGTGCAATTAGAATCTTGATCCCTCATATTCAGTAATCCTTGATCGCCTGCGAAATTCGCCTGATCCCTTCGGGTATTTTATCAGCTGAAATCGACGAATACGCCAGCCGGAAAAAGTTGCGCGGGGCATTGTCACCATCAAAAAACGGATGCCCCGCCTCGATCAAAACCCCGTTTTCCGCCAATTGCTGCTGCAACACCTCGGTGTCTACATGCAGCGGCGTTTCCAGCCAAAAACCCGACCCGCCAAACGATGCGCTGCCCGCCACTTTCATCTCGGTCTGGGCCAGAGCCTCGGCCGTGATCTGACGGCGTTTATGATAAACCGTGCGCATCCGCTTGATCATCGCATCGTAATGCCCCAGCCCCAGAAAATACGCCGTGGTGCGCTGCATATACCCGGGTGGGTGGCGCAAGCACGCCAGCCGTAGGGCGCGGGCCTGCCGGATGAACGGCTCGGACCCCACCAGATATCCCAGCCGCAGACCCGGAAACAGCGCCTTGGAAAAGCTGCCGACGTAAATTACCCGCCCGTCTTCATCCAGTGATTTTAACGCGGGCGACGGGGCCTTGATGAAACTCATCTCGAATTCATAGTCATCTTCGACAATCAGAAAATCCCGCTCGTTTGCCAGCCGCAGCAGCTCGTGACGTCGCGCCATCGGCATGGTTGTGGTGGTCGGGCACTGGTGGCTGGGCGTAATGAACAGCGCGTCAAAATCCTTGGGCAACATGTCGGGCGCCAATCCGTCATCATCTATTTCAACAGGATAGCGCACACACCCCGTATGGCGCAAGATTTCACGGATACCAGGGTAGCCGGGGTTCTCATACACCGCAGCGCGGTCTTTGTTCAGCAATATCTGCGCCGTCATCCACAGCGCATTTTGCGCACCAACCGTCACCAGTATTTGCTCTGGCCGGGCCAAAATACCACGCCGCGGCAAGGTGTGGCGCACAATGAAATTGATCAGTTCGGGGTCATCCTGTTCGGCGTAATCCGAGGTCAGACTGTCAAATTCCTTTTTGCCCAGCGCTTGCGTTGCACATAATCGCCAACTGGCCTGATTGAACAATTCTGGGTCGGGCTGACCATACATAAACGGGTATGGGTAACTGCGCCAATTGTAGGTTCTTTTCGTCCATTTGCCACCGGCAAAATCCTGTTGGATGGCGCGGTCCCAATTCACCGTATCACGGACCATCTCGCCCTTGATCGCGGAGCGCCGTGCAGTTGGCGCGGTTTCCGAGACAAAATAGCCGGAACGACTGGTCGATGTGATGTAATCATCCGCCACCAACTCGTGATAGGCCAGCGTCACCGTGATGCGCGAAATGCCCAGATGCTCGGCCAGTTTGCGCGATGATGGCAGCTTCTCTCCAACTGGCAGGCGCCCTGCCAGAATGGCCGACGCCACGATCTGCCGGATCTGGCTTTGCAGACTGCCCTGAAAATTCGGATCAAGGAAAAAGGTGTCTTCGGCGAGGGGCATAGCATCCCGATCTGGATATATATTAGATATTGATCTGGCCCTATGGAATTCACACCCCGCTCCTAATGTCAAATTAGAATTCGGCCGCATAACGTGCCAAACCCCATCATAATTGCCCAAGGAACCCACATCATGGCTTTTGACGTGAAAACAAACTCGCTCGAACAATATTGGCTGCCGTTCACCGATAACAAAGGCTTCAAAGAAGACCCGCGTATCATCACGCAGGCCCGCGGCGTTTACATGACCGATCACAAGGGGGGCACAGTGATTGATGGATCAAGCGGTCTGTTCTGTAGTCCCGCCGGTCACTGCCATCCGAAAATCATCGAGGCGGTGCATCAGGTGATGCAGGAAATGACCTATGTTGCGCCGTTCGGGTCGGCCCACCCGCTGTCGTTCGCCTTGGCGGAACAGCTCTCGCGGCTGTTGCCCGAAACCTTTAACCACGTCTTCTTTGTCAATTCCGGCTCCGAAGCGATCGATACCGCCCTGAAAATGGTCATGGCCTATCATTCGGCGATGGGTGAAAGCCGCACGCGGTTTGTGTCGCGCGAACGGGCCTATCACGGGGTGAACATCGGCGGCGTGTCACTGGCGGGTCTGGTGAACAACCGCAAGACGTTCCAGTCGGTGATGCCCTACGTGGCGATGATGCGCCACACGTGGGACGCAAATGAACTGATGGTGCGGGGCCAGCCGACGCGCGGGGTTGAACTGGCCGACGATCTGCAACGCATGTGCGACACTTACGGCGGTGAAACCATTGCCGCCTGTTTTGTGGAACCTGTCGCCGGTTCAACCGGCATCCTTGCGCCGCCTGTCGGCTATCTGGAGCGCCTGCGCGAGATTTGTGACGCGAACGGAATCCTGCTGGTGTTTGACGAGGTGATCACCGGATTTGGCCGTATCGGCGGCACCTTCGCGGCGGATGCTTTTGGTGTGACACCCGACATCATGACCATGGCCAAGGCGCTGACCAACGGGTCGATCCCGATGGGGGCAGTGGCCACCACCGACCACGTGCATGATGTGATCACCGATAAATCCGCGCCAGGGGCGATTGAGTTTTTCCACGGCTACACATACTCGGGTCACCCCGCAGCCTGTGCCGCCAGTCTTGCTTCGCTTGCGATTTATCAAGACGAGGGGCTGTTTGATCGCGCCGCCGAAATGTCACCCTATTTTCTGGATGCGGTTTTCCAGCTAAAGGACCATCCGATGGTCAAAGACATCCGCGGCATCGGTATGGCGGCAGGGGTCGAGCTGCATGACAAAGGTGGGCAAGCCCAGATCGATCTGTTCTGGAACGGGATGCATGTGAAATTCACCGGCAACACCGGCATCCTGTCGCCGATGTTTATTTCGGAAAAATCACATATCGATGAGATGATGGAAAAGCTGAAAAAGACCCTGGATGGGCTGAAATAGTCGCCCGAAAAGAGTCATATGGAATTCATATGCGATTCATATGGAAATCATATACAGCGTTTCGGCTTTCTTTGAACAAAAGTGCAACGTAATTCCCGTTTGAGCTTTAGCGAAAGGCAGGGAATTGCGTTTCAAAATAAAGCCGAAATGCTGCAGCCCTAAACACGAAAAAGCCCCGCGCAATTTGCACGGGGCTTTTCCAATTCTGTCGTGGGTTCTTAGTGACCCAGAATCTGGCTCAGGAACAATTTGGTCCGTTCGGATTTCGGATTGTTAAAGAACTCTTCCGGCTCGTTTTGCTCAACGATCTGACCTTCATCCATAAAGATCACGCGGTTGGCCACCTGACGGGCAAAGCCCATCTCGTGGGTCACACAGATCATCGTCATGCCTTCTTCGGCAAGCTCGATCATCGTGTCCAGAACCTCTTTGATCATCTCGGGGTCCAGCGCCGATGTTGGCTCGTCAAACAGCATGATGCGTGGCTTCATGCACAAGGAACGCGCAATCGCCACCCGCTGTTGCTGACCGCCCGAAAGTTGGCCGGGGTATTTGTCGGCCTGCTCTGGGATCTTCACTTTTTCCAGAAAATGCATCGCCGTATCCTGGGCTTCTTTCTGGGGTGTTTTACGAACCCAGATCGGTGCCAGCGTCAGGTTTTCCAGAACCGTCAGATGCGGAAACAGGTTGAAGTGCTGAAAGCACATGCCAACTTCCGACCGGATCTTGTCAATGTTTTTCAGGTCTGAAGACAATTCAGTCCCGTCCACAATGATGGTGCCTTCCTGATGCACTTCCAAACGGTTGATGCAGCGGATCAGCGTGGATTTTCCGGACCCTGACGGGCCACAAACCACGATGCGTTCGCCACGGTTCACCACCATGTTGATATCTTTCAACACATGGAATGCACCATACCACTTGTTCATGCTTGTTATTTCAATCGCCACTTCGTCCGATACGGACATCTGTGCGCGTGCTGTTGCGGAATCAGACATTTACGTCACTCCTTTAAGTTAATGACCAGTCTGAAGCTTACGCTCCAGATACATGGAATAGCGGGACATGGAGAAGCAGAACAGGAAGAAGACGAAGGCAACAAAGCCATACAACTCCCAGATCACACCGTTCCATTCGGCGTTGCCTTGGATCAGTTTCACCCAACCAATCGGGTCGGACAAAGCGATGATCGAGACCAGCGTGGTATCTTTGAACAACCCGATAAAGTTGGACACGATGCCCGGTATCGAGATTTTCAACGCTTGCGGCAGGATGATCAGACGCTGTGCCTTCCAGTAATCAAGGCCCAGCGCGTCGGCTGCCTCGTACTGGCCTTTTGGCAAAGCGGCCAGACCACCCCGGATCACCTCGGCCATGTAGGCCGCGGCAAAGAAGGTGATCATGATCATCACGCGCAGGATGATGTCAAACTGTGTTCCCTTTGGCAGGAAGTAGTTCAACAACACCGATGCCACGAACAACAGGGTGATCAGCGGCACGCCACGAATGAACTCGATAAAGCCCACACACAGCGCCTTGACGATCACCAGATCAGACAGGCGCCCAAGCGCCAGAACGATACCGATCGGGAAGGACAGGGCGATGCCTGTGATCCCGAGCAAAATCGCCAGCATGAAGCCACCTATTTGACGGCTGCCAACTTCTTCAATTGCCAAGGGCACAATGCCGGCAAACAGATTGGCCATCGGGCTACTCAGCAGCAACCACCACAAAAGTGTCGCCAGAACGCCCACGATGATCCCCATCAAAGGGCTAATCATTTTGGAGGCGAAGCGATGCACCAGAAAGCCAACAACGAAGCCCATGAATGCCATCACTGGCACCCAGAAGGATCCGCCCCAAATCAGCCAAGGCGCAACAAACGGGAAGGCCACCGAGACCAGCAGCATTTTCTTTGGCAAGCCATTGAACAAGACTGGTGCAATCGCGGCAAACAGCCAGACCAGCGCCAGATTTGGACGCCAATACAGATCACTGGGATAGAAGCCATACATCAGCTGCCAGAACCGCTCGTGGATCACACCCCAACAGGCGCGATGTGTCGGCTCGCCATGAATTTCGAGCAATATTGCACGACATTCTTTTAGCGAACTTGCATTCCACACGCCGCCGAAAACCCACGGCAACAGGGCTGCAAGCACGAAGTAAACCGCAGCAATCGCAAGCAGGGACAGGATAATATTCAGCGGGCTTGAGAACAGGTTGTTCTTCATCCAGCCGATGATACCGACATTCGATACCGGTGGTGCCTTCTCACCCAGCATCTGGGTGCGCACGTAGCTTTGATCAGTCATAGTCATATCAGCGCTCCCTCAGCTTTGTTCGTTCATTGTAGGCGTTCATCACCGTCGAGACGACCAGCGATATGGCCAGATAACACCCCATCAACAGCAGAATACATTCCAGCTCTCGGCCGGTCTGGTTCAACGTGGTGTTGCCCAGCGTGCTGGTAATATCTGCATAGCCAACCGCGACCGCCAGTGACGAGTTTTTGGTTAGGTTCAGATACTGCGAGATCAACGGCGGGATAATCACCCGCATGGCTTGCGGCAGGATCACCAGGTTCATGGTGCGGCCCGGCCGTAAGCCCAGTGCACCTGCGGCCTCGGATTGGCCTTTGGAGATTGCCATGATGCCAGCGCGTACAATTTCAGCGATGAAGGCAGCCGTATAGAGCGAAAGCGCTATCCACAGGGCCAACAGCGGGTTACCCAGACGGGTGCCGCCCTGGAAGTTAAAGCCCTTCAGTTCGGGATAACCAAGGTAGAAGCCCAGCATCCACAACACGATCAGCATCGGGATCACAACAATAGCAAGGCGTATCAGCCCTGTTTTAGGTAATTCACCCGTAGCCGCCTGAGTTTGTATGGCACGCGTTTTTATCAATTTACCGATCATCAGACCAGCAAACAGAACGGCAAGGATCGCCATCAGATCAAGGCTGATTTCAAACGAGTTCCAGAACACCGGAATGTCGCCCAGACCTGTCGAGAACAACGGCTCGGGAACATAGATGCCGCGGTTTGTAACCGCAACACTGTCAAACACACTCATCGTTGCCGATGGCTCGTCACCGCGAAAATCTTTCGGTTGTGGCAAGCTTTCGGACAAGGCGCCCATAATCAGCAAAATCCACAACAACACCGGAACGTTTCTGAACATTTCAACGTAAACCGTCGCCAGCCGTGAAACCACCCAGTTGGACGAGAGCCGCAAGATGCCGACCGTCACGCCGATGAATGTCGCTGTCAAACAGCCCATTACGGCAATCAGCAGCGTATTCATCAAGCCGATGATCGTTGCCCGCCCGTATGTGGACGTGGACGAATATTCGATCAGTCGCTGGTTGATATCAAAGTTGGATACCTGTTGCAGGAAGCCGTAGTTAAAGTCTTTGCCAGCAAGCGCCAGATTGACCCTAACATTGTTCAGCAACCAAGCTGCGCCCAGCATAAACGCGATCAGCACAATGACCTGAATGGTCGTTGAGCGATAGCGCGTATCGTAGAGCAGCATCGAAAGGCGGAACGACGCCTTAGGAGGGTCGGTCAGTGTTGTCATGATAGACATCCCTGTGTTCCCTGGCCTATTTTATCTGACGCGGTTGTCCGCTGCCCCGGCTCAGGTGGTTTATTTGTTTTAGTAGGTAGATATGAAAAGGGCGCGGGGATAAACCCGCGCCCAAATCAATTAGTGTCCTAGCGGAACGGAGGCGAATAAATCAGGCCGCCTTCTGTCCAAAGCGCGTTCAGACCACGCGACAGACCCAGAGGTGTCTTTTCACCAAGGTAGGTTTCAAAGATTTCACCAAAGTTACCACCGGAAGTAATCGCACGTTTTGCCCAGTCAGCGTCAAGGCCGAGCATTTCGCCCATGTTGCCTTCTGTGCCGAGGATACGGTTGATTTCCGGGTTGTTCGTGCCTTTTGACAGCTCTTCGATGTTAGCCGAAGTGATGTTGAGCTCTTCAGCAGAGATCAGAGCGTTCAGAGACCAGCGAACAATGTCGGCCCACTCGTTGTCGCCGTGACGCACCACTGGGCCCAGAGGCTCTTTGGAGATGATTTCTGGCAGAACGATGTGATCGTCCGGGTTTTCAAACGCAGCGCGTGTCGCCGCAAGGGCGGATGCGTCTGTTGTCAGCGTGTCACACGCGCCAGCAAGATATTGTGTTTGCGCTTCTGCGTTGCCTTCCACAGGCACTGGCTCATATGAGATGCCGTTTACACGGAAGTAATCAGCCAGGTTCAGCTCGGTTGTTGTACCGCTTTGGATACAAACAGTCGCGCCGTCCAGATCTTTGGCCGATGTCACGCCCATTGCTTTAGGGATCAAGAAGCCTTGACCATCGTAGTAGTTAACACCAACAAAGTCGAGTTTCAGGTCGACGTCACGGGACAGTGTCCATGTGGTGTTACGGGCCAGCACGTCAACTTCGCCAGAAGCCAGCGCGGTAAAGCGTGTCTTGGAGCTCAGTGGAACGAATTCCACGGCAGTGTTGTCACCAAGAACAGCAGCAGCAACGGCACGGCAGATAGCAACGTCGTAACCTTCCCATTTGCCATTCGCATCTGGTGACGCAAAGCCAACCAGACCAGTGGACACGCCACAGTTCAATTTGCCGCGTGCTTTCACATCGTCAAGTGTGCCAGCAGCAGCGATTCCAGCGGTCAAGCTGGCAACTGTCAGTGCACCTAGAAATACGGATTTTTTCATTTTTACCTCTTCCTGATAGTCCGTCTATTATAGACGGTTTATTCGGTCTGTTTAGACCGAGGGCGATACTATGGGAAAGCTGCGCCTCCCCAAGCGTGCGTTAGTTTGGGCCAAACCTTGCGAAAACGTCAAGGGAAGTTTCGGAATTAAGCCCCTATCGGACCTAGTTTTTGTCCGAATCGAAGATGAATCGAAAACACAAGAGCAAATTTAGGGTTATTGCCCCTTAATTGGCCATGAAATAGAATCGGGCGGCGTGCTCAAAGCCCACCCGTTTACCCTCTGAGGTTGTTATCTCCTCTTCATCCTCGCCCCACTTCTCGATCTGCCAGTCCTCATCGATTCTTGAGCGCTGCCACAGATCGGCCACTGGTAACACTTTGTAGGTGGTGGCGAATCCGATGATCAGCGAACCGGACATGCCGACCAGATCGTGAAATGCCGCCAATTGAAATGCATCCAGACTGGCCACCCGTTTGGCAAGCAAGGCCAGAACCCCGACATCCTGCGCGACATGCACAATTCCGACGCCGGTTTTCAGCGGGGCTGACAATGTACCCGCTGCCCATTCCAGCAATGGATCCCACGCCGCATTCTGGCGCTCGACCAATTCGATTGGAGACCCGGCGCGGTAGCACAACAGATCAGTATCGCCATAGGCGGCCACCAGTTCCGACACTTCGGCATGCATTGGCGCGACCTTGTCGATTGCGGCATTGGCCGTGCGGGTCACGGGCATGGTCAGCGGGTCGACCTTTTCGCCTTGCGCATCCCATTCCGCCGCGATTGCCTCGGCCATCTCGCGGGTTGGCACGATCAGTTCCGATTTCACCGGCGTGCGCAATTTGCGCCCGTCCAGATGCACGGTAAAGCCTGCGCCCGCCTCAACGACGCTCGCGACTTTCCAGAACCGTTTTGCTGTCCACTCTGCCATCTTTATCCCCAAAATCCGTCTAGCAATGTCTGTAGTTCAGCGGCATCATCCACAATCCATGCCGCGCCTGCTGTGCGCAGATCATCGACCGTGTGGTAGCCCCACGAAACACCGATGCAATGCATCCCCGCAGCAACGCCCATTTCCATATCATAGGTAGTGTCGCCGATTATCACCGCATCCTGCGCCTCGACGCCGGTTTCGGACAATGCCGCCAGTAACATCGACGGGTGCGGTTTGGACGGGTGATTGTCCGCAACTTGGGCCGTGACAAACTTTGATGTCAGCCCGTGCCCGTCAAGAACCGCATCCAGCCCGCGCCGTGATTTTCCGGTGGCAAGGCCCAGCAGCAGGTGGTTATCCTGCGCAACAGCGTCCAGCATTTTGATAATGCCAGAATAGAGTGGCGCGAATTCTCCGGCAAGACGCTTGGTTTTGAAGGTGGCCTTGTAGCCCTCGACCAGTGCATCGTATTGCGCATCTGTCAGATTGGCGATCAGGCGACGCATCGCTTGCGGCAGGGATAACCCAATGATACCGCGCACTTGTTCCAGCGGCGGGCAGTCCAGCCCTTGGCCCACAAAGGTCAGCTCCATCGCCGAATGTATGTGGTGCTGGCTATCGATCAGCGTACCATCCACATCAAACACCGCCAAACGCAATGTCTGGCTCATAGATATTCCTCGAACGGGTCATCCGCGACATCGCGTTCATCCCAGCCAAAAGTATCCCATGTGCGTTTCATGTGTTCGGGCATCGGGGCGATGATTTTCAGCATCTTGCCAGTCACCGGATGCGGCAGGGTAATGTAGCGGGCGTGCAGGTGCATTTTGCGGCTGATGTCACCGCCCAGTTGCGCGCCCCATCCGTCGCCCTGATTTTCCTGACCGGAACCGCCGTATTTACCGTCGCCAATAATCGGATGACCCATTTCGGCCATATGCGCCCGCAGCTGGTGGGTGCGCCCCGTGATCGGCACCAGCGCCACCCAAGCGCAGCGTTTGGCCGCCGCCGACAACACCATATAATCTGTGGTGGAGCGTTTGGCACCCTCGGTGCGCTGCACCTCCTCGGGATGAATGCAGACCATTTTCTCGTGGCCCTGCCCGCCGGATTTAAGCAACCCGTATTTGATGGTGCCCATTTTGGGCGACGGACAGCCACCAACTGCGGCCCAGTATATCTTGCGGGTTTCGCGGTCGCGAAAGGCTTCGGTCAGGCGCGAGGCCACTTGGCGGGTGCGGGCCAGCAGCAGGATGCCAGAGGTGTCCTTGTCCAGCCGATGCACCAGACGCGGTTTTTGATCATAGCCAAAGCGCAACGCATCAGCGAGCATATCCACATGGCGGGTCTGTTTACTACCGCCCTGCGTTGGCAGGCCGGGCGGTTTGTTGATCGCGATGATGTCGTCATCGCGGTACAGCACCGCCTCCTGCATCATCTTGACGTCAGCGTTGGTGATCATGTCATAGGTTTTAGCCCGCGCGGTTATTTCATGCGCTTCGGGTAACGGCGGTATCCGCACCAACTGCCCCGCTTGCACGCGGGTTGCGGCCTTGACCCTGCCCCCATCCACGCGGATATCACCCTTACGGCACATCTTTTCAATCCGCCCCTGCGCGATATGCGGGAACATACGGCGGAACCAGCGGTCCAGCCGTTGATCGCCATCATCCTCAGAAACTTCAATCTTTTGAACGCCACTCATGTCCAGACCCCTCGCGCGACCATCACGCCTAAAAATATTGCCAGTAATGACAGCACCACCGAAGCGATTACATAGAGCGCCGCCTGCCCCACCTGCCCGCGCTCGAATATCGTCAGCGCATCCAGCGAGAACGCCGAAAATGTGGTGAAGCCGCCCAGCATGCCAGTCATCAACAGTGGTGCCATTCGCACGCCGCCGTCTTTGCCCATCAGCACAATGATCAGCACGCCCATCAGGAACGAACCGACGATGTTCACCGTCAGCGTGCCCCACGGATAACCATGCCCCATCACGCGCACCGCAGCGACGCCCGTCAGGTAACGGCCAACAGCGCCGATTGCGCCGCCGATGGCAACTTGAATGATGCTTGTTATCATAGCGCCTCTCTTTCGCGCCTGCGGGTGATTGTCAACTCTTCTGCCGTTTGGCACGCAGCTTGGCAAAGTAATCGGTGCGCTTTTTCAACTCGCGCTCGAACCCGCGCTCGACCGGTTGATAATAGACGCCGTGCTTCATGCTGTCGGGGAAATAGTTCTGGCCGGAAAATCCGTCCTCGGCATCATGATCATAGGCATAACCCGCGCCATACCCCTGATCTTTCATCATCGAAGTCGGCGCGTTCAGGATGTGTTTGGGTGGAGGCTCGGAGCCGGTTTTCTTGGCCGCAGCCATAGCCGCCTTGAACGCCACATAGGCCGCGTTGGATTTCGGGGCCAGCGCCAGATAAGTCACCGCTTGGGCCAGCGCCAATTCCCCTTCGGGGCTGCCCAGACGCTCGTAGGTTTCCCATGCGTGCAGACATACAGCGTGGGCTTGCGGGTCGGCCAACCCGATGTCCTCGACCGCCATCCGGGTAATGCGGCGCGCCAAATAGCGCGGATCTTCGCCGCCGGTCAGCATCCGCGCCATCCAGTATAAGGCTGCATCAGGGTCCGATCCGCGCACAGATTTATGCAGGGCGGAAATCAGGTTGAAATGCGCATCACCGCTTTTGTCATAGAGTGCTGCGCGGCGCATCAGGCGTGTGGCGAGCGCATCAACATCCAGTTTCTTGTCGCCCTTCCACGCGATGACCTGTTCAATCAGGTTCAGCAACGCACGACCATCGCCATCAGCCATTTCCAGCAGCGCCTCGCGGGCCTCGCCGGTCAAGGGCAGCGCATGATCCAGTTCTTTCTCGGCCCGTTGTGCCATGCGTTCAAGATCAGCCAGCGTCAGACGGTTCAGCACCAGAATTTGTGAGCGTGACAACACCGCTGAATTCAGCTCAAATGATGGGTTTTCGGTGGTGGCCCCGACCAGAATGATGGTGCCGTCCTCCATATAGGGCAGGAACCCGTCCTGTTGCGCCTTGTTGAAACGGTGGATTTCATCGACAAACAGCAGGGTGCCGCGGCCGTTTTGGCGACGTATCTTTGCCGCCTCGAACACCTTTTTCAGATCGGCAATACCCGAGAATATCGCGCTGATCTGAACGAACGTCAGATCGGTTTCATCCGCCAGCAGCCGTGCGATGGTGGTTTTGCCAACGCCGGGCGGGCCCCACAGGATAAGAGACGACAGACTGCCTGCTGCCAGCATTATTCCCAGAGGTGCCTCGGTGCCGATCACCTGTTCCTGCCCGATCACCTCGGCCAGAGTTTTTGGCCGCAATCGGTCTGCCAGTGGGCGGGGTGTGCCCAAGGTTGATGGCTCAGATGTGGTGTCGAATAAGTCTACCATGTTCTAAATCTATGCGCCCCCGTCGCAATAGAAAAGCGAAATGGGGATTTTGGCAATTCGGAGGGCCGGTTCAATTGCCCCCAATAACCAAAAAACCCCGCCACAAGGGCGAGGTTTTGTATTTTCAACCAGTGTTGAAATCTATTCGTCGGCGGCGTTCTCTTCGGCGGAAACGCGTGCTTTATCAGCAGCACCTTTGGCAGCCGGATCGCGGTCGACCAGTTCGATGATCGCCATGGGCGCCATATCACCGTAGCGGTAACCAGCCTTGAGAACGCGCACACAACCACCGTTGCGGTCTTTGTAGCGCGGGCCAAGCACGTCAAACAGTTTGGCAACATACTGATCTTCTTTCAGGCGGCTTCTGGCCTGACGGCGGGCGTGCAGATCACCGCGTTTGCCCAGCGTAATCAGTTTTTCGATGACGCGTTTAAGCTCTTTGGCTTTGGGCAGCGTGGTTTTGATTTGTTCGTGTTCAATCAATGAGCCCGCCATATTGGCAAACAATGCCTTACGGTGCTCATGGGTGCGATTAAGACGGCGATAGCCTCTTGCATGGCGCATTTTATCAGTCCTTATTCAGGTTTTATACTTTGTCTGGCTGCCCATGCGTGGGCGGCTCTCCTTGGGACATTATTGCCCAGATGTCCCCGCACAGGCGGGCATTTTATGGGGCGGGCAATCAGCCCGCCCCAAATTTCCTAGAACTGGTCTTCGAATTTCTTGGCCAGATCCTCGATGTTCTCTGGTGGCCAGTCCTCAACATCCATACCCAGATGCAGACCCATGCCTGACAGCACTTCTTTGATCTCGTTCAAAGATTTGCGCCCGAAATTCGGTGTGCGCAGCATTTCTGCTTCGGTTTTCTGGATCAGATCGCCGATGTAAACGATGTTGTCGTTTTTCAGGCAGTTTGCTGACCGGACCGACAGTTCCAACTCGTCTACTTTCTTCAGCAGCAGCGGGTTGAATTCCAGACCGTCATCTTCTTCTTGACGGTTGGCCGCTTCTGGCTCGTCAAAGTTCACGAATATCGACAGCTGGTCCTGCAGGATACGCGCAGCAAAGGCCACGGCATCATCCGGCGTGATGGATCCGTCTGTTTCCAGTTTCAGTGTCAGTTTGTCATAGTCCAGAACCTGACCTTCGCGGGTTGGCTGAACGTCATAAGACACCTTGCGAACCGGCGAATAGATCGCATCGATCGGGATCAGGCCAATTGGCGCATCTTCCGGGCGGTTCTTGTCGGCGGCAACATAACCATTGCCAGTGTTCACAGTCAGTTCCATGAACAAATCAGCGCCATCATCCAGCTGACAGATAACGTGCTCTTTGTTCAGAACCTCGATGCCCGCACTTTCGGAAATGTCACCAGCAGTCACAACCATCGGGCCTTTGGCCGAAATCGACAGGCGTTTTGGGCCGTCAACTTCCATCGACAGCGCAACACCTTTCAGGTTCAGAACGATGTCTGTCACGTCTTCGCGCACACCGGCGATGGTGGTGAATTCGTGCAATACGTTATCAATCTGAACGCTAGAGATCGCAGCGCCTTGCAGGCTGGACATCAGCACACGCCGCAGCGCGTTGCCCATGGTCAGCCCAAAACCGCGCTCCAGCGGTTCGGCCACTACAGTGGCCTGCGTTGCAGGGTTAGCACCCGGTGTTACAACCAGTTGCGTTGGCTTAATCAGTTCTTGCCAATTTTTGTGGATCATGTGTGTCGCCTCCATTCAAGTTTTCGGATCATGTCCCAGTCCGAAAACGCCCGAGGTAAAAATGACGAACCCGAACTGCCGGATAACCCCGACAGTCCGAGCGTAGAGAGTAAGTTAGACGCGGCGCCGTTTTGGTGGCCGACATCCGTTGTGTGCAATGGGTGTTACATCACGGATCGATGTGATGTTCAGACCGATTGCAGCAAAAGCGCGCAGCGCCGATTCACGACCCGAACCAGGGCCCTGAACTTCGACTTCCAGCGTTTTAACGCCGTGCTCTTGTGCTTTTTTGCCAGCATCCTCGGCTGCCATCTGCGCCGCATAAGGCGTAGATTTACGCGAGCCCTTAAAGCCCATCGTGCCAGCAGAAGACCATGCAATTGCGTTGCCTTGAACGTCCGAAATCAGGATCTTGGTGTTGTTGAACGATGAATTAACATGTGCAACACCAGAGGCGATATTCTTGCGGACTTTTTTCTTAGTGCGTGTTTTTTCGCGTGCCATTGATCAAACCCTCCTATTTCTTCTTACCGGCAATAGCCCGTGCGGGGCCTTTGCGAGTACGAGCGTTGGTGTGGGTGCGTTGACCGCGGACAGGCAGGTTACGACGGTGGCGCAGGCCACGGTAACAACCAAGGTCCATCAGACGCTTGATGTTCATTTGAACTTCACGACGCAGGTCACCTTCAACGGTGAAGTTGGCGTCGATATGTTCGCGGATGGTCAGAACCTCGGCATCGGACAATTCGTTAACACGACGGGTTGCGTCGATTTTAACAGCCTCGCAGATGCTTTCGGCTGCGGTTTGGCCAATTCCAGTGATATAAGTCAGGGCGATCGGGACCCGTTTATGGGTCGGGATATTTACGCCGGCAATACGTGCCACGTGTTAGCTTCCTTTTTGTTGCGGTTCCGTAATTCCGGAACCTTTTTTCACAACCAAAGCCCGAAGGATTAACCTTGCGGGCTGTCGTTGAATTCCAATTTCATGCTGCACAAACCGTCGCTTGATTAAGCATGATGATTCTCTTGTCGAAGTGTCGTGATTTATGGCGTTTTTAGGGGGTGGTCAAGGGGTCACGCCACTTAGTTTAACGCTTTGGCAATCTCGGCTGCGACTTCCTCGATTTCACCCAGCCCGTTTACCGACCGCAGGTCGCCTTTGGCGTAGTAATAACCGATCAACGGCGATGTCTTTTTGTAGTATTCCATCAGCCGTGTGCGCAGGGCTTCCTCATTGTCATCGGCACGGCGCTTCATGTCGCTTTGCCCGCAAACATCACACACATCAGCAACCTTGGGCTGCTTGGTTTCGTCGTGATACACCTCGCCGCAATTGCCGCACGTGAAACGGCCAGTGATCCGTTTCATCAATGCATCATCATCGACGCGCATTTCAATCACCGCTTCGAGGGTCTTGCCGTGCTTTTTCAGCAATTCAGCCAAGGCATCGGCCTGTGCCAATGTGCGCGGGAATCCGTCAAAAATAAAACCACCGGCATTGTCGCCCTGTAGTTTCTCCTCGATCAAGCCAATCACGATTTCATCGGTAACCAATTCGCCTGCGTCCATTACCTTGGCCACACGCATCCCCATCTCGGTCCCGCTGTCTTTGGCTTCGCGCAACATATCCCCAGTCGAGAGCTGGATCATGCCTCGTTCTTCAACCAAACGTCTTGCTTGTGTGCCTTTACCAGCACCGGGTGGTCCGAGAAGGATTATGTTCATTTTCTGCTAGTCACCTTATTGCGGCGTTTCTTGCCGCGCAGTTGCGACTTCTCAATCAGGCCCTCATATTGCTGGGCCAGCATATGTGATTGCACTTGCTGAATTGTATCCATCGTCACCGA
The DNA here is from genome assembly GCA_964473185.1 of uncultured Marinosulfonomonas sp. Lineage (GTDB taxonomy): Bacteria > Pseudomonadota > Alphaproteobacteria > Rhodobacterales > Rhodobacteraceae > Profundibacter. Next base: position 13,495 of record CAYYOF010000019.1, on the reverse strand, counting down.
AACCACAATCAGCACGGACGTGCCGCCAAAATAGAATGGAATCGCAAATTGCGCCCGCAGGATTTCCGGCAGCAACGCAACAGCCGCCAGATAGGCCGAGCCAAGCACCAACAGGCGCGTCACGACGTAATCCAGATATTCAGCGGTCTTTTTGCCAGGGCGAATGCCGGGCACAAACCCGTTCTGGTTTTTCAGATTATCCGCCACATCGTCAGTTTTGAACGCCACGTTGTAGGTGTAGAAGAACGTGAAGAACACGATCATCACGGTAAAGAACAACAGGTATAGCGGCTGACCCGGGCCAAAGTAGGCCAGAATGGTCGACATCACAGGTCCGGTTTGCTGACCCGAGAATGTTGCAACTGTCGTTGGCAGCAGCAGTAGGCTGGACGCAAAGATCGCAGGGATCACGCCAGCAGGGTTCACCTTGATCGGCAAGTGCGAATTGCTGCCGTCATAGACTTTCATCCCGACCTGACGGCGCGGATACTGGATGTGGACCTTGCGCAAGGCGCGCTCCATGAACACCACAAAGGCTATCACCGCGACCACCATCACGATAACCGCAACAATCACTGCGGGGCTGATGCTGCCCGAACGGCCCTGTGCCAGAAACTGTGCGATGGCCGACGGAATTTCAGCAACGATACCAACAAAGATGATCAGCGAAATGCCGTTACCAATGCCGCGTGCAGTGATCTGTTCACCCAGCCACATCAGGAACATGGTACCGCCAACCAGTGTAATCACTGTGGCCGCTTCAAAATATAGCCCCGGTGTCCCGACAAGCCCACCAGCCTCGAGCGATTTGGCCAGACCGAACGCCTGAAAGGTCGCCAGCAATACAGTGCCGTAACGGGTGTATTGGTTGATTTTCTTGCGGCCCTGCTCGCCTTCTTTTTTCAATTGCTCCAGCGGTGGCCACATGGCCGTCAGCAGCTGGATAATGATCGATGCAGAAATGTAGGGCATGATCCCGAGGGCAAAAATACCCATCCGGCCAAGTGCACCACCGGTGAACATTTGCAGCATGCCACCAAGGCCGCCAGAAATATCGGCCATAAAGTTCCGTAGGGCAGCGCCGTCGATTCCGGGAACCGGAATAAACGTGCCAAGGCGGTAAACCATCAACAAGCCAATGGTGAAAATGATGCGCGAGCGCAGTTCGCCGGATTTGGCGAAGGCGCCCCAGCTCATGTTGGCTGCCATTTGTTCTGCTGCGGATGCCATTTAGGGCCTCGTTGTTAAATGATAACGCCGCCTAACCGATTTTCCGGTTGGCGGCGTTAGGAAAACTTAAATCTATGTAAGCGGCCACAGGGCCACCTACAAGGGATTATTCAGCAATCGCTGCCGCCTTTGGCGCTGTTGTGACCGTAAGTGAACCACCAGCCTTCTCGACAGCTTCAATAGCGGCCTTGGAGGCACCGGTTACTTCCAGCTTCACTTTGGATGTGATCTCGCCTTTGGCAAGGATGCGCACACCATCCAGAATGCGGCGGATAACGCCGGCTTCCAGCAATGCTTCTTCGGTGATCGGCTTTTTGGCGTCCAGTTTTTTGGCGTCGATGAATTTTTGCAGGATGTTCAGGTTCACCACAGCAAAGCTTTTCCGGTTACGGCTGTTAAACCCACGCTTTGGCAGACGTTGGTAGAGGGGCATTTGGCCGCCTTCAAAACCTTTGATCGCCACACCCGAACGGGATTTTTGACCCTTGATACCACGGCCACCGGTTTTACCAGTGCCCGAACCAGGGCCACGGCCAATACGTTTGCGGGATTTTGTTGCGCCATCATTATCGCGCAGTTCATGCAGTTTCATTTCGCTCTCTCCTTGCCGGATATGGTCGCGAGCGTAAGGACCAACCACGGCTTAATAGTTTCATACCAGTGGCAATAGACTCACCACTGGGCGCGTATAGACGGATGCAGGGCGTGGGGCAAGCATCAATCCAGTGCGTCGATCATTTCAGACAAATGTGCAATGCGTCCAGTCAGATCAGATCTCAACTCCTCCAGCTCATCCTTTAGGCTTTGCTTTGTGGTTGTCATACGTTTGCCATCGGCCAGAATGGAATCTAGCTCGGCAATGGCGCGCGCCAATATTGGTGAAATATCAAAGCGGATTGCCTCGGTACCGCGCAATTCGGAGCCCGGCATCGGCTTGCTGACGCGTTTGAATTCATACCTCCGCCGCTTGGGCAGGAATGAATTTTTCGGACGCCGGTAGTTGATCTTCAGAACGTCCATATCCTCGGTGACATGCACGGTTGTATATCCAATGATTTGTTCAGGGTTAAGCACGCCCATTTCGGCCAGATTCGGAGTTTTGGTTTTCATGAGGCTATCCCTTGTTGGTTATTATTTTATTGTTAGTTCCGGCGAGATTAACCCGTTCTCGCGCCGAAACAACCGATAATGATGATTTATGTTTCTTTGCTGCGCTTAAAACCTATTCGGTCTCGCGCGCTGCCATCGCTGCCAGCGTGTCCTTTTCGCGCTCGACCGCTGCCATCACGATACGCGCGGTTTCTGGCGGCAGGTCCAGCGCTAATGCTGCGGCATGGCCGTGGCTGGACATCTTGCGCAGGGTTTTGCCGACGATGTCGATCAGTTTGTCGTCGTCATAATCGGAAAACTTGGTGACGAAATCGTCCCAGTAATAATCCAGAAACACCACATCGACGACATTTTCCAACGCTTGCGAGTCCGTGTCACGTTTCAGCCGTTCCTTGCGAAGGAAGGTGCCGATCAACACAATGTCATCGGCGCTATACCCGTTGTCATCCATGATGCCGCCAACCAGTTCAGCATGCAGTTGACGCATACCCAGACGCCATTTTTGATAGCCTTCCTTGTTTCTGGGAAAGGTATCACGCGGGATTTGCCAGCGGCGGATATGCTGGGCGCGAGCCGCAATGCGCAACAGTTCGGACGCATCCGGATACATCCGATGCATGGTTTCGGTCATCCGGTCAGCGTAGACAGTCTCAAACGGGTGGTCGGTGCCGCCCACGGTGATTGATCTGGGGTCTTCGGCGTTAACCGCGTCGATAGCTTTGATGACAGCGTTGAATTGCTCGGTCGGGGTAAAGGGCATTTCGGTCTCTCCTGATTCTGCGCAAGGAGCATTATAGTGGATGCGCGGCCATGAGGAAGAGCGTCCTATCAATAGCAAAACGCCCCGAGTTTCCCCGAGGCGTTTTGCTATATCTGTGCCACCCGAAATCTTTAAAAGATTTCGAACAGTTTTCTTTCAAAGAAAACGCTTACCCGCGTTCCTCGATGATTTTCACCAGATGCGGGATCTTGTCGACCATGCCGCGCACGGCGGGTGTGTCTTCAAGCTCGCGCTCTTTGTGCATCTTGTTCAGTCCCAAACCAACCAGTGTCTGGCGCTGTTTGGCCGGACGGCGGATTGGCGAACCGATTTGTTTTACAACGATAGTCTTAGCCATATTATCAGCCCTCCTTACGCTTCTGCCGGTGCGTCAGCAGCCGGTTTGTCAGCAGGTTTGCCCAGAATGTCGGCAACCTTTTTACCACGACGTTGTGCAACATTGCGCGGGCTGGATTCTTTTTTCAGACCGTCCATTGTCGCGCGGATCATGTTGTAAGGGTTTTGCGAACCAAGCGATTTGGCCACAACATCCTTAATACCGAGCATTTCAAACACAGCACGCATCGGACCACCGGCAATAATACCAGTCCCCTCGGGTGCAGTGCGCATCACAACCTTGCCGGCACCGTGGCGACCGTTGATGTCGTGGTGCAGCGTGCGGCCTTCGCGCAGCGGCACACGGATCAACTGGCGCTTGGCCTGCTCCGTTGCTTTGCGGATCGCTTCGGGAACTTCTTTGGCTTTACCTTTGCCAAAGCCGACGCGGCCCTTTTGATCGCCAACAACCACAAGGGCCGCGAAACCGAAACGCTTACCACCCTTAACGGTTTTGGAAACGCGGTTGATCGCAACAAGACGATCGGCGAATTCTGGGTTTTCATCACGATCGCGACGACCACCCCGATTATTATCTCTAGCCATTCACTCGTCTCCTAAAACTTGAGGCCGCCTTCACGGGCAGCGTCGGCCAAGGCCTTGACTTTACCGTGAAAGAGGAAGCCGCCGCGGTCGAAATAGCATTCCGATACTTTGGCTTTCTTTGCGCGTTCTGCAATCGCAGCGCCAACTTTGGCGGCTGCTTCGACGTTGTTTTTGCCAACCACGCCCAAGGCTTTTTCCATAGTAGAAGCCGAGGCCAGTGTGACGCCGTTTACATCGTCGATCAGCTGAACACTGATGTTTTTGTTGCTGCGGTGAACGGAAAGACGCGGACGCCCGTTCGCATTTTTGCGCAACCTGTTCCGAACGCGCAGGCGGCGTTTCTGAAACAGAACTCTTTTGCTGTTTGCCATACCCTTGGTCCTTACTTCTTCTTACCTTCTTTGCGGAAGATATATTCATCTTTATACTTGATGCCCTTGCCCTTATAGGGTTCCGGTTTACGCCAAGCGCGAATTTCCGCAGCAAACTGACCAACACGCTGGCTATCAATGCCTTCGATGATGATTATAGTTTGCTTTGGAACAGTGGCCGTCACATCGGACGGCACCTCAATATTAACGTCATGCGACAGACCAAGCGTCAGCTTCAGGATATTGCCCTGCAGCGATGCCCGATAACCGATACCGTTCAGTTCCAGCTCTTTCTTGAAGCCTTCTGTCACGCCAGTTACCAAGTTTGCGACCATCGTGCGGCTCATGCCCCACTGTTGGCGCGCACGCTTGGAAGACCCGCGTGGCTTAACCGAAACAGTCTCGCCATCAATGGTGAGTGTCACATCGTCCGTTGCTGTAAAGCTAAGCGTGCCTTTCGGCCCCTTAACTTCGATAGTCTGACCTGACAGGGATGCGCTAACACCACTTGGCAGATCGACCAGTTTTTTACCAATTCTCGACATATCGTTCCCCTAGAATACGGTGCAGAGCACTTCGCCGCCAATATTGGCATTGCGTGCAGAAGCATCCGACATCACGCCCTTGGACGTGGAGACAATCGAAACACCAAGGCCCTGACGGACTGTTGGGATTTCTTTAACGCCCATGTAAACGCGACGGCCGGGGGTCGAAACCCGCTTCAGTTCACGAATGACAGGGGTGCCATCGAAATATTTAAGGCTGATTTCAATCGCCGGATGGCCATCGGCCCCGGTGGTTGGTTCATAGCCACGAATGTAGCCTTCATCAGCCAGCACATCCAACACCCGAGCGCGAAGCTTGGAAGCAGGTGTGATGACGGTTGACTTGCCGCGCATCTGGGAATTCCGGATACGGGTGAGCATGTCGCCGATAGGATCGTTCATATCATTCTCTCCCTTACCAGCTGGATTTGACCAAGCCGGGGATTTGGCCATTGGAGCCAAGTTCCCGCAGCGCGATCCGCGATATTTTAAACTTACGATAGTAAGCATGAGGACGACCCGTCAGCTGACAGCGGTTATGAAGCCGTGTTGCCGATGAATCACGCGGTAGTTTTGCCAGTTTCAAAGTCGCCTTAAAGCGCTCTTCCATTGGTTTGCTTTCGTCTCTTACGATCTCTTTCAGCGCTGCCCGTTTAGCGGCATATTTTGCCACCAACTTTTGGCGCTTCAGTTCACGTTCAACCATTGCTTTTTTAGCCATGTTCTAACTCCTACGCGCTCAGCTTACGAAAGGCATGTTGAGTGCTTTCAACAATGCCTCCCCTTCCGCATCAGTCTTTGCGGTGGTCGCGATTACGATGTCCATTCCCCAGATTTCATCGACCTTATCATAGTCAACTTCGGGGAAAACGATGTGCTCTTTCAGACCCATTGCATAGTTGCCACGGCCGTCAAATGATTTCGCGGAAACACCACGAAAATCTCGAACACGTGGCATTGCAACAGTGATCAGGCGGTCCAGAAATTCATACATCTGGTTGCCACGCAGCGTAACTTTGACACCCAGCGGCATATCTTCACGAACCCGAAAGCTTGCTACAGATTTTTTCGCCTTGGTGATCACGACCTTCTGGCCGGCAATCGCCGTCAACTCAGCCTCGGCTGATTTAATTTTCTTGGTGTCTTTTACAGTTTCACCGATGCCCATGTTCAGCACGATTTTATCGAGCCGCGGGATCATCATATCGTTCTTGTAAGAGAACTGCTCTTTCAACGCGGCACGAACGGTGTCTTTATAAAGCACCTTCATGCGCGGGGTGTATTTTGCAGTGTCCAGCATTATACAGTCTCCCCTGTTGTTTTGGCGAAGCGAACCTTTTTGCCGTCTTCCATGCGGAAGCCAACACGGGTTGCTTTGCCTTTGCTATCAATCAGCGCCAGATTTGACAGCTGGATCGGCATCGCTTGCGGGACGCGGCCCCCCTGTGCGTTCTGGGATTGCTTAACGTGGCGGATGGAAACATTCACACCCTCAACGATGGCTTTGCCGGTTGACGGAGCAACGGACGAAATCTCGCCCTCTTTGCCTTTGTCCTTACCGGTCAGCACGATGACTTTGTCACCCTTTTTCAACTTGGCGGCCATGTTACAGAACCTCCGGAGCGAGCGAGATGATCTTCATGAAGTTCTTCGCGCGCAACTCGCGAACAACTGGCCCAAAGATACGGGTGCCCAGTGGCTCGTTAGCGTTGTTGAGGATAACCGCTGCATTGGTGTCAAAGCGGATGGCGGTGCCGTCTTCACGACGGACTTCTTTGGCGGTGCGCACAACGACGGCCTTACGGACGTCGCCTTTTTTCACGCGACCACGCGGGATGGCTTCCTTTACCGAAACGACAATGACGTCGCCAACGGAAGCGTATCTACGCTTGGAACCACCCAGAACCTTGATGCACTGAACACGGCGAGCGCCGCTGTTATCAGCCACATCTAGATTGGTCTGCATCTGGATCATTTGATGTCTCCCGACCTTTGGGGGGCGTTATTGCCTATTCCCCAGGGTTTCGATTAACTGAAAACTGTTGGCTTACTCGGCCAACACTTCCCAGCGTTTAGTCTTTGAAATTGGCTTGCATTCCTGAATGCGGACTTTGTCACCAACATTAAAAGCGTTCTTTTCATCGTGGGCCCGATATTTTTTGGACTTACGAATGGTTTTCTTCAAAACAGGGTGCGTAAAGCGACGTTCAACAGAAACCGTTACGGTTTGCTCGTTTTGGTTGCTGGTTACGGTGCCAGTAAGGATACGTTTGGGCATATTACTAGGCTCCTATTCTTCAGATGCTGCAGCGGCAGCTTTTTCATTGAGAATTGTTTTAACACGGGCCGCATCACGGCGTGCCGCGCGCATACGTGCAGTGGCTTCCACTTGGCCAGTGGCCTGTTGGAAACGCAGGTTAAACGATTCTTTTTTCAGGCTTGCCAGCTCTTCTTGCAGCTGGTCAGGCGTCTTATCGCGTAGTTCATTGGCGTTCATCGCCCATATCCTTTCAACATCACCAGAAGGCCCCCTAACGGGTCACCCTGATTCTAGTGGAGATCATAGTGAAGTTGTCCCAGTAAACCGCCCATGCAGATAAGGCAAGGATTGATTTGGGGGCGGTGCTAATCCACTCGTCACAAACGAATTCAGGGCGTGCGCGGCTTTGTGGTTTTGTTAATCTATTAACCACATTTTCAATAGCAGAATCTATCAACATACAGGTGCATCATGAAATACGAAGTTCGAGCCAAATCATTAGCCCAAGCGGTAACTGCATCAGTGCGCAGCGGCAAAATTCCGTTGCATAAGAAGTCATCAACCACCATCGATGCTGGTGCTGGCGGGAGATACAATAGTGAAACTATATATGTTGATGTGGAACAGGGCTTCTCCTACACGATTTCTTGGTCCGCGCACAAAGATGCTGGCGAAGGGGCCAACTATGGAATTAGCATCCGTTCATATGATGGGCACGGAGACCATAGAGATGCTTTCGATAGCTCTGGCAGCGCATCGTTCACCGCCAAGACGACCGGAACAATCCGCTTTGCAATTGGCGTCAGCTATAGCGCAGGTGTAGTTTTTGGAAACTACCCCGTTGATATTGATATCGACTAAATTCCATAAATGGCAGCAAGCGACGGCGCGTTGTCCATCATCCACAAAGGAAACCGCTCAATTTGTCCAAGTTGACATAAGAACGACGTCAGAACTGGATATTGCAGGTAATAGGCGCAATAGAACGTTACCCCTGCAAATCCCAACGCCAGTAACCGATTTCTGTCTGCTCTGTATGCCCACCAGAGGGTGATGACACCAGGGCCGAAAAGCCAAATCCAGCTGCCGAATGTTGCAACAGCATTGCCAATCCACTGATGTTCCAGTATCGTGCGCTCAAAAGTGACGCTGAATAGGATTTCCTGATTCAGATGATACAGCACAAATCCTGCAACCTGCACTGTTAGAAGGCGGGGGATGTCTATCTTTGGAACTGGGCGTATGGAATTGGTCATTGGCCATGCATAATGCAGACTTCTGAATATTTTGTTGAAAGATACGAAAACCCCCGCCAGAAACTGACGGGGGTTCTTTTGTTTTACCGGTGGGCGGCCCGCAGGTTTTCTTTGAAAACCCGCTATACCGCCGTCGGCAAAGCCGACGTAATTACCAATCTTCCCGAACGATCGTGCGGGTTTTCACCGGCAGTTTCATCGCCGCCAGACGCAGCGCTTCACGCGCCACGGCATCGGTCACACCGTCGATTTCAAACAATACGCGGCCAGGTTTAACCTTGGCTGCCCAGAAATCGACAGAACCTTTACCTTTACCCATCCGAACTTCGGTTGGTTTAGAGGTGACAGGAGTGTCTGGAAAAATACGGATCCAGACACGGCCCTGACGTTTCATGTGACGGGTCATCGCACGACGTGCCGCCTCAATTTGACGGGCTGTAATGCGCTCTGGCTCAATGGTTTTCAGACCATATGTGCCAAAGTTCAGGGTGGAGCCGCCTTTTGCTTCGCCGCGAATACGGCCTTTGTGCATTTTGCGGAATTTAGTACGCTTTGGTTGTAGCATTTCTCATACCCTCCTTAGCGACGGCCGCCAGCACCACGTGGTGCAGGGCCTTGCTGGAGTTGCTCTAGCTTACGGTCACGCGCTTGTGGATCGTGCTCCATGATCTCGCCTTTGAAGATCCAGACCTTGATCCCGATGATGCCATAGGCAGTCATCGCTTCTGCGTGTGCGTAATCGATGTCGGCACGCAATGTGTGCAGCGGCACACGGCCCTCACGATACCATTCTGTCCGCGCGATCTCGGCACCGCCAAGACGACCAGCAACATTCACACGAATGCCAAGGGCACCCATACGCATGGTCGTTTGAACTGTGCGCTTCATTGCACGACGGAAGGAAACACGGCGTTCCAGCTGTTGCGCGATGTTTTCAGCGACCAGTGCTGCATCCATTTCAGGCTTGCGAACCTCAACGATGTTCAGGTGCAATTCGCTGTCTGTCATCGCGGCCAGTTTTTTACGCAGGGTTTCGATGTCTGCGCCTTTCTTGCCGATGATAACGCCAGGACGTGCAGTGTGAACTGTGACGCGGCATTTCTTGTGCGGGCGTTCGATGATTACACGGCTGATGCCAGCCTGTTTGCAATCGTCATTGATAAACGCGCGCATTTTGATGTCTTCCAGCAGAAGGTTACCGAAATCCTTGGTTTCCGCATACCAGCGGCTGTCCCAAGTACGGTTAATCTGCAGGCGCATGCCGATTGGATTAATCTTTTGACCCATTATGCTTGCTCCTCAACTTGACGAACTAAAATAGTCAGCTCGGAAAATGGTTTAACGATTTTGCCGAACCGGCCACGGGCACGAGGACGTCCACGTTTCAGTGTCAGGTTCTTACCAACCCATGCCTCGGCCACGATCAGCTCGTCAACATCCAGATTGTGGTTGTTTTCAGCGTTCGCAATTGCCGACTGAAGACATTTCTTCACGTCAGCCGCGATCCGTTTTTTCGAAAATGTCAGGTCCGAGAGGGCCTTGTCCACTTTCTTGCCGCGGATCAGCTGTGCGACCAGGTTCAATTTTTGCTGCGAGGTGCGAAGCATTTTGACTTTCGCCATTGCTTCGTTGTCAGCCACGCGGCGTGCATTTTTTTGCTTACTCATGGCTTATTTCCGCTTCGCTTTTTTATCGGCAGCATGACCATGGTATGTCCGAGTTGGCGCATATTCACCAAACTTCTGACCGATCATGTCTTCCGATACGTTGACGGGGATGTGTTTACGGCCGTTATAAACGCCAAACGTCAAGCCCACGAATTGGGGCAGGATCGTCGAGCGACGCGACCAGATTTTGATAACTTCTTTGCGACCGGATTCACGCGATGCTTCGGCTTTCTTAAGCACATAAGAATCGACAAACGGGCCTTTCCATACAGAACGCGACATACTCTAACGCCCCTTCTTCTTAGCGTGACGCGACCGGATAATCAGGCGGCTCGACGCTTTTTTCTTGTTACGGGTGCGGGCACCTTTAGTCGGCTTGCCCCAAGGCGAAACCGGGTGACGACCACCGGACGTACGACCCTCACCACCACCATGCGGGTGATCGACGGGGTTCATAACAACACCACGAACGGATGGGCGAATGCCCTTGTGACGGTTACGGCCAGCCTTACCAAGGTTCTGGTTTGAGTTGTCAGGGTTGGACACAGCACCGACGGTGCACATGCATTCCTGACGCACCATCCGCAATTCGCCTGAAGACAGACGAATTTGCGCATAGCCACCATCGCGGCCAACAAACTGGGCGTATGTGCCGGCAGCACGGGCGATTTGACCGCCTTTGCCTGGCTTTAGCTCGATGTTATGGATGATTGTGCCTATTGGCAGGCCCGAGAACGGCATCGCATTACCAGGTTTCACGTCAGCCTTGGCCGATGCGATAACCTTGTCACCAACAGCAAGACGCTGTGGTGCAATGATGTAGTTCTGCTCGCCATCTTCATATTTGATCAGCGCAATGAATGCGGTACGGTTCGGATCATATTCGATCCGTTCAACCGTAGCCGAAACATCAAATTTCGTGCGTTTGAAATCAACAATCCGGTACAGACGCTTTGCGCCCCCACCTTTGCGACGCATAGTGATCCGTCCGGTATTGTTCCGGCCGCCATGTTTGCTCAATCCCTCAGTCAGGGATTTAACAGGACGTCCTTTCCAAAGCTCCGAACGGTCGATCAGAACCAACCCGCGTTGGCCTGGCGTCGTCGGTTTATACGACTTTAATGCCATGCTTTCTGTCTTCCGTTAGCTTTGAGGCCCAGTTAGTAAACCAGACCTCGGTTTAAATAGCCTCAGCCCCGAAAAAACGGGGCTGAAGTAGTAGATTCGATGCTTACTATCAGAGGCCTGTTGAGACGTCGATAGTGTTTCCCTCTTCGAGAGTCACATAAGCTTTTTTGACGTCTTTGCGTTTGCCCAGTTGCCCACGGAACCGCTTGGCTTTGCCTTTAGTGATGGACGTGTTCACGGCCTTCACTTTGACACCAAACAAGGCTTCAACAGCCTCCTTGATTTGCGGTTTGTTGGCTTCAATCGCCACTTCAAAAACAACAGCGTTATTTTCAGACGCCATAGTTGCTTTTTCGGTGATGATCGGCTTACGGATCACGTCGTAATGTTCTGGTTTCGCGCTCATTTCAGTCGAGCCTCCAGTGCTTCAACACCTGCTTTGGTCAACACCAGCGTGTCACGTTTCAGGATGTCATAAACATTTGCGCCCTGTGAAGGCAGGATATCCAGACCTTCAATGTTACGTGCTGCCTTGGCGAAGTTTTCATTCACTTCGGCACCATCGATAACCAGAACGCGCTTCCAACCCAACTCCTTGATCGTTTTGGCCAAAGTTGAAGTCTTTGCATCCTTCATATCTGCCGTGTCGATCACAACCAACTCGCCAGCAGTTACCTTTGCAGACAACGCGTGGCGCAGGCCAAGTTTACGGAATTTCTTCGTCAACTCATGGCCGTGGCTGCGTGGTGTTGGGCCTTTGTAAACACCACCACCGCGGAAGATCGGTGCCGAGCGAGCACCGTGGCGTGCGCCGCCGGTGCCTTTTTGGCGATAGATCTTCTTGGTAGAGTAGTTCACTTCCGAGCGGGTTTTCACCTTGTGAGTGCCAGCCTGCGCATTATTACGCTGCCAACGCACCACACGGTGCAAAATGTCGGCACGTGGTTCCAGACCAAAGATCGCGTCATCGAGATCAACAGTGCCGGCTTTCTTGGCATCAAGTTTGATTACATCAGTTTTCATTCTTCAACACCCCCTTCAGCTGGTGCGTCTGCTGGCGCTTCTTCAACCTGTGGTGCTTCAGCGGTTTTAATAGCCGATTTCAGCGCAGCAGGAAAAGGAACACCGTCAGGCAGTTTCTTTTTCACAGCATCTTTGATTGTGACCCAGCCACCTTTGGAACCTGGAACAGCGCCTTTGACCATGATCAGGCCACGGTCGGCATCTGTGCGCACAACTTCAAGATTTTGCGTGGTGATACGGGCAGCACCCATATGTCCAGCCATTTTCTTGCCTTTGAACACTTTGCCAGGATCCTGACATTGGCCAGTAGAGCCGTGCGAACGGTGAGAGATCGAAACACCGTGCGTGGCGCGTAGACCTTTAAAGTTGTGGCGCTTCATCGCACCAGCAAAACCTTTACCGATCGACGTGCCGGACACATCAACTTTTTGACCTTCAAGGTAATGATCAGCCGAGATTTCCTCGCCCACACCGATAAGATTATCGGCAGAAACACGGAATTCAGCGATCTTACGCTTGGGCGCGACTTTGGCTGCAGCAAAATGACCGCGCATCGCTTGCGATGTGCGCTTTGCCTTGGCCGTGCCGGCACCCAGTTGAACAGCTGTATAGCCGTCTTTTTCAACTGTACGGTTTGAAACAACCTGTAGGTTGTCGAGAAGAAGAACAGTCACAGGAATCTGCTTTCCGTCCTCCATGAAAAGACGGGTCATGCCCATCTTTTTTGCGATTACACCAGAGCGCATCTGTTTTGCCCTCCTTAAACTTTGATCTCGACGTCAACACCGGCCGCAAGATCGAGCTTCATCAGCGCATCTACGGTTTGAGGTGTCGGGTCGACGATATCCAGCAGGCGTTTATGCGTGCGGATCTCGAACTGTTCACGAGCTTTTTTGTTTACGTGGGGGCTACGCAGAACGGTGAATTTTTCAATCTTGTTCGGCATCGGAATCGGACCGCGCACTGTGGCGCCTGTCCGTTTAGCGGTATTGACGATCTCTTGGGTGCTGGCATCCAGTACCCGATAGTCAAACGCTTTCAGCCGAATGCGAATGGTTTGGCTTTTCATTTATCTAGCCTTTCGCGGCGTTAGAGTTGATAGGAGGACCACCGGCTCATCCGGTGGTCCTCATCGAACCCGTAAGTTCATTATTCGATAATTTTAGACACCACACCGGCGCCCACAGTACGGCCACCTTCGCG
>CAYYOF010000018.1:38774-47450 GCA_964473185.1 uncultured Marinosulfonomonas sp. | reverse complement strand
GAATAATCTGGCGCGGGGCGACTCTTGTTTGGTATCAAAGGGGAAACGCTCCGGGGGAGCGTTTCAGGCGATAATGGGCATCAGCCCATGGAACAATGATGGGGTCAAATAGAACCCAGTCGCCAATCGGGGAGTATCCCTGACGCCTTGATAAATGGCGCCACGTCCTTGCCCGCAAACAGCCCGTGATCTGTCACCAATACAGTCCGCCAGCCCCGTGCACATGCACCCAGAATATCAGTGTGCAATGTGTCCCCGACCATCACAATTCGGGCACGATCCTGTGCGACGGGCAAGGCGGTTTCAATACGTTGAAACACCGGCGCAAAGGGTTTGCCCAGAAACACCGGCATCCGGCCTGTCGCATCAGCCAAGGCATGGCCGTAATAGCCGGGATCAAGGCTGAGGCCGTATTCGCGCGGGGCGACCAGATCGGGGTTGGCGATGATCATGGGGCGCGGCGTGTCAAGCAGCGCTTGGCCCAACAGGTTTTGCCGCCCATTGGTCCACAGTGCCGCCGACAGAAACAAAAACCCGTCCACCGCGCGGTAATCATCCACGTCATCGCCCAATGTGATGCTGTCAAACGGCAAATCCGATGCCTTGTGGTGGGCGGGTGCAATCACGCCCCAACGCCTTATCGGCGAGTAATTCGCCGCGTGGTCCAACGCCGCATCCCGACTGGAAATGATTTCATCCGGCTGAAACCCATATCCAAGCCCCGCAAATCGCTCCTGCATCGCCACACGGGTGTAGGATGCCGAATTACTCAGGACAAACACCTGTTTGCCAAGATCGCGCAGCTGCTCAATCCGCGCCGCCGCCCCCGCAATCGGCCCCTCGCCCACGTTCAGCACGCCGTAAGCGTCAAACACAAAAACATCGGCCTGATCCGCGATGTCCAGCAAGCTGTCGATCTGCGCTGTCGTGTCGGGAAATTTGGCGGCAGGCAGCCGCGGGCGCAGCGTTTCATATCGGGCAAAGGCGGCGGTGGCATCCATATGTTCACATCCTAACTGTCGCGCCAATGCATCCTGTGGGCCAGCAACCGGCGCTGTGCACGCTCCGGATAGTCGGTGATAATCCCGTCCACCCCCAGCGCAATCATTGCATCCATATCCTGTGTGGTGTTCACCGTCCAGACATTGACGATCAACCCCAGTTCCCGCGCCTCATTCAGGTCCGTCTTGTTCAAATCAGCAAAATGCGGGCTCCAGACCTGCCCGCCCGCCGCCGCAACCAGACGCGGCAGGCTGGCGTCAAAATCGGCCAACACGTAGCCATCCATCCACAGCGAGCTATCATAGATGTTTTCATTCGCCGGTGTTGTGGTGGCGGGCAGAACACTCAGATACGAGCGCACGCTGTCCGGTGCCTGCAGCGCCACCTCGCGCAATATGCGCCAGTCAAAGCTCTGGATAATGCATCGCTCCAGCAGGTCATGCGCCTGCACCACCTTTAGAACGCTCAAAACCAGCGCCGAGATTGGCTGGGAATATTCCGGGTGCAACGGGTTTGATTTAATCTCGAGGTTCAGCCATATATCAGCATGCGCAGGCTGTGCCATCAATTCGGCCAACTGCGCCAGTGTCGGAACCCGCTGCCCCGTCATGAACGCCTGATCCGGATAGCGCGCGGCATAGGCTGTGCCTTTTTGCAAACCGCCCACGTCATAGGACTGTATCTGCGCCAGTGACATGCTGTTGATCGGCGCTGTTTTCGCATCCAACCACTGCCCTGCCGCATCGCGCGTCATATCCGGCATCAGATGCGGGTTGTGGGTGACGACAGGCACGCCATTGCTGGCAGACTGCACGTCAAATTCCACAGCATTTACCCCGCACTCCAGCGCATAGCGAAATCCGGCCATGGTGTTTTCCGGCATCACCCCACGCGCACCGCGATGGCCATGCAGCCGGATCACGCCAGGCCGCGCCCGCAGCGCCGACAGACGACCGGCCCCTGACATCAGCCGATCCGCTGGCCGCTGTTTTGATCAAAGAAATGCAGCGCCTCGGGTGGGGCGGAAAACCTTACCACGGCCCCCTCAGCAATGGTTTGTGTGCCCGGCAGGCTGACCACCATTTCGCTGCCAGCCCCCTCAAGAACCCCGTGGATCAACGTGTTTGCGCCCAGTTGTTCCTGCATCATAACCTTGACCTCTATTGGCCCTGCGTCATCGGCAACCAGATGTTCGGGGCGCACGCCCATTGTCATATCGCCCCCGCCAGAACCGCCCATAATCGTTGTGCCATTCTCAAGCAAAAGTGTTTCGTTCGACTGCGCCTTTACCGACAGAAAATTCATCGCGGGGCTGCCGATAAATCCGGCAACAAAAATCGAGGCCGGGCGTTCATACAGCTCAATCGGGGTGCCGAACTGTTCCACATAGCCATCATTCAGAACCATCAAACGATCCCCAAGCGTCATCGCTTCGACCTGATCGTGGGTCACGAAAATTGACGTCACCCCCAGCCGTTTTTGCAATTTGCGGATTTCCAGACGCATCTGCACCCGCAGTTTCGCGTCCAGATTGGACAGCGGTTCGTCGAACAAAAACACCGAGGGTTCACGCACAATCGCGCGGCCCATCGCCACCCGCTGACGTTGCCCGCCCGACAGCGCACGGGGTTTGCGGGCCAGATATTCGCGGATTTCCAGAATGTCGGCGGCCTCTTCCACCCGTCGCTTGATTTGATCCTTGGGAATGCCACGGATTTTCAGACCATAGGCCATGTTGTCATACACCGTCATATGCGGGTATAGCGCGTAATTCTGGAACACCATTGCGATATCGCGGTCGGCAGGCTCCAGCGTGTTCACCATCTTGTCGCCGATGAAAACTTCGCCCGCTGTCACGGTTTCCAGCCCTGCGATCATTCGCAGCAGCGTGGATTTCCCACAGCCCGACGGGCCAACGATCACCACGAATTCACCGTCGTTAATCTCGCCATTCACCCCGTGCAATATCTCAACATCGCCGTAGGACTTTAGCAGGTTATCCAGTTTAATCTTTGCCATCTTAATATCCTACTTGTCGGTTTCCGTCAGCCCTTGTACAAAGAGCTTTTGCATAAATACCACCACCAGAATGGGCGGCAGCATGGCCAACAGGGCCGTCATCATAATGATGTTCCACTGCGGGCTTGATTCAGCTGATTCCAGCATTTGTTTGATGCTCATCACGATCGTGGTCATGCTGGTGTCGGTGGTGATCAGCAGCGGCCACAGGTACTGGTTCCAGCCGTAGATAAACAGGATCACAAACAGCGCCGCGATATTGGTGCGCGACAGTGGCAGCAGGATATCCTTGAAGAAGCGCATTGGTCCGGCCCCGTCGATACGGGCACTTTCCAGCATCTCATCGGGGATGGTCAGGAACACTTGGCGGAACATGAACGTGGCCGTGGCCGAAGCAATCAGCGGGATCGACAGACCTGCGTATGTGTTCAGCATTCCCAACTTCGCCACCACTTCAAAGGTCGGCAAAATGCGCACTTCGACCGGCAACATCAGGGTGATGAAAATCATCCAGAAAAACGCCATCCGGAACGGGAATTTGAAATAAACGATGGCAAAGGCCGACAAAAGCGAGATGAAAATCTTGCCCAGCGCAATCGACATCGCCATCACCAGCGAGTTCAGCAGCATCCGCCAGACCGGCACAGCACCGCTGCCCGCATTGCCGTTATCAAACAATGTTTCCTTCATATTGTCCCAGAAATGCGTGCCGGGCCACAGCGGCAAAGGCACCTGCGTCATGCGGATTTGATCATGGGTTGCCGCTACAAAGGTGATCCAGATCGGAAAGGCGATCATCAGAATGCCCAGCAGCAGGATGATGTGGGTGGCGATGGTCAAAAGGGGGCGATTTTCAATCATCTAGTATTCCACCTTGCGCTCGACATAGCGGAACTGAACCACCGTCATTGAAATAACCAGCGCCATCAGGATGACCGATTGCGCGGCAGACCCGCCCAGATCAAGCCCGACAAACCCGTCGTTAAACACTTTGTAGACCAGAATATTGGTCGCCCCAGCAGGGCCGCCCTGCGTCACCGCGTGGACAATGCCAAAGGTGTCAAAGAATGCATAAACCGCGTTGATCACGATCAGGAAAAATGTGGTGGGTGATATCAGCGGGAACACGATGGTCCAGAACCGTTTTAGCGGCCCTGCCCCGTCTATCGCTGCCGCCTCGACTACCGATTTGGGGATCGACTGCATCGCGGCCAGATAAAACAGGAAGTTATAGGCGACCTGTTTCCAAGCTGCGGCCATAATCACCAGCCCCATGGCTTGTGAGCCGTTCAGATAGTGGTTCCAGTTCACCCCGACCATTTCCAGAAAATAGGTGATGATGCCCAGTGTCGGGTTGAACATAAACACCCACAACGCCCCCGCCAGAACAGGCGCGACGGCATAGGGCCAAATCAGTAATGTGCGGTAAATCATAGCGCCGCGAATAACCCTGTCGGCAAATCCGGCCAGTATTAACGCGAACGACATCGATATAAACGCAACCGAGATCGAGAAGAAACCGGTGCGAATGAAACTGTCCATATACTGGCTGTCGGAAAACAGCACCTCAAAATTTTCAAACCAGACAAATTCGCTGCTTAACCCGAACGCATCCTCAATCAGCAACGACTGATACAGCGCCTGACTTGCGGGCCAGATGAAAAATACCAGCGTCACAATGATCTGTGGTGCCACCAGCAAATACGGCAGGTACGAGGTTGGGAAATGGACGCGTTTTAGCACCTTGAAACTCCAGCATTAAGCGCACCGTGCCGCCCCGAAAATCAGGGCGGCACAGTAAGTTTTATCTAAGCAGGCTTACTTGACTGTCCGCTCGAACTTGCGCAGCAGGGCATTGCCACGTTCGGTAGCGGTTGCCATTGCTTCGGCGGCGGTTTTATCACCGGCCCACAGCGCTTCCATCTCTTCGTTGATCACGTCGCGCACTTGCACAAAGTTACCAAACCGGACGCCGCGCGATGCGGGGGTCGGTGCGTTCAGACTCAGCTGCTGGATGGCGGTGTCGGTGCCAGGGTTGCTGTCATAGAACCCTTGGGTTTTTGACAACTCATAGGCAGCCGTTGTGATCGGAACATAGCCGGTTTCCTGATGCCACCATGCTTGCACTTCGGGCGACGACAGATAGGTCAGGAACTTTGCAGCGCCCTTGTTTTCCTCTTCCGACTTGCCTTGCAGCACCCAAAGCGTGGCTCCGCCAATGATCGAGTTTTGCGCCTTGTCAGCAATGGCTGTGTCCAGCGGCAGCATGGTCTGGCCAAAGCTGAACTTGGCCTGATCCTTGATCGAGCCATAGTAAGCCGAGGAGTTCATCCACATGCCGCATTCACCTGTCGTGAACAAAGGCAGGCTGTCGCCACGACGGCCACCATAGACGAACAGATTACCCTCGGACATCGACGCGATGTCGTCCAGACGGTTGATCACCGCCTCGTTGGCCATCGTAAATTCAGTATCAAAACCGGCAAACCCGTTTTCTTTGGTGCCCATTTCCAGATTGTGCCAAGCCGAATAGTTTTCGACCATCACCCAGGACTGCCAACCGAACGAGAAACCGCATTTCATGCCGTTATCGACCAGCTTTTGCGCCGTCACCCTCATGTCATCCCAAGTGACCGGAACGTCGGCACCCGCAGCCTCGAGCGCGTCCTTGTTATACCACAAAACCGGAGTGGAAGAGTTGAACGGCATCGACAGCAGTTCGCCATCTGACGTCTGGTAATAGGAAATAACCGCAGGCAGGTAGTCGGATTTATCAAACGGCTCACCTACATCTTTCATCAGTTGCTCAACCGGATAGATCGCGCCCTCAGCGGCCATCATTGTGGCTGTGCCCACTTCAAACACCTGCACGATGTTCGGATGCTCGCCTGCGCGGAACGCAGCAATCGCGGCTGTCATGGTTTCAGTGTAGTTGCCTTTGTAAACCGACACGACCTTGTATTCGGATTGTGACGCGTTGAAATCAGCAGCAATTTTGTCTGTGCGTTCGCCCGTGACACCGCCCATTGCGTGCCACCACTGAATTTCGGTTTGCGCCATAGCTGACGCTGCAAAGGACATAACCACGCCCGCAACAACGGACCCTAATAGTTTGCTTTTCATAGTATTGGACCTCCCAGATCACAAAAACCTTGTTGAACAAAGCAAAGGTCAAAGAGACATTGTCGACAGCCTCCCAGCCTTTCCTATGGTCAGCAAACCACGGGTGGAAACATAATTCAATTGAAAGTTTTGTAACGTAAGTTATAGCTTTGTGTTATGATTTGGGTGGGAAACGTAGACGAAGGGGCAGGTTTTGGCCATTAGATTAAGGCAACTGGAGGCCTTTCGGGCAGTTTCCCAGTCCGGAAACATAACCCGCGCCGCAGAAAATCTGGGTGTTTCGCA
Organism: uncultured Marinosulfonomonas sp.; assembly: GCA_964473185.1. Classification (GTDB taxonomy): domain Bacteria; phylum Pseudomonadota; class Alphaproteobacteria; order Rhodobacterales; family Rhodobacteraceae; genus Profundibacter. The sequence continues at coordinate 41,021 of CAYYOF010000018.1, read as the reverse complement.
GCCCGCTGTCAGTCGGCTTTTGTCCCATTTCGCCGTTGAGGTCGGGTTTGAGTTGTTCCAGCGGCGTGACGGGCGACTGATTCCCACGCAGGAATCACGCTATCTGCTGGGCGAAGTTGACAGGCTGCTCGACAGTCTTTCCCACATCGAGGAATTAACCAAAGATCTGACCGAACGCAAGGCGGGCCACCTGCGCATCGCCTGTCTGCCCGGGTTCGCCACCAGCCACCTGCCCGGCGTTGTGGCAAAGTTTCTGAAATCACGCCCCGGGGTCACCGTCACCATTGAACCGGATCGCCCCGAACGCATTCTGGAATGGATCATCGGCGAGCAATATGATTTCGGTATCACCGAAGGGTTTGCCGGCCATCCGGCGGTTGAAAGCAAACCGGTGAACATGCGCACCGTTTGTATCCTGCCAACAGATCACCCCTTGTCCACGGCATCCGAGGTTTGGCCCGAGGATTTGGCCGATGAACGCATGATCCACACGCGGCGCGACAGCCAGTTTTTCCGCGCGCTGGAAGAACAGTTCGTAACCCGCGGCATCACCCTGCCATCCTTGATCGAAGTGCGCCAATTCAACGCCGCCTGCATGCTGGTGGCCGAAGGGGCGGGCGTTTCTGTGGTCAGCGAGCTGGACGCCCGCGCCTATGAGGGCCGCGGGCTGATCATCAAACCCTTCCGCCCCCAAGTCAGCCACAACCTGACCCTGCTACAACCCATCCACACCCCGATATCGATGGTCACGCTGGAATTTATCGAGATCTTCAAGGCAAGTCTGGAGCCATATGTGGCAGATGCTTCCTAACATATCGCATTCCGCCATTGCCCCGCCTTCCCCACCTGCATTAGTATAAGCTGCAACAAAACCAACAAGAGCAGCAGCATGTCCGCAGACGACCTTCTTTCGGGCGATAAGCCCGAGAAATCCTATGACGCCTCCTCGATCGAAGTGCTTGAGGGGCTGGAGCCCGTGCGCAAACGCCCCGGTATGTATATCGGCGGCACCGACAGCCGTGCTTTGCATCACCTTGTGGCCGAGGTTCTGGACAATTCGATGGATGAGGCCGTGGCAGGCCACGCCAACCGGATCGAGATCGAACTGCACGCAGATTATTCCGTCACCATCCGCGACAATGGCCGTGGTATCCCCGTCGATCCACACCCGAAATTCCCCGACAAATCCGCGCTCGAGGTGATCCTTTGCACCCTGCACGCGGGCGGCAAGTTTTCCGGCGACAGCTATGCCACTTCGGGCGGGCTGAACGGGGTCGGCTCCTCGGTGGTGAACGCGCTATCCGACAGCATGGTGGTCGAGGTTGCCCGCAACCGCATCCTATACCAACAGCGGTTTTCGCGCGGGTTGCCGCTGGGTAAATTGGAAAAAATCGGTGCCGCCCCCAACCGGCGCGGCACCACTGTTACCTTCCACCCCGACCCTGAAATCTTTGGCGAGTTGAAATTCAAACCCTCCCGCCTGTACGAATTGGTGCAATCCAAGGCGTTCCTGTTTTCCGGCGTTGAAATCCGCTGGAAATCCGCCGTGGCGGATGGCGACATCCCGATGGAGGCCTCGTTCCACTACCCTGGTGGTCTGGCCGAATACCTTGGCGAAGTTCTGGGGGACGCTGCCACCTACGCCGACGCAGCATTCGCTGGCAAAGTCGGGTTTGGCGAGAAATTCGGCGAAGCCGGATCGGTGGAATGGGCGATCAACTGGACCCCGTCGCGCGACGGTTTCATCCAGAGCTATTGTAACACCGTCCCCACCCGCGATGGCGGCACGCACGAGGGCGGGTTCTGGACCGCCGTTCTAAAAGGCATCCGCGCTTACGGCGAATTGGTCGGCAACCGCAAAGCGGCCTCGATCAACCGCGATGACCTGACCACCGGCGGCTGTGCCCTGCTGTCCGTGTTCATCAGCAACCCGTCATTCGTTGGCCAGACCAAGGATCGGTTGTCCAATGAATCCGCGCAGAAGATGGTTGAAAACTCGGTCCGCGACCATTTTGACAACTGGCTGGCGGCCGATACCAAATCCGCCGGTGCAATCCTCGACTACCTAGTGCTGCGGGCCGAAGAACGCCTGAAACGCCGCGCTGAAAAGGAAACCGCCCGCAAAACCGCGACTAAAAAGCTGCGCCTGCCCGGCAAGCTGACCGATTGTTCCAGCAAAACCCGCGAGGGCACAGAGCTGTTCATCGTGGAAGGGGACTCTGCGGGGGGCTCGGCCAAAATGGCCCG